>NZ_JAKRFY010000031.1:0-73304 GCF_022347805.1 Pseudoalteromonas sp. Of7M-16 | reverse complement strand
TAATTGGTGCCGGCGGTGTTAAACGGATCGCTTGGTTCCAGTGATTCACATTGCTTGGCTGTCTTGCAAAGTAGGCCTGTTGAATGGGTAACAGAGGTGCTGCACCACTGACTACTTGCGGGATTTTATCTTCGTCACTGAGTTCACTTAGCTCGATGGCCAATTGCGCTATCGTCGGTGCCTCAAAGACTTGCTTGGCACTCAAAGCAAAACCATGCTGGCGCATCGCAGCAACGATTTGTAGGCTGAGAATGGAATCACCGCCCAGTGCAAAGAAGTTGTCATCACGACCAATGGGGCTGTGTCCAAGCACCTGCTGCCAAGTTTGACACAACAATTCCTCGCGCTCACCTTGTGGTGCCTGATAGGCTGTTTGTGTTTGCAGTGTCGGCTCAGGCAACGCTTTTCGGTCAACCTTACCATTGCTGCTCAGTGGTAGAGACTCCATGACCATAATGCTACTTGGCACCATGTAATCTGGGAGTGCGTCACTCAAGCCTTGTTGTAATTGGCTGTCATCCAGTGACTCACCACTGACATAGGCTGCCAAACGGGCACCACCATTTGGACCCTCGATAGCAACCACAACCGCTTCTTTAACACCAGGCTGTGCAAACAGCTGGGTTTCTATTTCCCCCAGCTCAATACGCAGACCACGGATCTTAACCTGATGATCGGTTCGCCCTAGATATTCAAGCTCGCCCTGCTCACTCCAACGCACTAAGTCACCACTGCGATACAAACGACTGCCATCTGTCGCAAATGGATTGGCAACAAAGCGCTCAGCGCTGAGATCTGGACGGTTTGCATAGCCTCGTGCCAAACCGATACCGCCTATATACAATTCACCAACAGCACCGATCGGGCTTAAGTTTAGTTGCTGGTCAAGCACCCAAAGTTCACACCCTGCGATCGGCTTGCCAATCGGTACAGCTTTATCGGCACGGCCGTCACATTCGTAATAACTGACATCGATAGCAGCTTCAGTCGGACCATATAAATTGTGAATTTCAAGGTCAGGCAATAGCTTTAATGCATCTGCCTGCAGTGCTGCGGGCAATGCTTCACCACTACAAATAATGTGGCGAATGCTGTCGCAGTGTGAGGCCTTTGGTTCGCTGATAAAGGCCTGTAACATTGAGGGAACAAAGTGCAACAGAGTCACTTGCTGAGCTTGGATAAGCAATGCCAATTCGCGGGGTTCTTTATGTATTTCAGGCTCCGCTACGACGAGGGTGGCGCCGCGCATTAATGGCCAGAAAAACTCCCACACAGACACATCAAATCCATAAGGTGTTTTTTGTAATACGCGATCTTCCCTGCCGATTGGATAAGCTTGATCTTGCCAGCTGATACGGTTGTATAGAGCGTGATGATTGTTGATCACGCCTTTTGGTTTACCAGTCGAGCCAGAAGTATAAATAACGTAAGCGGCTTGTTCAGGTAAAATGGTCACACTCGGGTATGCCCCCTCTTGAGATGTCAACGTTTTTGCAAGTTCAGACCAATTAAAATAGGGTACATTAAACTGCGCACCGTCCCGATTTCCCAGTACCAGTTTAAAGGTGCTATTTTGGGCAATATAGTCAACGCGGTCGGCAGGTAAATTAGGATCTAGGGGCACATAAGCTGCGCCACTTTTCATCACCCCAATCAAGGCGATGACCATTTCGAAACTACGGTCAAAGTACACCCCAATTTGATCTTCCCGACCAACACCTTGAGCAATTAACCAGTTTGCCAACTGATTGGTATATTGTTCAAATTTGGCGTAACTAAGATGTTCGCCAGCGAAGATCAAAGCACTGTGCTGAGGCGTTTTTTGCGCTTGCTCGCTAATGATGTCAGGGATTGAGTGCTGCCAAGGAAAAGCCGAAGCACCTTCGGAAAAAGACTCTAAACATTGCTGTCTATGTTGTGGATACCAGTCTAAGTATTGCAGTGGAGCGCTCGGGTGGTTTGATACCGCCAAGAGCAAGGCTGCAAGTTCATCCAAACAATGCTTAGCAAACGCTTCGCTGTATAAGGTGTTGGCGTAATACAGGTGCAAGGTGGTTGCGCCTGTCACTTCCTCGATCACATCCAATTGCAAGTCAAACGGCATCGAAAAACGCAGCGCTTGGGTATCTTTGAGCGAGACCCCTTGCAGTGCATCCATAGCACCTTTATCACGCTTTAAGTAGTTGAACATGACCTGAAATAATGGGTGACTGCCGGTACTACGCGGCGGCTTGATAGCATCCAACAAATGTTCAAATGGCAAATCCTGATTTGCTTGTGCAAATTGTGAAAATGACTTGGCTTTTTCCAGTAACGTTGCAAAGTTATCTTGCGGATCAACTTCCAATCTCACCACTTGAGTATTGATAAAAAAACCAATTAATCCATGTGTTTGTGCATGGTGACGGTTGGCAATTGGCACCCCAACTTTAACATCACTTTGGTCACTATAGCGGTGCAACAAGTATTGAAATGCACTGAGCAAGACCAAATAAGGCGTCACTTGGTGTTGTTTGGTGAGCGCTTGCACTTGCTGCCAAAGCGCCGTTGGCAACGCTAGAGACTGTGTCGTGATCGGATAGTTGCCACCTTGTCTTGCGAGACTATTTGCGGGCAACCTTAAAGGTTCAAAGTCATCGCCAAGCGCCGCTTGCCAACCAGCTAGCTGCTTTTCCAGCAGTTCAGTTTGATCCTGCTTGGCGAGCCATAAGGCATAATCTAAATAATCGGCTTTGGATTCAACCTCAGGTAAACTTTGGTGGTTTTGCAACAAAGCATAGGCTTGAATAAATTCATTAAACAGCTGCTGCATTGATGTACCATCAGTCACAATATGATGCATAACAACGAGTAAGGTACACTCCCCTTGTGACTCTAATAGTGCAACTCGCAGTAGTGGCTCAGCAGTCAAATCAAAAGGTTGATCGGCAATTTCGAATGCTTGCTGTGCACTATCCGATTGGCTAGGTACATCAACAAAGGTAAACGCGCTCTCGCTTTGTAGCTGCTGTACTGTGGCGTCGTGCTCAACACTAAATCGGCTATTCAAGATACCGTGTTTTGCAACCAAGTGGGTAAATCCAGCTTGTACCCAAGCTTTATTTAATTGCCCTTGGAAAGTCAGTGTACCAGCTAAGTTGTACACGCTGTCTTCTGGGTCTAACTGCCACGCAGTCCACAATCTCTGTTGAGCCGGCGTTAACGGGACCTTTGCAGCTCTGTCTTGGCGGATCTCTAACTGGTTTTGTTGTGCTCTGGCCTGACTGTCTGCCAACTTGGCTTTTAATTTTAGTTGCTGCTCTTCAGTTAATGCGCCACCGCGCTCGCGTCTTCTTCTGCGCTTTTGCTCGCTCATGCTGATCCCACCTGACTATCTATTATTGTGCACTGCTAATTTGAATTTTTCGCTCAAAGTTGAGCGGCTCACTGCGCTCTAACTCAACCGTATTGCAATATGTTTTGGCCAAATACCTACTCGCATTCACAACCACATGCAGCGGCAAAAAACAGACAAGCTGTCTTTTTAGGCTGATGAGTTTGAATTTATGGCTGTGGTAGTTACATCGAATTTTGCTTTGATGTGTTGGTAAAATAGCTCTTGATGCCAGCTAGACGTTGGGAAAGGAAAAAAATAAAGCAGGAGGCCAAAAAGGCCTCCAAAAAAGTGTCCTATGTGCTGCGAATACTCGCTTACTCTTGGAGCAACTGCTCTTCGATCAGGAAGGTGAGATTGTCTAAATTGGGATCTTCAAAAAAGGTGGCCGGCTCGATTTCTACCGCAAACTGCTGTTTGACCTTCGCCAACATTTGAATGGCGATAAGAGAATCGCCTCCTAACTCAAATAAGTTGTCAAAAATACCGATTTCATCAAACCCTAAAAACTCCCCCCATATCGCGGCTAGTTGCAACTCTAACTCGCTTTCTGGTGCTTCAAACTCCGTATCTAAGTCAGGGCGTTTGTGGCCTTTCGGTACTGAGGTGGTTGCTTGCATTAACTTTTCCGTTAGTTCTGCAACTTTATCTGCACGCGCTTGCCACGATAAACTTGCCGCATACAATTGCGACGCTTGCGATTGCGCAATACCCGCTAGTAAAATTTGCGCTGCAGCCTCATTAATACCAAAGTCTTCACCGACACTGTGTCCTGCTGCCATACCAATATTTGCCCACGCATCCCAGTTAATCGACTGCACTAAGAAAGGATGTGACTGCATCGCGACCGCATCGAGGTAACTATTGGCTGCACAATAGTCACTTTGACCCATAGCGCCAAGTACTGACGCCAGTGATGAACACAAAATCATGCGTTCAAGAGTGTGCGCTTTAAACGCGGCTAACAAATTATCAGTACCGCGAGTTTTCGCAGCCATACTTTGTGCAGCCTGCTCTGCGGTTACTTGAGCAAGCATCCCACCTCCAGGCAGTCCAGCGGCGTGGATCACTTGAGTGATACGACCAAGAGACTGCTCTGCGTGGCTAATTGCGACATTTAAACTGGCAATATCAAGTACATCCGCCGTAACGACAGCGACACGCGCACCATTGGCTTTAAGTGATTGTAAAGCACGGATCTGGTTCGCCAGTTTGTCATCGACGTCATCGCCATTCAATAGTTCAGACCAACGCTCACTTGCAGGAAATTCACCGCGAGTTTGCAAGATAACAGCGTGGCCTTGGGCCGCCAATAGGTTAGCCAATACCAGACCAACCCCGCCCAATCCACCAGTGATAAAGGTCACTGGCGTCGATACTGAGTTTACCAAAGCATCCACTTTCGGCACTACTTGCTCGGTCAGAATAAAGCGCTGGCGCCCACGGTACGCAACTTCCGTCGCGTCATTGCCCAAATCCTCAACCAGCTGCATTGCAATATTTGATTGTGTCGCATCACGCTGTGCAACCGACACCTCTCGCAACTGACAACGAATGGCAGCCTGTTCCATGCCTATCACTCGTGTGATACCCAGTGCAGTTGCCTTGTCTGCAGATACAGTTTCTTCTCCCAGCACACTGAATAACTCACTCGCAACCACAGTCCAGTGCATTGTGCCTTGGCCCAATAACCACTTAGCAAGAGGTAGAAGAAGTTGATAACCACAGTTTTGCGCGTCTAACAAACGGCAATCCACTATGCGATCGAAGCCGCCAAGTTGCTCATGCAACTCATTCAACTGACTTTGGTCTTGGCAATTTACACGGTATTGCCCCTGCTCAAGGGCACTGAATGACTCGCCTTGCCACACCACAGTCACTGCTGCACCAGAGCCAGCCAGCGCTGCACTTATCTGTGAACACAGTGGCGCGTCAGTGGCAATCATCACCACTTTTTCGCCCTCTAAGTTCGGGGCCAATGCGGCAGAATTAAGTTGTTGCTGCCAAATTGGTGCTAACAGCTCAGGCCCAGTACTGGTGCTGACAGGTACGGCAGATGCCGTATTGGTTTTTGCATCAACCCAGTACTCTGTTGTATCAAACTGGTATGCTGGAAAGGCGATTTCTGTATTGTGTGGATGTGCAGAAACTTGTGACCAGTTGACCTCGACGCCCAATTGCCACAATTTTGCCAGCGTTTTCACAAAGGGAGGCACTGGCGCTTTTAAATCTCGCGCATGAGCAATCGAATTTAAGACCGTGACATCATCATTCACTGATTGTGCAGCCAACTTTTGCAGGGTATCTCCCGGGCCAGCTTCGATCAGCACATTACATTGTGCGGCTAGGGTTTTCACGCCATCGACAAAATTCACCGCTTGGCGAATATGATCAAGCCAATACTGAGGCGATGTAGCTTGCTCTGGTGTGATCCAAGTGCCAGTGACATTTGAAACAAATGGTGTTTGTGGGGCATTTAATTGCACCTGTTTTAGCACCTCAGAAAACTCTTCCAACACAGGCTCAGTGAGGTGACTGTGGAAAGCATGGGACACATGGAGTCGCGTCACGCTGATATCAGCGGATTTTAGCTCACTTTGCAAAGCTTTTATGGCTTCTTTGCTGCCCGCTACAACCGTATTACTCGGACTATTGCAAGCTGCAATATCTAACTGAGCATTTAAATAGGGTTGCAAACTTGGCGCATCACTCATCACTGAAAGCATCGCACCGGGCGCCATTTTTTGCAGCGCTTCACCACGGGCTGTCACTAGCTTCACAGCTGTTTCCAAACTCATCACTTCGCTCAAACACGCTGCCACATACTCGCCAACACTGTGTCCCAACATAGCCTCAATATGGATGCCGTGCACTTGATAACACTTAGCCATCGCATAGGCCACGACAAATAATGCAGGTTGCGTCACACGGGTTTGCCCAAGTAACTGATTAGCTGCTAGCACCTCATCATCATTTGGGGTAAAGACACGGCGTAGCTCATCTTGTAAACCCGCATCAAATAATGCGACAACTGCGTCAAACTGAAGTTTGAATTCTGGAACATGTTTTAACAGCGGCTGGGCCATCGTGACATATTGTGAACCTTGACCTGAGAACATCAACGCTACCTGAACCGCGCTGGTTTTGTCACCGTGAATATCGCGCATCAATAACTGCTGTGCCTGCTCTGCACTGTCGGCAACCACCGCATGACGAACCGGGTGTACTGTACGATTATGCTGCAATTGTGCTGCGATCAGCGCTAAGTTATCTGAACTTTGTTGAAGTTTAATCGCTAAGGCTTGTCGCTGTGCTTCAAGGGATGATTGCGTATTACCAGAGAGCGGTAAGATATGCCATGGCGTTGTTTGATTGTAAGAAGCCGCAGGTGCATTGTATTCTTCTAAAATGACATGCGCATTGGTTCCACCCATCCCCAGTGAGCTGACCGCCGCTCGGCGTACCGAGTCACTGTGCCATGGCTGCAATTGGGTATTGACGTAAAACGGACTGTCAGCAAAGTCAATCTTGCTGTTGAGAGGCTCGCAGTGCAAACTCGGAGGTAGCGTTTTGTGACGCAGTGCTTGTACTGCTTTGATAAGCCCAGTAACCCCCGCAGCCGAATCCAAGTGGCCGATATTGGCTTTGATTGAACCGATTGCGATTTGCTGCTTGTCACACTGGCCATAAGCGCGGCTCAATGCGGCAATTTCGATGGGGTCGCCTAAGGTTGTACCTGTGCCATGGGTTTCAATATAGCCAACCGAGCTTGGCTCAATATCAGCAAATTCGAGCGCCGCTTCAATGGCGCCAGCTTGGCCTGTCACACTTGGTGCGGTATAGCCTACTTTTTCTTTACCGTCATTGTTAATAGCTGATCCTTTGATCACCGCAAGTATATTGTCACCTTGCTCAATCGCATCTTCAACGCGCTTAAGTACAACGGCCGCGCTGCCACTACCAATTAGGATCCCATCGGCGTGTTCACCAAATGCGCTCAGCTGCCCAGATGGTGATAAGCTGCCACCCGCAGGGGCATGATAGCCTTGTTGATGATTTAAATTGAGCCAAACACCACCTGCAAGTGCCGAATCACACTCATAGTTTTGCAGTGAGCGACATGCCATATGTACCGCGACTAAAGACGTTGAACACGCGGTTTGCACTGTAACAGCCGGGCCCGTTAGGTCCAGTTCGTAACTCACTCGAGTTGCCAAAGAGTCTTTATCATTGCCATTGGTCAGCGCTAACAAGCTGGTGATGTCTTGTTGGCTATCCCCGAGTAAGTTCTGTAACAAGTACGCAGGGACACCACAACCGGCAAACACACCAGTGAAGTTACTGCTCCCAGTAGTAATACCCGCATGCTCCAACGCATGCCAACAGGTTTGCAAAAATACCCGTTGCTGTGGATCAAGCTGTGCCGCTTCCTTTGGCGTATAACCAAAAAATGCGGCATCAAATTGCGCCATGCCAGAAAATGGAATACCGCGTTTTACATAATCAGGATGTGCTAGATCTTCCTCGCTTACGCCCGCCGCTCGCAGTGTCTCGTCGTCTAAATCTTGCACTGCACAGTGCCCGTCACGCACATTTTCCCACAGCGCATCGACGTTTTGTGCATCTGGGAAGCTGCCTGCCATACCGACGATGGCAATATCTAGTTCACTATAATTACTTTCTGACATTGTTATGATTCTCTTGCTTTTCTTTTACGCGCTGCAATCGCGCCCATGCCGCGTTTTTGTTTCGCGCCAGTTGGTTTATTCGTTGTAACTGGGGCTGATTTTGATTGTGCACCACCGAGTAACACGGCCAAACTGGCTATGCTCGGATGGGCAAACAGCTCCGTCATTTGTAAGTTAGGGTATTGAAGCTTCAACTCTTCATACACGGCCATCAACAGCAGCGAGTGACCGCCAACATCAAAGAAGTTGGCATGCCTGTCGATATCTTCAGTTTTAAGGTGCTTTTGCCAAATATCCGCGATGAGCTGCTCGGTTCCATTCTGGGCAAGCTCGACCTGCTGTGCGGCTCGCGCTACTTTTGGTAACTGCTGACGTTCCAGTTTGCCACTGGCGTTAACTGGAAGTTTTTCTAACACTATGATGTCGCCCGGCACCATGTAGGTTGGCAAGCGCTCACTTAATGCTCGTTTTAGCTTGTCAGCGAATGTGTCATCTGCGAATTTGGCGCTTTGAATATAAGCTATCAATCCTAGGCCATGGGCTTGCTGTTCAGTGACTACGACTGCCATTTCCACCTCAGGCAACTGGCTTAGGTGCTGTTCAATTTCGCCCAGCTCTACTCTAAAGCCACGTACTTTCACCTGATGGTCATTACGACCGTGATACATCAAGTCATTGCCTTGCCAACTGACTAAATCACCTGTGGCATACATACGTGCGCCCTCATCACAGAAAGGATCTGCAATAAAGCGCGTAGCCGTCATCTCTGGCTGCGCCCAATAACCGCGCGCTAAAATATCGCCGCCAACATACAACTGACCTACTTGCCCATTGGAAACAACTTCGAGGTTGTCATCCAATACGTAAAGTTTACGCCCCGCCAAAGCATGGCCTAGCGGCACTGATTGACCCTCACGCGCAGTAAAGTCTTGGCAGGGGTGGATCGCTGCCTCTACCACGATTTCTGTCGGCCCATAAGTGTTTAATAACCGCACATGAGACAAGCCGGTGTTTTGCCAATCTTGGATCCCCGCAACAGACATGGCTTCACCCCCAGAGTGAACTTGACGTAGTTTTGGCAAGTCCAACGCGGCCTGCTGTGCTTTGCGTGCCCAACTCGCGCTGATGCTACGCCAATAAGCAGCACTTAAATCCATCACAGCGACATCGTGTTTTTGTGCTTGTTGGTACAGGGTATCGGCATCCCAAAGCGCATCTCCACGCAGCAATACCGCACCGCCCACAGCCCAAGTTGGGAATAACTGTTCGACAAATGCATCAAAGTTTGCCGTGGCAAATTGCAATACCACATCATTCGCTTGCAAGTTAATAAAGCGCTTAGCTGACTCGATATAGTGCGCAAGTGCACCCAGTTCGATAGCCACACCTTTCGCCTTACCTGTTGAGCCCGAGGTATAATTTAAATAAGCGGTTTGATTTGCATGATGCTCAACCTCAGGGAGTGATATGTGTTGGTGCTGCTCACTCAAGAGAGTTTGCGGTGATAACAATGCGCCTTCAAAAGCAACCGCCAATTGAACTTCGTCACTGATAATAGCTTGGCAGCCACTGTCATTGAGCATGTGCTGTAATTTATCTGCTGGGAATTGTTTATCCAGTGGCAAATACGCGGCACCCGCTTTCAAGCAGGCTAAGGTGCTCGCCAGCATCAATGGCTTACGGCTTTGCATTACCCCAACCACGGACTCAATGCCTAACCCTTTTTCAATTAAGCCATGAGCCAGACGATTTGACGTATGCTCCAACCATTCAAAGCTGTAGTGTTGGTCATTAAATATCACTGCGGTACGCGTGGGATCTCGCTGTGCAAGATCACTGATATTTTGCAGCCAAGATGTATCCGGTAAGCTAATTTTTTCGCCTTGACCCAACTGTAAGGCAGCTGCTTGTTGAGAGTGAATGGCCAAATTGCCAATTGCGTTTTGTGGCGCAGTCACGATCTCGTTCAATAGCACAACAAATGCCGACGTCACGGCATGCATATACTCGGTGTTATACAGCGCTGCATTGTACTGAAACTCGAGTATGAGCTCACCGCTATTAAGTAGGCGTGAATCGATGCTTAGATCAAATTGCGCTTGATCTTGCAGCGCCACCACTTTTTCAACCTCAACACCGGGTAAATCCAGTGCTTGTTGCACATCTTGTTCAAGGTGATTAAACATCACTTGAAACAGTGGATTCTGCCCAAGACTGCGATCAGGGTTTATCACCTCGACCAGCTTTTCAAATGGCAAGTCCTGATTTTTTTGTGCATTGATGGCATGCACCTTGGTTGCAGACAACACCTCAATAAAACTTTGCTGCGCCGACAGCTCGTTGCGCTGCACTAAGGTATTGATGAAAAAGCCCATCAAGGAGTGCAATTCTGAACAGCGACGGTTGGCAACCGGTACACCGATACGCGGCTTGCGCTTACCCGTATAGCGGTAGAAAAATACCTGTAAATTACTGAGCAACAACATGAACAAGCTCGCGCCGTGACTATGAGCAAGCGCCTGTAACTTTTCAACTTCTTGATATGACAGCTGCACCGTTTGGCTTTGCATTGGCGCAGGTCCATTCGCTTGCCTTGGGTGCTGAGGAACAAGCAACTCTTCATCGTCGTTACTTTGTAATTGCGCTTGCCAATAGGCCAATTGCTTTTGCGCGTCAGCGCTTGTTAGCCACTGCTGCTGCCAAGCAGAGAAATCACCATAATTCACTTGAGAAGATGCTGTTGTCAGTGCTTTACCTTCACACAGCAACTGATAATTACGGCTGATATCAGCCAATACCAAGTCAAAACTCCACGCATCACTGGCAATATGGTGCATAACTAACACCAGCTGATAGCGGTTTTCTGGTTGCTTGACCAGTGCCGCTCTGAAGTTTTCACCACGTTCAAGTGCAAATGGCTGCTGGTAAAAAGCTTGGCGCCATACACTGGTTTGTGCTGAGTCGTGCTGTTGACTGTGATCAACGCACTGCCAATTAAGCGTTTGCTGCGTTAATTGCTGCTGCCATTGGCCTTGCTCATCCTTTCCATATGCGTGGCGCAATACACCTTGTTGCGCTAAAACATGAGCAACTGCTGCTTGTAAGTGCGCCTCGTTTACGTCTCCATGTAATGTTAAGCTCGCGCCAATATGATAGGCACTGCTCAGCGGTTCTAGCTGCCATAGGAATAATTGTCTTTGCTGCTGAGCACTCAGTGGATAGGTGCTTTGTGCCAGCGCAGGGATAACATGTTGCTGCTCACCCGTGGCGATGCTGTCACGCACCAATTGGCAAAAATCACCAAATTTATGCGCTGCGAAAACGGCGGTTGGATCTATTTGGCAATGATACGCTTCCTGCACTTTTGCCAACAATAAAGCCGCTTTTATTGAACTGCCCCCGAGGGCAAAAAAGTCTATCTCATTGTGATTAACTGGGTAGCGCAACACATTTTGCCACATGTCTGCTAAGCCGCGCGCTAGGTCATCCCATTGGTGTTGATCATCCCCACCGTGGCAAGTTGATAACTGCTGCAAGTCTACAAGCGTAAAGGCGCCATAAGTTGCCAATTTATCCTCGTTCAACAACTTCATACATGCACTGCGCTGCAACTTGCCACTTGAGGTTTTTGGCAACCCTCCTTGGTCAAGTAGCAATACCAGCTCAGGGCAGTTTCCAAATTGCTCAATGATAAAGTCTCTGACAATCAGCGCTGTTTGTTCTGCTGGCACCTCATTGCGATACACGTTGGCCGTTTCAATCGCAATGCCAATACCCTCGCCACTTTGTTCACTGGGCACTGGAAAAGCCGACACACGACCTTGGCGCACAAAACTCAATGCATCTTCTATCGCACGCTCAATATCTTGTGGGTACACGTTGTGGCCATTCATGATGATCAAATCTTTTTGACGGCCTGATATATATAGCTGCCCAGCGTAAAAGTAACCCACGTCACCGGTTCTTAACCAGCGCTTACCAACATGCTCTACAAACGTTTCTTGTGTGGCCTGTTCGTTTCGCCAATAACCTAATGCGATGCTTGGGCCGCTGACCCAGATTTCACCAATTCCGCCCTCTGTAACTTCATCGTAACTTGATGGGCAAGTGATGCGCACTTGGTGCTCACTGGCCGCCACACCACAGCTCACTTGATGGCTGTAATCTTGCGTATCTCTGCTATCTTGTGCGTGTTGCAAAATGGCTTTGCCCGATGCCAATGCGCGGTTGTCGAACGCCGTGATAACCGCACCTTGAGCGGGAATACTGCCGGTGACAAATAACGTGCCTTCCGCCAAGCCATAACAAGGGTACAAAGCACTGGCCTTAAAGCCCAACGGGGCATATTTTTCAGCAAAATTGAGCAGCGTGTCGTGACGAATAGGCTCTGCACCCGAGAAAAATGCACGCAAACTACTGAGATTAAGATCAGCTACTTGCTTATCTTTAATGCGTTCGATACACAAGCGATATGAGAAATCTGGCCCACCACTGATGGTTGCCTGATACTGATCAATGAGCTGTAACCACCGTGCTGGACGCTCCATAAAATAACGCGGTGAGCAAAGTATCAACTTGTAGCCAGTATAAATGGGCTGTAATAGCCCCCCAATTAGGCCCATATCATGAAAAAGAGGCAACCAGCTTACCAATACATCCTGCTCAGTGAGTTGCATCCCCTCAGCAATGGCTTTCTCATTAGCCAATAAATTGCCATGACTGACCATCACCCCTTTGGGTTTGGCCGTGGACCCCGAGGTATACTGTAAAAATGCAATTTCGTCAGATTGCGCAGGGTGACGCTCTACCGGTTCAGATTGCTCACAAGCCTCGTCAATGACCAACATCTTGCTGCCACTGACCTGTTCCACCAACGCCTCTACAGTCGTGGTAAAACGCGCGGTTGTCAGTACCACTGCGGCTTCTGAGTCTTCGGCAATGCCTACTGTGCGCGCAATATGCTGCGCTTTGGTCGATTCAGGTGGAAAGCTGGGTATGGCGGTCACACCAAGATACTGACAAGCTAAAAAGCTCGCCACATACTCAATTCCCGTATCCATCAAGATCAGTGCTCTGTCACCCGCTTTGGCGTATTTTTGAATATGGCTCGCAACCATAAGGCTATGTGTGTATAGCTCTCCAAAGCTCCATGGTGTGTGTGCTTTTTTGTCAACACATACCAGCGCTGTTTTATCCGGCTGATGCGCGGCATGTTGCGCTAAATGATCCATGATGGTGATGGCGGTCATGATTTACTCCATGAGATATAACTAGCTGTGCGCATATCGACTAATAACCGGTAGCTGAACTGTTGTTTGATGCGCTTAAATAGTGCTTGTTTCAGAGGCAGAAACTCGCTTGGTGATGATATGAAGCGATAGTGAAAGCCAGCCTAGCCTGATATGGAATACCCCATATCATTTCATTGCCAGTTCCATTATCACTTAATAACCTGATTGCTTACGCCATAGCTTGGCGTAAACTCAAAGGACGCATATCTGTCCAATGGGTTTTGATATGCTCTAGACAAGTTGCTTTATCACCGCTTACGCCCGTGTCTTTCCAGCCACCAGGGATCGTCTTATAGCTCGGCCATAAAGAGTATTGTTCTTCGTGGTTAATGATTACTTTAAAAGTGCCGTTTTCGTTGTCAAAACTCATCACATTTTTCCAAAAATTAGACTGTCGCCACTGTGACGCGCGACAGTCTAGGATTTTTAGTCTTTTTTCACGCTAAGTGTGATTTCACTGACTTTATTTTGCTTGATCTGAGCATCTGTGTAAGGCAAATCAATTAATCCTTTGCCCGCAGCATAATGTTCACTCGCATCTGTGAAGTGCGGCGAATTCGGGTTATTGCTCTGTGAATAAGTCAACAAGCCACGTGCCTGTGGTCCATGCTCGTCGAAACCGACTACCATCATCCAACTAGAACCATAATTGATAGGATAACCATCGGTACTTAAGCCCGTACTAATTGTCCAATTTTCATTGAGCACTTCTTTCATTGGCGCAGCATACTGTGGTGCGAACGAGGTTAAATCCATGGCATTGGTCGTGGAGTATATATTGAAGCCACCACTGTTATGTGGTGAACCCGGCCAAGGGATACGACGATCTCCTTTTTGTAAAAACTGTAGTTCACCAAGTGGCGCATCGATCGCAAAGCCCGCGTTTTCAAGTTGTTTACTCGCGGCAAGAAGCTTAACCAATGTTGATTTTTCCGCTTTAACAATACTCGGAGTCACCGCAGGGAAGGCAGGATTAAATTGGATCAATAGATCTTCATCTTCCAATAAATTAAAGAACTCTTTTGCCAGTGGCGCTGACACAGAGTCTGCATTAAATTTACCATCCCATTTTGCAAATGCCTTACAAGCGGGATCAACAGGCATGCTCAATGTTTCTGTCACGGCAATCGTTTGTCCAGCGTACAAAGCACAGGTTGCCATCACAGTTGGCTTATACAGTTCGAATGACGCACTGGTACCCGTCACAATGCTTTCTAGCTCGTGGCGGTCAAACTTACCATCAGCACCTCGTGCAAAGCGCATCAAGTTTAAATTGTAGCGAGTACGGCGAGTTTGCTTGTAATCAACATGACCGTACAGTGGTGAATAACCTCTGAGCTTTTCTTTGAGGTTGGTCAGCCAGTATGAGTTATTGGCGTTGAGTACATAGTCGTTACGACGCAATTTCGGCGCACGCTCGTACGGTACTTCTTGCTGATACACCAATGCGCTGCTGGTTCCCGGTAGAACAGCCATACGGGTTTTCTTGTACACTTCAGAAATCACAGGGTGTGAACGTAATAGCTCTTCACCGGCCGCAGGTAAGTCAGGTACATTGGAGTCATCAATATAGAATACTTCGCCGTGTTTATCTGCCACGAGTGTGTTGTTAAATGCCAAACCATCGAGTGTTTTAAAGGTATCGATAAACTCATCTAAGTTAGACGCGCGGTTCATTGCCAACCAGTGATCTATGCCCTCTAAGTTATTGAGGTTCGTGTCGCGTACCACGTAGGCATTTTTGCTATCCCATTTGAAGTTTCTCTGATCTTCGACAACATAACCAATTGGCGTGGTGAAGTAGTCCTTCTTCATGGTCAGCACGCCCATCGGCGTTAACACTTCGACATTGACCTGATGCTTTTCAATATCGACCCACTGACCATCAAACTTATATTGCAGTGGGTTTGTAGGATTTAATTCTAACTGGTAGATGACTTCATGTCGGGCCGAAGAGTAAGTATGTGTCCAAGCCACATCTTGGTTAAAGCCAATATTGACGATCCCAGGTACGCCAATTACTGACGCTCCCATGGTGCTAAAATCTCCCTCAACACTGGCATGGTTCGCCCAAAATCGTAAATTACCATTAAATGGGAAGTGTGGGTTTGCCAACAGCAGGCCGCGACCATTCTCAGTTACTTCATGGCCCATTGCCCAGCCATTTGACCCTTGTGTCAATTGCTTTGGTTGGTAGTTGGTGTTGCTTGCCATTAACCAAGGCTGTGGCTGCTTGCTCTCCTGCTTGGCGATGGTCGGCAACCATTCATTACCAGTCCCCGGGTTCGCCTGTAAGATTTGCACTAGCAAACGGCCAATGCTGTTTTGTACCGCTGAGGCCAGTACGGATGCAACCACATCAACACCACTGATAGGCTTTACCCAAGCTTGGCCGCTACAAGCTGGGGCCAATGCAGCTTTACCTACGCTCACATCTTGCAAATACTGGTTATACCCCGCGGCAAAACCATCTGCCAACGCTCGAGTATCTGCCGATAGGTTGGCATACTCCCGCGCCACTCGACCATGTAAGTCAATAATTTTATAGCCTAAATCTAAGCTTACAAAAAAGTTGTCCTGACCATTTTTATGAGGCCCAAGGTACTTGGCGCGCTCCCCTTTTACACGTACATAACCATCCGCCAAAATACATGCATGGTCTTGCGCCTGTGCGTATGCATTACCATAGCCCAAACCAAATAGTGACTTAGCTTGAATATGTGGCACACCATGTTGGGTGCGTGTAATTTTAACATCCTCGCTCAAGCTCATCGTTAAAGTGCTTTCGTGAGCTGAGATATGACCACCTGCTAGGGCAAAACCCGCCACAACAGGGATTAATGTAGATTTTAACTTCATAACTTTCCTTAAGTTCTTAATCACGGTTAAAAATTTAAAGCCGCGCACCCAAGACGAATTAAACCGCAAAAAACCAAAGAAAATAACAAACCCAATTATTGCATTTTTGATAACAAAGGTTGCAAGAACCCACTCTTCTTTGCGCTGTAGTTAATTTGCCTTTAATTAGTAAAACCACACAAAACACTTGACTGCTAATAGAAGATCAAAATAACATAATAGTGATAATTATTCGCATTATCTATTACGGATAAACTTTTAGTACAAATAGGAGTAAATACTGTGCAGCTGTGCAACAAGTGGTCTAAAGTGATTGCTGAGAATGAAGCGAAATTATTGGCTTATTTGAACAATATCCTACGCTGCCCATATCTGGCTGAGGACGCTTTACAGGATACTTTTCTACGCTTATCAGGTATGTCAAAGTGTCAAGATTGCCAAGTGAAAAACACGAAAAGCTACTGCTATCAGGTTGCTAGAAATATCGCGATTGATATGATCCGTAAACAAAATCGCGAATCCCTTGTCGATTTAGAGTCTATTCAAACAGAGCAGTTTGACGACGAGAGTTCGAATATAGAAGAAAAATACATCGATGCACAGCTGTCAGATAAAGTGAATAACACCATTGGTAAGCTGTCTAAACGCCACCAAAATGTTGTCAGCTTTTACCGCGATGGCCGCTTAAAACAAAAAGAGATCGCCAAGATGTACCACATCTCTCCAACCTTGGTGAACTTTATGATCAAAGAAGCAATTCAATCTTGTCAAAATGAACTAAAAGCAGGGGCAGTGACGCACTAATCTGCCAAACCTAACACCGCTTTGACGTTGAGCTTGGCGGCGATAAAGTCGCCATGCGCAACATACATAAGCCCTGCTAACTTGCGCACGGTATAATCTTCTTGTGGATCTAACTTACCGTCAGCAAAGGCAACCATCCAAAGTAACTCAATGACTTCAATGCGCTCCTCTTCATCGGTGTTGTCATTAACGACTTTGACAAATCGATGCAGATCTATCGCGTCATCAACCAATCGTTGAGCTTCAGTACGAATAAGTTCACTGCTTTGCTCTGATAATTCACAGTGTTGTCGCAATAATTTTGCAATCATTGTGAGCTCATCTGGCGCAATGTCGTTATCCGCTCTCATTACCTCAACCATCAGTGCGCCCAGTGCCGTGGCGAAGTCCAGCGGTGCTTGTGCCTGTGATTGTGTGTCTAAACTTGCCAAAAATAATCGTATACGTTCTAACAATTGTCGCCCCTTTTGATACAATTAGGAGATTAATACCCGATAATTGGTTTCATGTAGTTATGCCGTTTCTAACCTCAATAGTGAGAAAAAAAGCAGTGAGAATGCTGTCAATTGCCTCATTGGGCCTGCTCAGTGCATGTAGCTTCACACCGAATAAAATAGGCGTCACAGAAAAATACTATGACTTTGATCATAAAGTACATTACGAACAAATAAAGTATAGCGATGACCATTATTATTTACAGATAAAAGCAGATTCTTACGCCCATTTTTTGCAACAAAGTGTGTTTTTATTACGCCATAGCCAATCTCTCTGCCAAGGTGTGAAACCGCAAATATTATTGCATGGAGGCGTACAAAGCTTTGATCGTCTACCAACTTTTCCTCGCCCTTATCAGCCTGATCTCCGCGTAGAAGTAAAGTGTGTAAAAGAACAGCAATAAAGTGCAACTTGCCAGTATAAATACACTTTATACTGGCATAGTGTGGAGCTTAATCTTGGTAACCCCAAGGCGCTTTTGGCGCTTTAACTGGCTTAGTTAGATCAAAATCCACTCTAAATTCACGACCCTCACGTACTAAACGGTATGTGAACTTATCTTCATAGATAAACATTTGCCACGTATTACCAGCGGACTGTGGTATCTGATGAGCTATAAAAAGCTCTTTAGAGTACTGATCTGCTGGGAATGATTGCACATTATTAAATCCAGCGTCTATCGTGTGACCACCGTACATTGTCGACTTGTCATCACTGCCATCTTTGTGACGATGGTCGTGTTTCAAGCTTAAACCACTTCCCGTTTTCGTAATGATCCAAGTACGTGATGCATCTTTACCCACATGAAATGGCACTTGTAATTCGCGCTCATTGCAACGGCGCACATGCATAACCAAACGCGCTTCACTAAATGCACTTGGGCCTTGGTTATCTAGCGTGACTTTACCTTCGTATGCTTTTCCACAATGTGCTTTGATCTTGTCAAAAAAAGCATCGTGAGTTGGGATAGACACTAAAGGCGCAGGGCGTGCGACAGCTGCACTGCTCGCAAACATTGTTGCGGCAACCAGTAAAGAAGCAGAAAACTTGTTCATTATTGTGTTCCTGAATATGAAAAGCCAAAGGCTAGAATGCCTTTGGCTTAATGGCAAAAAAATGCGACGGTTGGCGTCGTGTGCAGAAAGTTTATTGCCAGGGTCGATTGGCGATAAGTTGTTGCTCAAACGCATCAATATGATGATTAAGCTGCTCAGTTTCTCCAATAAAATCTAACCCACTCAATAATCTCGCTTTGATATCTGAACGTACATCGAACGAGATATCTGCAAAATAATCGCTGCGAATAACTTGCTGTGCTAAGTCAATTTCAATATTCACTTGTGGCTGGCGCTCGCACACTGCAAATAAGCTATCGAGTATGTCGGCGCTAAGTGCAATACACAACATCTGGTTATTGCCGCAGTTATTGAAAAAGATATCGGCAAAGCTCTCTGCTAAGATCACGCTAAAGCCATATTGCTTCAAAGCCCACGGCGCATGTTCTCGAGATGAACCACAACCAAAATTATCACGAGTTAGTAAGACGGTTGCACCTTGATACTGTGCGTAGTTCAAGACAAAGCTCGGATCAGGTGCACCACTGTCTAGGTATCGCCAGTCATAGAACAGCGCTTTATCAAAACCATCTCGACTAGTCGACGTTAAAAACTGCTTTGGAATGATTTGATCTGTATCCACATTGTTTTTATCTAGTGGTGCCATTAATCCGCTGTGGTATACACTCATGCCTGCGCTCCTCGGATATCAGTAAATCGACCTGCGATCGCGGCCGCTGCGGCCATCGCTGGACTAACTAAATGGGTGCGCCCACCGCGACCTTGGCGCCCTTCGAAATTGCGGTTTGATGTGGATGCACAACGCTTGCCTGCCCCTAATCTGTCATCGTTCATGGCCAAACACATTGAACAACCAGGTTCGCGCCATTCAAATCCTGCGGCGACAAAAATGTCCGCAAGACCCTCTTGTTCCGCCTGCTGCTTTACTAATCCAGACCCTGGCACGATAAGCGCTTCAACGCCTTGCGCTACTTTTTTACCCTCGACTATTTTTGCCGCTGCGCGTAAATCTTCGATCCGGCTATTCGTACAAGAACCGATAAACACCGTATCGACCTTGGCATCAGACAAACGCTGCCCCGCTTCAAGTCCCATATATTTCAATGCAGAACGCATTGAATCAGCTTTGATTAGGTCCTGTTCTTCATCTGGGTTCGGGATCGGCTCATCAATACCAATCACTTGCTCTGGGCTGGTTCCCCAAGTCACCTGTGGCTGAATGTCTTCAGCGGCCATTTCTACGACACGGTCAAACGAAGCGCCATCATCCGAGTGCAGTGTTTTCCAATAGTCGACCGCCTGCTCGAAATCTTCCCCTTTGGGCGCAAACGGCCTGCCTTTCAGATAGGCATAGGTAATTTCATCCGGCGCAATCAAACCTGCTTTGGCACCCATTTCGATACTCATGTTACACAGCGTCATGCGTGATTCCATCGACAACGCTTCAATGGCAGTGCCACAAAACTCCGCAACATAGCCTGTACCACCAGCGGTACCAAGCTCGCCAATCACTGCCATAATCAAGTCTTTCGCAGTAACCGTTGGACGTAGTTGGCCATTAATTTGAATCTTAAGAGACTTAGCTTTTTTCTGTTGCAACGTCTGAGTCGCCAACACATGTTCCACTTCAGAGGTACCGATGCCATGGGCTAATGCCCCAAAAGCGCCATGGGTAGAGGTGTGACTATCGCCGCACACTATCGTTGTACCGGGTAAAGTGATCCCTTGCTCCGGGCCCATTACATGAACGATGCCTTGATTGATAGAATCAAGATCATAAAGTTGAACACCAAACTCAGCACAGTTATTTGCCAGTGCCTGAAGCTGATTTTTACTCACTTCGCTGGCCGCATCTATAGAGCGGCTTTTGGTAGATACGTTGTGATCCATGGTTGCAAAGGTTTTTTCTGGACAACGCACTTGACGGTTTTTCTCTCGCAATCCAGCAAACGCCTGCGGTGATGTGACCTCATGCACCAGGTGTCTGTCGATATATAGTAAGTCTGTTTGTTCATTAATTTTGGCAACCACGTGCGATTGCCAAATTTTATCGTATAAAGTCTGTGCCACTTGCTACATCCTTCCTTTAAACACGAACTATTAAATGCGATCTACGATCGCCTGAGCCACATCTAACGTGGTATAAGCTGCTTGCGGGTATATATCTGGTGTCCCAATCCCCTGTGCAACGGCTTCAGCCACCGCTTTTTCGATGCGTCGAGCGGCTTCATCCTCACCTAGGGAATAGCGTAACATCAGTGCTGCGCTGAGGATTTGTGCAATAGGGTTAGCAATACCTTTACCGGCAATATCCGGGGCAGAACCACCAGCGGGCTCATATAATCCAAACCCTGACTGGTTGAGGCTTGCTGAAGGTAAAAGGCCCATAGAACCTGTGATCATGGCACACTCATCAGACAAAATATCACCAAATAAGTTGTCGCAAAGCAGCACATCAAATTGACTTGGCTGTTTCACTAATTGCATCGCTGCGTTATCAATATAAATGTGCTCCAGTGTTACATCTGGATAGTCTCGGCTGACCTCAATTACCACCTCACGCCAAAGTACACTCGATGCCAATACATTTGACTTGTCAACCGATGTGACGTGATTGTTACGCAGACGCGCCGCATCAAATGCAAAGCGGGCGATCCGCTCAATCTCTTTGCGACTGTATTTCTGAGTGTCGAACGCAAATTCGCTTTCACCACTGCCATCTCGACCTTTTTCACCAAAATAGATGCCACCGGTTAGCTCGCGTACACATAAAATGTCAAAACCCTGTGCACTGATATCTGCACGTAGCGGAGAAGACGCACTTAATGCCGGCAGCAACTGGGCAGGTCTAAGGTTGCAAAATAAACCAAAGTGCTTTCTCAATGGCAATAAAGATGCACGCTCAGGC
Organism: Pseudoalteromonas sp. Of7M-16; assembly: GCF_022347805.1. Taxonomy (NCBI): domain Bacteria; kingdom Pseudomonadati; phylum Pseudomonadota; class Gammaproteobacteria; order Alteromonadales; family Pseudoalteromonadaceae; genus Pseudoalteromonas; species Pseudoalteromonas sp. Of7M-16. The sequence continues at coordinate 51,810 of NZ_JAKRFY010000031.1, read as the reverse complement.
TGCTGCTCTGGTGGCAATTCTGCCCATTTTGGCCCACCAACTGAGCCGAATAAAATAGCGTCTGCCTGCTCGCATGCCGCAAGGGTATGTGCTGGCAGGGCCTGCCCAAATTCGTCGATAGCTGCACCACCTATCGCCTGATGAACCAAGTCTAAATTAAATGCAAATTCTTCACTCACGCGTTCAAGCACGCGCTGCGCAGCCGCCATCACTTCTGGACCAATGCCATCTCCTGCCAATACAGCAACTTGATAACTTTTTTGATTCATCCTGCTTTCCTTTGTTGTTTAAGATCAGACACTTTTCGTGCCCTATCAATTAAGTTGTAAACGCGGATCATTGCTCGAGCTGATGCTTCTACAACATCCGCCGCTAGGCCTGCACCGTGATACTGGCGACCGTCACATTTCGCGATAATATTTACTTGACCAAGGGAGCTTGCACCTTGGCCAGTGGCTTCCAAGTTGTACTCAATCATTTCAACTGCTTGCCCTGTGATGCGCTCTATTGCCAGAAACGCGGCCTCAACGGGACCATTACCGGTTGCCGCCTCTTGCACCAAGTCACCACCTAAGCTCATGCCCACAGTTGCGCTGGCAATTGACTGAGAGTTGGATGACGCATTGACAAACTGCAGCTGATAAAACTCATCTTGTTCCGCAATTTTATTGAAGTAGATCATGGCTTCTAGGTCGTAGTCGTAGACGGTGCCTTTTTGGTCTGCAAGCTCTAAAAAGCTGCTATACAGCTGGTCCATATCATAATCTTCAGCTTGATACCCAAGTTCCGATAAACGGTGTTCAATTACATGACGGCCAGAGCGTGACGTCATATTCAATTGATTGTTAGGCACGCCAACCATTTCAGGCGCCATAATTTCATAGGTATTTTGCGCTTTTAAAACACCGTCTTGGTGAATGCCTGAGCTATGTGCAAACGCATTTTCACCAACAATCGCTTTGTTAGGTTGTACTGGCATATTGCAAATTGTTGCCACTTGGCGAGAGGCGCGATAAATCTCTTCAGTGCGAATGTCGGTATGTACTTTTAGGTGATCTTCACGCATTTTCATAATCATGGCGACTTCTTCTAACGAACAGTTTCCAGCGCGCTCTCCAATGCCATTGATAGTGCACTCGATCTGCCTTGCCCCCGCCTGTACTGCCGCGATAGAGTTAGAAACCGCTAAACCAAGGTCGTTATGACAGTGCACACTCAATCTTGCTTTATCAATATTTGGTACTGTATTGCGTAAATGATGAATGATTGCCGCGTACTCATCGGGCGTTGTGTAACCTACAGTGTCAGGGATATTTATTGTTGTCGCCCCAGCCGAAATTGCACGCTCTACAACTTTGCACAGATCAGCGTAAGGTGTACGGCCTGCATCTTCACATGAAAATTCAACATCATCGGTGTACTGCAATGCTTGTTTTATAGAGCGTTCAGCCATTTCGATAACATCATCAAGGGACTTACGTAACTTATGCTCTAAATGCAAAGGACTGGTGGCAATAAACGTATGAATACGCCCTCGTTCAGCCCCTTTTAATGCAAGTCCACAGGCCTCTATGTCTTTTGGCATAGCACGGGCCAAACCACAAATAATAGGCCCCTTCACCTCTTGAGCAATGCGCTGTACCGCTCTGAAGTCAGCAGGACTCGACACGGGAAACCCCACCTCCATCACATCAACGTTAAGTCGACTTATGGTGTGAGCCAGCTGAATCTTATCTTCTTCGGTCAAGCTTGCCTTTAGAGCCTGCTCTCCATCTCTTAACGTTGTATCAAAAATCCAAACCTTGTCCTGCATTCCTATTTCCTCGCTCGCGCAAAATAAAAAACCCCGCTCGTTGGCGGGGTTTGCTATTTGGTTGCTCAAAACACGCAACTAAGCCCCGCCCTTACCTACAATAATCAGTAAGAGGTTAAGCAAAGTTGTCAGTAACATGATGTTTTTCATTTAGAGCAATCGTACCTGTTGATGTATTAAATATGTTTTAACATGCCTAAAAAGCTCAGATCAAGCATAAAAATTTCAACAAACCAAGTAAAACACCTAAAACAAAAAACAAAATCACCAAATAAAACCACAAACATGATTAAATAATGCAAGCAATAACCATTTGGACCTGTCCTTTACTACAAAATCACGTCACATCTGAATTAAATTTTGTACGTAAAAAAACCGCCAATTAGGGCGGTTTTTTTGTTTTTACTTACGTCTTCGACGGATTAAACACAGCAGCCAAAATAAGCTCACAATACCTAAACTCCCACCTCCACCACTGTCTCCTTCCCCATGATTTGGTGACTTGTCACTGTTGTCAGGTACTTTATTGCCATTATCTGGTGGTGTGACGCTGTTACCATCATCAGGATCTGTCCCTTTATTTCCATCATCTGGGTCAGTACCATCGCCCGGTTCTATATTGTCGCTTTCTTGAACTACCTCTAGCTCAATCTCTGTCGACTTTACAATAGTCGCGCCCCAAAGTGCATGGAGCTTCAACATATGCTTACCTGATCTCTCAAATACATATTCTAGGGCAGCTTCTTGTACGGCATCACCGAGTGATTCCTCATCTAAAAACCATTGATATTTGAGCATCTCTATAGGCTCGCTGGTTGTTAACAGTGCGGATATCTCGGTGCCTTGTTTGGCAATTATTTGCGATGGCAAGGCTATTTCCAGCGCTACTATCTTCGGCGTTACCAGATCGACAACTTGCTCGCTTTTCATCACCAAAATGCCATTTTGATAGACTTCTCTCTTGACGGTATAAATTCCGGCAGCCTTATACTGGTGTTCCGGTTCTGCAAGATTAGAGATCGTGCCATCACCAAAGTCCCAAAAGTAATCAAGCTGTGCAGCACTTAAATGGGCGGCGAACATGAACAGTAAAATGGGTAACAGCTTATTCATATCAGTTCCTTGATATATGTATGTTTAGCGGTGCAATTGATCGCAGTTGATAAGTTGAGTGTATCTTAGCTCCTACGCAAAAGTTAACAAAACATTACGAGAAAAGCACATAAGAAACTAAAATATCCTTTATAATCATTTTTTTGTCTTAACACTCCAAAAGTTAGTACGTATATAGAAAAAGACGTCCCTTCAGTGGATCCTCAACATGTTATCCAATCTAATTGAAGAGACAAAAAGATCAGCCTTAAGGCCAATCTTAAAGTGCTACATTTAAAGGCTGCTGCATTCTACTAGCCAAGGTTTCGAAAAACAGCGAGATTTAAGTAACTCGGCATCAGCAAGCTTTGCCTGCGCCTGTTCATAGCGAAGCTTTGCCAGTTCATATTCAGATTCCGTTGCTACTTGTAAAAATGCCTTAGCGCGCTCCAAATCGCGTACAGCCTGACCATAGTGACTGTCAGCTCTGCGCCAAATGGGGTCATATCCACTATTGTTTGTCGCCACCCAATCCTGCGCACCATAATGACCAGAATCTCGAAACCCTTTCACGACAAAACTGCGAGGCACTTTATCCAGTGCAGCCAAATCTTTCACCAACCCATTGCTATCAAAACTATACGCAACCAATTCATGTAGAGTTTCTAGGCAAGGGCCTATATTGCTCCCCCGGCAATAGGTTGGACGTTCATTTAACTGCTTTTGTAGCTTTTCAGGTAACGGTCCATTAGAGTTAACATCAACACTAAATACTGCACTTTCGGCATACTTTTCGATTTCTTTTACCTTAGTGATGGTCTTTTTGAAAAACAGCAAACGGATTTTTATCTTGATCACAAAACGTTTGTAATCTTCTACTGTTTTAAAGTGCAGGCGAGTATTTACGAATAAATCTCGGCCATAATTCACTTGATAAATAAAGCTGTGCCCGCAACTGGCAATATCCACACCATCGATCAGCGCTCGCTCTTCGAGCGTGCTGTATCCTTCGTTAAATTTCAAATGCAGCTGTGAAGTCAAAGACAAACTATCCGTCGCATTACGGTGTGTCATGGAAGTCGATACACTACCAGCAACAATGAATAAGTTGATCCCACCATGCACTTCACCAAAGGTACGGCGACGAATTAAGGTTTCATCCACTCTTTGAAAGTAATTTAGACTGCCTGAGAGGCTGGAATGGTATTGAACATCTCCTTGTAAACAAGGTTGTTCAATTGTGTGTGTATTTAAATTAAAGGCCTTACCTAAGTCCGCTGTTTTTGCTTTTTCACTGTAATACACCTTGCCATGAGCAACACAAGACAACAACGTGGCAAAGGCTGCCAAGTAAATTTTCATATCCGCTCCTTGAAATAGGCCGCATCGACCTGAGAGTACTATGCGGCCAAACTCAGGTTATTGAGCAAAGGCGTTGCCATAAGTGCTCAATGCGCCTTCACATAAGCGCCAATTTAAAATGCCACGCGCAGGTGCTGTAACATCAATAAAAGTTGGTGCCCATCTTAAGTTACGGAATCGCGCACTTTCCTCTTCTGTGACCACACCCGCTCTGACAGCTTCTTGTCTGGCTAACTCGCATTGCTTCCAGTCTTGTTTGTCAGTGCTAGGCAATTGAAGATCCGTGACGTTATAGCTTGCCGGGCACGCTTTACCACGCTCTACACACGCACTTTTCATCTCTTGCACTTTGTTTTCACACGCATAACCAAATGGGTTATCACGACAGAACTGTGCCGCATTAAAGAAGAACCAAGCATTGTCATAGGCAAGGTTTTTGATCCGCTCGACCGCAATGCGCTGCTGCTCCGGAAGGTATGCATAATAGCTGTTGAGCAACTTATCAGCGCGTTGTTCATCAAGGATTGCTTGCTTAAAGTCATCTTCAAGCTCACTGATCAACCACTTGGTTGCATTGCGCACAATTTGATACTCAGGCACTAAACTGCGTAGCGCCAGCGAAGAGTTTTCGTAACGCGTCGTATAATAGCGAACAACATTGTAGTCACTTAAGCTATTTAGCTGCGAATTAAACCCTGTTTTCGCATACTTGACCGCTTCATAGAACATATCAAAACAAGGCTTTGGGTTGTCCAGCGAACAGGTAATGATGTTATTTGGAATAATGCTCAGTAACTGTTTAGGATCGCCCCCTTGTTGCACTGCACGAACCGTTATTTTTACCGATGATTTGGTTTCATCCTTCAAGTATCTCAGCTGACCACCAACATTGAACACGCCACCATATAAATCGACATCTAAATAACCGCCAATATCAGATTTGTCCTTGTTACTGCCATAATCAATCTTGAGGTTTACTAGCACATTTGCGCCGTATTCAACACCCGTTAAAAACTCATCACCTACCAAAGTTTGTAATTTAGTTTGATGGTTATTGGCAATATCTTGGCCCACTTGTGATAGAACATAGCCTTGGTTTTGGCTTTTTGGTAAAAATAGACGTTTTTTGGGCGTGCTTGCGGCACTGAATGTATACGAACTTGAATAGGTACTAGAGGCCATTTCTTTTGCCAAAGAAGCGCCCGCGGACACACGTACTACCGGAAAGTTCACATCAACATCAACACTACCATTTAAGGTATTGAGCATGTCGTCATAGCTCATATCAATGCCAGTTTTAAACTTCAGCTCTGTATTACCAAACGTTTCATCAATCACACCAGCTACAGGTTGCACATTTAAAAAGCGCTTTTTTTGGCTATCGTACGCAGTGCCAATTGCAACATGGTCGTTGATCAATCCCGAGATAACCGACCCCGATAGATTTGAGCTAGAAACATCGGTAGCTTCACTTTGCGCTGCCAAACTTTGTCCAGTTAATGCCAATGCAATAACTGATAAATAAATAGGTTTCATATCATCTTTCCTTAACGAACTGTGATCAGGTAGTCTTCAACTTCGCCATACTGAATACGTCGACAAGCATTGTCGGAACCACCGCCAGCATCCAACGCGACGCGCATCAAGGTCACGCCCTCAGGAACATCCTTTGGCACATTAAACACAAACTGGAATACCCCATCAGACGCAGATGAATGCATTAGCTCATTGTTATCGAATTCGCCATTGTGGTTCCAATCAGCCCAAAGCCGTACTGCAACATAAGAGGGGTATTCAGGAATGACATTGCCAGGTGTCACGGTTACTTTTACCGCCCGATTTGCTGGTAATGTCACAACTTTCCCTGACACCACAGTGTGTTCGTGCGAGCCTGACATATGCTCAAACTCTTCAATTTTGACACCTTCAATCCACTCCCATTCGCTACCAAAGCTGGTATTTGCACAGTACTTGTGTTTTAAAACCGTCGTTTTTAAAGCCACCGCTTGATACTCTGGCGGCATCAGTGTGCAGGCTTGATTTTCGCTGGTTCCTGCAGTCCACTCATAGGGGTTAGTAAAGTCTTCATTGGCAAAGGTCACATACTGCGCTTGGCCTGCGGCAATCTTAGCTTGAGATAGCCACAGCTGTTGCAGTTGCTGAAGCTTTTGCTCTTTAGGAATGATCTCTCTGGTATCAAACATTTGTTCCCACATTTCAACCAGCAGACCGTCATAACACTTTTTCATCCAAGCAAAGCGCCCTTGGGCCTCTGTGGTTGTGAGCATATCGCCCAACTCACTGTACTTGGCATTTTCAATGAGTTCATCCGCGGGGGTTTGCGCTTGCACACTTGCTGCGAGCAACGATGAGGCAAGCGCGATTAAAGAAACATAATTGCTCTTAGTTAGCTTTTTCATAATGGTGTCCTTACTTTAATACATCGCTGATCGCACTATAATCTCTATAGTAAGCGAGGTTGCCAGATTCATAGTCGATGCAATAATTGCCTTCGGGATTACGCTCACAATAGTCAACCATATCAGCAAACAAGTTTGCGTTTGCGCGGCTTGAGCTCTCGATTTGCTGTAGTTGATTTAACTGCTCTGGCGAGAATTGTGCTGCATAATAACGCTGTAGATTTTTCGCTCTGCGATAGGTCAAACGCTCTTCTATCCAACGTGCCGTCAATTCTTTTATTACCAACTTAGTTAGGTAATTTACTGGCGTATAACCCGCATCGGGGATCAACTGCTGCAGTGCGGCACCAGAATCTAAATACTTAGTGATATAGCTTTCGGTGATGTTGTAATCATCTAAAGAATCGAACTGATTAATGTAGTCTGTTTTTAAGTAATTGACCGCCGCTTCAAATAGGTTGAAACACGGCTCAGGGTTGAGCAGCGTACAGCGCATGATGCCATTTGGAATGATGTTAAGTAGTCGGTTAGGATCTCCGCCACTTTGGTAACCACTGATAGAGATTTTGACCGATTGACGTTTTTCTTCATCAATTTTTTGTAGCTGCCCATCTACCTTAACTTTGCCGATCCAATCAACACTCAAGTAACCGCCAATTTTTCGCTTATCTTGCTCATTGCGGTATTCTATCTTCATGTTGATAACAACATTCGACCCATATGCAAAACCTTGCACAAAGCCATCACCCAAGTTGGCCGCTTTGTTGCCAGGATAAGCCTGGGCCAATTCTTTGGCTGCTTGCGTCGGTTGATAACCAGCATCGCCTGTCGGCATCAAAATACGAGACTTAGGCTTAACGGATGAATAGACACTGTAAGTACCCGTATATCTATCCGCACTGATATCTTTCGCGTAATTTGCGCCAGCATCAACGCGAACCGCAGGGAATTTAAAACCCGCATCCACTTTGCCGTCGATCAGCTTAAGTGCCTGTTCATAACTCAGATCAACACCCACTCTAAAATCGATATTGGTATTACCAAGATGTTCAACAGCAGTCCCTTGAACTGACTGAAGACCTAGTAAAACATCCCCTTTACTTTGATAAGCCGTCCCAAGCGGCACTAGATCTATGCTCTTGGCCTCGCCAGACAACGCCTTTAATTCACTTAACGTCTTTGGGGTTTCAGATATTTGAGCAATGGCTGGAACTGCTGACAAAGCCAGCGCAAGGCTAATGAAATTGTATTTTTTCATTTGTTTTCACTCCGTGAAGAGGCCTGAGTAAGGCCTCAGCTAGTTTGTGTCCTACTTGTTGAGGCTATTAAGGTAGTCTTTGTGCCATGCTTCTGGAATGCGCTTGAGGACGTCTTGCTCTGTTTCAACAAGCTCTTCAAACTCATTGTCTGTTTGCATTGCTAAATCACCGACCTGTAGGCCATTTGCAAACATTGAGAATGTTTCACCCGGACTGTGATTTGGATCATCTGCAGTTCTGGCTAGTTTCAAGTTATAGACGTGCTCATTGTATTTCTCTTCTTTAACCTCAGTGATCAGCTCCAGCCCTGACGCCGTGCGAATACGATCACCAACTTGTACTTTATTGGCCCATGAAGATACACCCGATAGTGTAACAACTGGATGAGATTCAGTGAGTAACAGCTCTTTGCCAGATTCAGTCGTCAGCTTGATCATTGGCTGACTTTCAGAGCCGATGGAAATATCTTTAATTTCAAGTGGTATATGAACGTTTGGCGCAAACTGGCTCGCTCCCAATACCGTTTCACCAACGCTTAGCTGCTCTATCGCTAGCTCTTTGCCGTTGGCAAGCTTAATCATGGAACCTTTTGCCAAACAGCTAAATACCATTTGTAGTGGTGGGTGCTCAATATCTTTCCAAGACTGATCATCAGGCATATCCGCACTGCCAACAACGTACGAATATCTTCTGGTCATTTTGCGCGGCCCTCTGGTCTCTTCACTTTCAATTGACAAGTTCATGATCCAGTGTGCATCTTCATAACGACCATATAGTCGTGCATCGCCAAAGATCCCTTTCGATCTAGGAATGTTCCACGAAATACGCGTCATATCAAAAGTCATCGAGCCAACTTTTTTAGTAAAATATTTCAGGTTAATGTGATCAGAAAACAGATGATTTGATCCCTGATAACCACCACCAAGTGCAGTTGCACCACCAAGCTCTTTAGTTTGGATAAAGATCTCAGTGCCGTGGTATAGCTCTACCGGTCTTTCCCCTTTTGGGTTAATGGTATAAGTTGGGTTGCCATTATCGTCAAAGGTTACATTTTTAGTTGACCAATCAGGGCGATAGATCTTAGTCACACGGCCCATTACATCCCTAAATCCAGTAAATGGTACAACCGCTTTAATTTGGTCATTAGGTGTGCCGGGATCGTAATAGGCGTCAATATCACAGTCATCATATCGGCGGTTTAAACAAACTTTGATGCGGTTATTCGTTGGGTCAGCATTGTCAATTTCTTTTCTATCAACTGGCGCTGTCACCCCTTTCTCAAGTAAATTTGCACCAATCTGTGTGTAACTGCTTGCAGGCTGGATTGTCATCTCCGCTGTTGGGTCGAATACTTCCAAGCCTTGACCTTCTGGAGAGTTTCTTACGTAGCCAAGATCAGCTAGCAATGTATCTTTTGAATACTCCATGGACATTTGCTTCGTTTCAGCCACTTCAACGCCGCTAGCATTGATATACGTAACGGTAACCCAAGCATTGGCAAAAATTTGTTCCGCTGCCATCAACTTAGGTAAAATATCGCTAAGCCTACCAACAGATGTAATATCCATGCGCTTCTTGGTAACGCCTTCGCCCCAATACTCAATAAAGCGCGGGATCGTAATTGGCTCGCCATGCTCATTAACCAGTGACAAGTCTAAAAAAGTATAAGTCGTCGGGGCTGTTTCACTGTTGATCGCTGAGATAATAACGTAATCATTACCGTTGGAGTCAGTGGCTGTTCTAAAGCCCATGTCAGTAAAAAAAGAGCAGACTTTTTCGTTATCGCATTCCGTGTTTGCCGGATTTGCCAAACCGGATACACTGGCAATGCCCATCTCTGATTGACTCGCTTGGTTAATTTCTGTGGTCTTTAACACATGAAACAAATGCGGACGGTTTTTTTCATTGATGCCATGTTGCGCCAAGCGCTGAGAAACCTGCTCATACGTACTGAGCGATGCGTCTGGTTGCACAATTGTCTGCAGAGTTAGGTTTTCGACGGAGATGGGGTTCGCTACAGCAACAAACGAAGCTCCTCCCAAAGCAGCAATCACTGCTAGGCTAACAAGTTTCATAAAGTTTCCTTTTAGATTAGTGATACAAGGTAGCTCGTAGGCAAAGGGACCTTTGCCTACATGACTGCGAGCGGTTAATTATTGATTAGTATTTAACTTTGATACGAAAATCATGTATTTCGCCGTAATCGAACAAACTACATGAGTCCTTTTTATAGGTATTTTCCGCGGGGTACTCTTCTAGTTTTGCACGGATATAAAAGTCTTTTGACCATTCGAGCCAAGATACTCGTGGTAATGAAATGGACTTGGTGGCTTTGATCCGGCAATGCTCACTACCTGAAATAGAGCGACACTCACTGTTGTCTAGCCAATAGCTATAGTTTGGATCATTGTCAAAGCTCGACTCTGACTCCACAAACTTGCCATCGCCATCTTTATCCAACCAAATTGTGAATCTCACGCCACGATTAGCATTCTCAAGTAGCCGCTCAGCTGTTGAACGCGGGATCAGGTTAGTGGCAATTTCTACACTTAAATTGGACCTTTGCTCCGCTTCAAAGTTTGGCGCAATAAATTTGCTATAGCCTTGAGGGTTGTGTCCTTGCGCATTGGTCAATGTCGCCAGTTCAGTAGAGTATCTGAACAACTTAATCTCATCGATAAAAAATACCCCAGCATTGGCACTGTTACTTATTTTTGCTGGACACTCATCCACTTTGGACAAGGTAATTTGGTCAAACTTGGTATCCGACTCGCTGTTGTCCGAATACCGAACTTCTAGCGACACATTAAATGTGCCACCTGCTGAAGGATAGCTAACGATACTAGGATCTTTTTCTGTACTGATTTTATTATCAAAACCGAAACGCCACAGATACTGAGCTGATTTATCGACATTGAGCTGCGAGGTATTGATAAATTTTACGCGATTATTATCAAGAGGTTGAATTTCAAAGTCTGAAATAATTGGCAAGTTTTTAGAATCAATATCTAACATCACATCCAACACTTGGCCATTGTCGACCACACCACAGCCATCCCAAATATAATAGTCATATTCATTGGTCGTTAAGGCGATACGCAACACCCCTAAGCCTGATGTGGCTTTTTGGTTAACTTTGAATGATACAGAGTCACCAGTAATTTTCTGGTTGCGCAGTATTTCGTCTTCACTTTCAATCAACCCATTTTTATTGTAGTCGAAGAACACGGATACCAGCTTGCCTGTTAAATCCTGCGAAAAGTTAAGTACGTAATCACGATTTTTTGCCAGCGCACGTGGAGCTGCAAATTGTCCTGTATATCCAGCTGGTAAATCATTTATTTGATGACCACCAAAAGAGAGCGACGTACTGTGTCTAAGGTCGCTATTCGTGTATGGCGCGCAAGTTTGTGCTTTACGGCTAAAGAAGTGATTAAACGCGCTGCGAGAGGTGCCATCTGTAGTTGTGACATCAATAGAAAAGCGCATTAATTTATCTTCAGTGACCACTTTTTTCCGTTTTAAAAATGGGTAGATTGCCGTATTGTCACTGCGGCGCCATTTTTCAACTTGCCCGTCACCCCAAACGATGTCGATTTGCGAAATCAAATCACTATCAAGTCGGCTTAAGTCATAGTTCACAGTATTGTAGTTTAACCACGTATCTGCATCTAACGTTGATAAACCAATTCCGGTTGAGATCCCAACGCCAGCTAAACTGTCGGAGACGTTTGCAGCAATGACTGAAGCGGGTTTATCTGCAACTGTCATATGCTCTGTCTGGTCTAATAGGCAATAGCCAAATTCATTGATTGAGATACCTGAAAACAAACATTGCGTCGCATTCGCCCGCAAAAACAGACTGTAAGCTTCTTGGATACTCCACCCATGGGTCTTAACAAGCTCGTAAAATGCTTTTCTTAATACTCCGCCATTGTCATGACCCGTTTTAGTGCTGGTGAAATCTTTCCAATGATCAATACTCCTGCCATCCCAAGACGGTAGTTCAAAATATCGTGCAGGTAGATCAGCGGCCATAACATCCCAGCCATACCACCACTTGCGATTGTTAGTGTACTGTCCAGGTTGCTCAAAAAATAAATCCAAAAATGGTTGGGATTGCGTATATGAACCGCTCGATGCATGCTGATAATAATCAAGCGCAGCAATGGCTGCGATGTCCGACATACCTTCATTGATCGCGCGGTCAATATCGCCATTGCCCAATGATGAATTCCATTGTGTAATAGCGTGTGCTGCCTCGTGGGCAACAATCCCTAGCCCAGTCAAAGAATAAAACTCATAGCCCCCATTACCTGGACCATAATTGGCGTAAGTGCCATCCCACGATGCATAGTTTGAGCCTAAGATAGTGTGTTTGTTTACTTTCTGGAGTAACGGTTTAATGCAGTAGCCTGTATCCGAGCAATCTTGCGCTTGTTCGGGAAAAATCTTTCTCAGATTTTTATGGAAAAACTGCATCACCAACCCAGCGTTAAAATGCGCTTCGTTGGCGGCACTGTAACTATAATAAGTGCCGTAAGTAGAGTCTATTTCATCTTTATTGTAATTTTCGTTATTGCTCTGACATAGATATGAAACTGGCTCAGTTTCTGAGATTTTTGCATCAAATGTCGTAACATAAGGGTTTTCTAGAATACAACGTTGTTGAGATTTCTTAATTACATAGGGGTAGCCATTAAACTCTGCAAAAATGGCATTGGCATCTAAATCTTCAAACAATAACTCTTTGCCTACTGGCGATGTATTGTCAAATTGGTAGCGCGTACAATTTTGCATACTATTGGGGCTCGGCGAATAACACACTGCGCCCAATTTGAAACTTCCCCCAATGCCACCGCCAACTTGATAGCCACTGTTTGATAAAGGGCTAGACGTGAAAGCATATTGCGTATTGTCATGTTGAGAAATCACTTTCAGATCAATTGCGCTCAATGTTAGCGTCTCATGATGGTCTTTAAACCAAGCCTCTATTTGAATAACAGGTAATAGCTGTTTATCTTGCAAAACGTACGCTTTGCGCGTCTCAATTCTTTGTGCATTTCGGACAATCTCCATTTGCTGCACCACTTGATGCAAAGCCGAATTTGTCATGCTGTAATACTGAGATGGGAGCTTCGCAACCACGCCACGTATCCATTTCCCCATTGTTTGACGAATAGAACCATCAGCATTACGTGCAATAACTAAGTTACTATCTAGGATAGGAAAATCCCCATAAAAAGCTTGATAGTGTTGGTAAACTGAAGTCGTTCCAACTGATTTCATCAACCGATATTGGATGTTGTCACCTAGGTGAGGGCTATCAACCGTAGCCTCTATTTGTGGCTTTATTGCAACGGCGCGCTCGATCTCATGCCATAGATATTGCTTGTTGTAGAGAGGCGTTGATTCTACTGAGGCAAAAGCATTAGAAACAATGAGTATACTCAATGATAGACCAAGCAAAACATCTACACGTTTCATACAATTTATCCTTTTAATTGTAGTGAGCAGAATGTTAACAATGTAACATTATTCAAGTTGTTTTGATCATATTTTATACTACAGCACTCTTTGGATGTATAGAGTAATTACATCAAAATGAGCAAAAAACATCATATATTTAATTTTTAATAAACTACAAATTAACAAAAAACAAACAAAAACACCGAAAGAAACGCAAAAAGAGCAATAGAATCGAGTTTTAAATATGGGGACGAATATGAAGATATCAGAAAATAACAATATTGCTATTATTTAAATTAACAACTGGGAGAAAGTGCTGCATTTACAGGGGATTGTACGCAAAATGACACTGTTATCCAGAGATAACAGACTGCTTACTGAATATGCCTTGATTGCAAATAAGCATTTGCATGGATATAAGCCTGCTAGGTTTTTTCACTGCCCTAGAGGCTACCCAGTCACGAGTTAACTAAATTAAGAGTGGCTCTTTTGATAACCCGCTGCACCTTTAGCAATATAGCGCAGCTGCCAGATCAATCTGGCAGTTAGCTCTGCCCGTTGCTGCTGATCCTGATCAAGCGCCTCTGCACCTGAGCTGAATACCAAAGTCACCATAGCTTCTGCCTGCATATAAGCGTGGTGCGCATCGACTTTAGTTTCAGATTCTAAATAGTGAGCTAACTCCAATATAAAATGCTTGATCTCCCTAGCTACAGCAGCACGAAATGCAGGAGATGTGCCAGACCGTTCTCTGAGCAACAGTCTAAATTGGTTGCTAGACGTTTCGATAAACTCCATAAAAGTCTGCACAGACGTATCAATAACACTACCACCACTGGCAATGCGTCTTCGTGCTTGGCGCATTAGCTGTCTTAGTGTTAGTCCCGCTTCATCGACTAGAGTCAGCCCTAACTCATTCATATCCTTAAAATGACGATAGAAAGACGTAGGCGCAATCCCCGCTTCTCGTGCCACTTCACGTAAGCTCAAGTTAGAAAAGCTATGCTCGGCACTGAGCTGATTGAATGCAGCCTCAATCAGTGCTTGTCGAGTTTTTTGTTTTTGTTGTGCACGCACACCTGACATCAATGCCCCCTACTTTATTTACCTCAATACGCTATTTGGGCAGTCTAATACTTGACGGCACAAGAATGAAATACTATTTTAGCGTACAAGTGTACGCTGAGATTTTAAAAATGAAAAAACCGCCTATTATTTGGACTAATTTAATATTCTTTAGTCTGTCTTTTTTAGCCGCCGTCACGCTAGTACCTTGGTACGGCTATGAATACGGTTATACGCTCACCCATTGGGTCGCATTTATCGCATGTATGTTTTACGCAGGCATGTCGATCACCGCTGGTTATCACCGCCTTTGGGCACATAAAGCCTATGAAACACATCCCGTGATCCAGGTTATTTTTGCACTTGGTGGTGCATTTGCGCTGCAAAATAGCATCTTGCACTGGAGCAGTGATCATCGTGTACATCACGGTCAAGTCGATGATCCAGTAAAAGACCCGTATGCCGCAACACGCGGCTTTTGGTATAGCCATATAGGTTGGATGCTGCGTGATTACCAAGGTGACAACTATGGCGACTACAGCAATGCACGAGACCTCCAGCGTAATAAGATCGTTATGTGGCAACACAAGCACTACCTCAAATTGGTTCTACTCACCAACATTGGTATTCCACTACTACTTGGCTTAGCACTCGGTGATATTTTTGGCATGTTGTTGCTTGCCGGTGTATTGCGTTTAGTTTTGTCACAACACTTTACTTTTTTCATTAACTCGCTGGCACACATTTGGGGCAGCCGCCCTTATACCGAAAAAAATACCGCCCGAGATAATGGTTTCTTAGCTTTGCTCACATATGGTGAGGGCTATCATAACTTCCACCATATTTTCGCCAGTGACTACCGCAATGGGATCCGCTGGTACCACTACGATCCAACCAAGTGGATGATTGGTGTTTTATCTTACCTAGGCCTTGCCAGTAAGTTAAAACGTACACCAGTAGAGCGCATTGAAAAAGCCAAAGCAGAAACCTTGTTGAATAAAACGAAAGTTACGCTTGCAAAATTGCCTTTAGCACAAGATAAGCTTACATTGTTACAGCAAGAATATGATTTGCTTTTGAAAAAGTTACAGAATTTTTGTGCAATTCAAAAGCAATTACTCGAAGCTAAAAAACATGCCGTTTTAGAACAGTGTGAACAATCAGCACTGCACAAACAATATTCTGAGTTAGAGCAGGCTTGGCATACACAAAAGCAGGCATGGTTGGCATTAAACTCGAGGCTGTTAAAAGGCGCGACAAGCTAACGCACCTAAACGGCCTCCCAATTGAGCAAGTAAGGCGAGGCCGTGACTAAATCCAAACAACAACCCAGTGAGCAACCACCGCAATCATTTCAGTATGACGCCATCATCATAGGAACTGGCCCCGGTGGCGAAGGGGCTGCGATGAACTTATCAAAGAGTCAGCGCAAAGTTGCCGTGATAGAAAAGCAAACCGCGGTTGGTGGCGGATGTGTTCACTGGGGCACTATTCCTTCAAAAGCACTTAGACATTCCGTTAGCCGTTTAATTGAGTACAAGGCTAATCCCCTATATCGATTTACTGAACGTCCTAAGCGATTAACCTTTCAGGATATTTTAAATCATGCCAGTGACGTTATTGGCAAACAATCTTCACTGCGATCCAGCTTTTACGACAGAAATCGCATTCACCTTTTCCAAGGTGAAGCCAGTTTTATCGATGCTAATACGGTCCGAGTGACTCATCTGGATGGCTCGCAAGATGTGCTTACTGCAAAGACCATTGTGATTGCCACAGGCTCTAGACCATACCGTCCACCTGAGATTAACTTTGATCATCCGAGGGTGTATGACAGCGATACAATTTTACGTCTGGAACACAACCCACAACGGGTGATCGTATACGGCGCGGGTGTAATTGGCTGTGAATATGCGTCTATCTTTAAAGGTTTAGGAGCTAAAGTAGACTTGATCAATACACGAGATCGACTTCTTTCCTTTATGGATGATGAAATATCAGATGCACTGAGCTATCACTTTTGGAACAGCGGTATTGTGATCCGTCACAATGAAGAGTTTGCCAAAGTAGAAACCAGTGACAAAGGCGTCATTCTTCACCTTCAGTCAGGTAAAAAAGTGAAAGCCGATTGTATCCTATGGGCCAATGGTAGAACAGGTAATACCGATAGTTTAAACCTCGAGGCTGTAGGCCTTAAAGCCGATGGGCGCGGTCAATTACGAGTCAATGAATACTACCAAACACAAGTTGAAAACATCTACGCGGTGGGCGATGTAATTGGCTACCCAAGTCTTGCCAGTGCGGCATTCGATCAAGGTCGAATTGCAGCCAATGCAATTGCCAATGGACAGTGTGATGAGCGCTTAATCACCGACATCCCAACTGGAATTTATACCATTCCAGAAATGAGTTCAGTCGGCAAGACGGAACAAGAGCTCACAGCCGCCAAAATACCTTATGAAGTTGGCAGAGCTCAGTTTAAACACCTTGCGCGGGCACAAATTGCCAGCACAGAAGTGGGCAGTTTAAAAATCTTGTTTCACACAAAAACCAAAGAAATATTGGGTATTCATTGCTTTGGTGAGCGTGCTTCCGAGATTGTCCACATTGGCCAAGCCATTATGGAGCAAAAAGGAGAAGGCAATAACGTCGAGTATTTCGTCAATACCACCTTCAACTACCCTACCATGGCAGAAGCCTACCGAGTTGCAGCGCTAAACGGTCTTAACAGACTCTGTGACTAGCTAACGTGTGTTGCGGCTGAAATCAATCAGCCGCAAATTAAAAGCGATACTCCCCGCTCACCCGCCATAGTTGTTCAATTTGGCGAGTTGGCAAGTTATCGTCGGCACGATTAGCCACTTTGGTTTCTAAATACTGAAATTCAGCGCCAATTCGCCAGCTCTCTGAGAATCGCCATTTAACCGTTGCTGTGATAGCGCCGCCATCACTGTCATTGGGATCGAAGACCCAATGATCCATATCTTTGACTTTAAACTGTTCGATGCGACCGCTCACTCGAAGCGCTTGCCAGCGGTGTGTCAATAAGAGAAATTGACTGTCAAAATCATTGTCTACACCCCGAGAAAACCCCATCGCCGTATTGCCAGACATGGCTTGCGCTATAACATGAGTGCGTTTTGTGATCTTATATTTATAGGCAAGGCTCCAAAACTTTGTATCCCATGCATATTGTCCGGTATGGTAATTAACCACCCCAGGATCACCATTATTATCGTACCAATAGGCACGTAAATCGTGACGGTTTTGATAGCTCCAATGCGCACCAACATAATAGCCAAAGCGCCCATCAATTTCGGTAAAAGGCTCTATTTGCCATGCCTGTTTGCGTAGCTGAGGCGCTCTAAACCCTGCCGTTGGTCTTAAGGCCAAAGCTTCATTGAATACGGACTGTCTATCGTGTGGCGCAAAGCCACGCCATGCCAACACCGCTCCCAATGGATCATTGCCTTTATAAACGCCCGCCAACCACTGCCAATTGTGCGCACTCGGTTTGTCTAATCGTTTCCCGTTGCGTTTCACACTGGCCTCTAAGCCAAACGCTCTAAGTTCTTCACCAAGCCAAGCATTTAACGCGGAATAACTATAATTATAGGGTGACGACCATCCAATATCGGGGTTTTCCAATGACATCTTTGGATAAAAACCACCAACACGTAATTGTGGCTGATAAGCCCCTCTTGTCACGGGTTTATACTCGGCAAAAAGCTCAGTAAAACCCACTTTTTCATCAGGGTCTGGTACGTACTGTAAGCTACTGTGCGCCGACCAACTAGATCCTATTTCAAAGCGGGACTGCACCAAGGCTCTGCTAATTTTGACCCCATCCTCACCTTGGCCAAAACGGTTCACCGATGCGCCTCTGGAATACCAAGACGGGTAGTCACTCGCAGATTGCCAGCTTGCTTGAACGACCCCTTTATGTTGCGCAGCATAACTTTGACAAGAAACACCAGCAAGGCCAGCTACCAGTGCGCACAGAGACGGAATGACAAAGATATTTTTTGTGCTGTTATTCATAATCATCAAACTCATCTGAAAAATCTTCTTTCAGTTCAAACAGTGACTGATTGAGCTGATAGCTTAAGGTATATGTATTTGGCAGCGATTTTAGTTGCTTGCGCTCTGGCTGATCCAAATTGGCGAACCCTTCATGCCACACGTTAATGGCCAAACCTGATTGCAACTGTTCTGGCATATCTATGACAGCTTTACCTTGCTCATCCGTCACCGCAAAATAGGTCGAATCCACCACCAGAATGTAGCCCAGCATCCAATCATGGATGTTGCACCCTAGTTCGACCACACCGGTATTGCCAAAGGTTAAAGACTGTGGATTATCGCGGTATAACTTAAACTCAAACGGTTGTGCGGCTGAAAAAGAATAGACATGATGCAAAATCGAGTCGTAGTTTGGAAAGGAGACCTCTGCACCTTTTGGCACAACTAAGATATGCGGTGTGAATGCCCGATCTTTTTGCCCCATTTTATAGCTCTGCTTGAGCGTGTTTTGGTTCAAAGTAAGTTGTTTACTCTCGAACCACACCACAGCTTCTTTCACTGGCTTCCCATCCGTGCCTGTAATGTTTAGCGTCAATGGCTTTGCCACCCCCATTGAAGACATCAAACAAGCACTTAGGGCCACTCCGTATCGCCACCTAGCACGCTTTGTTATTGCTTTATTTACTTGCTGCTGAAATTGCATTGAGCACAATCCTTATCTGGCCTTATTTTTCATTTGAGTATAGACCGGACGACGCAAATTATGCATTCATCGCATTTTAAATTTGAATACGTATGCAAACCATTCAGAGAGGCAAAATTAGTCCGTAAGCTAACCATAACCAGTTGCCTATATGGGAAAAAAACATGCGCTATTCAAGTTCACTTTGCTCTACCATAGGTTTCGTTGCCAGCTTACTGTCATTGACATCCACTGTGCACGCAGCCAGCTTTAAAGTCTCTTCACCAGATCAACAACTCACCGTGACCATTAGTGACGACGGTTCTCAGCCAAAGTACCAAGTCGCTTTCAAAGGACACACGGTGATCAACCCATCCACGCTTGGATTTGACTTTGCCAGAGCACCATCAATGCGAGACAGCTTGTATATCAGTGCTGTTGAGCGCCAATCACACAATGACACTTGGCAACAACCTTGGGGTGAAGCCCGCACGATTGTTGATCACCACAATGAGCTGTTGGTCACTTTTGCCGATAAACGTGAAAAAAACACACAATACCGAGTTCGGATCCGTACTTTTAATGATGGGCTAGGTTTTCGCTACGAAGTTGACAAAGAGGAAGCGAGGTATATCACCCGGGAACTTACGGAGTTTAGTGTCGCCGACAGCAGTGAAAGCCAAGCTTGGTGGATCCCTGCGAGGGGCTGGAATCGCTATGAGTATACTTATAACACCACACCACTGCACGATGCAGCACATGTCCATACACCGTTTACATTTAAAAATAAACGTGGTGTGCATCTGAGCATCCATGAAGCCGCTTTGGTTGACTACGCAGGCATGACGCTAAATCAACGCAGGCCAGGCACATTTATCAGTGATCTCACACCATGGTCAGATGGTATTGCGGTCAAAACCAACGGCCGATTCAAGTCCCCATGGCGAACAATTCAAGTGGGAGAGCACGCTACCGACTTACTCAACTCCCACCTTATTCTGAACCTCAATGAGCCAAATAAGCTGGGCGATGTTTCTTGGGTAGAACCGGGAAAATATACCGGTATCTGGTGGGGCATGCACATAGGGAAACACACTTGGGGGAGCGGCGAAAAACACGGCGCAACCACCGAACGTACTAAAGAGTATTTGAGCTTTGCCGCTGAGCATGGCTTTGACGGGGTCTTAGTCGAAGGTTGGAATACAGGTTGGGATGGCGACTGGTTCTTTAATGGCGATGTATTTAGCTTTACCGAGCCATACCCTGACTTTGATTTTAATGCCATTAAAGCACATGCCGAAAAAGTCGGTGCGCGCCTTATCGGCCATCATGAAACATCCGGCAACGTCAGCAACTATCGCAACCAAATGGATGCAGCATTTAATTTGTATGCGCAAAATGGGGTCAGCCAAATTAAAACCGGATATGTCGCAGATGGCGGCAATATCAAACGCATTGATGAACGTGGACACGCCCGGTTTGAATGGCACGATGGTCAGTTTATGGTCAATGAATATCTCGATAACGTGAAGCTCGCAGCAAAATACAAACTCAGTATCAATACTCATGAACCGATTAAGGATACAGGCCTTCGCCGTACGTACCCCAATTGGCTAACCCGCGAAGGGGCTCGAGGCCAAGAGTTTAATGCCTGGGGTACCCCTCCAAATCCACCAGAACACACTACGATGTTAGCGTTTACCCGCATGCTGTCTGGACCTATGGATTTTACGCCAGGTATATTTGACATGAGTTTTAATGGTCTAGGCGACAAAACAAATCGTCCACAGACGACGCTAGCAAAGCAACTGGCACTCTATGTTGTGTTGTATAGTCCGGTACAAATGGCGGCGGATCTACCTGAAAACTACCTTGCAAAACCTGATGCCTTTCAGTTTATCAAAGACGTCCCAACCGATTGGGAAAACAGTATCGCTTTGGCAGGTGAGGTTGGCGACTATGTGGTCTTTGCAAGGCAAGAGCGCGCGCGTGGAAAGTACACTGGTAAAGACTGGTATTTAGGCGCCATCACTGATGAGCATGCGCGAGATATCAAAGTCAAATTAGACTTTTTAGCAGCAGATCAGCGCTACGAAGCACAAATCTACCAAGATGGTAAAAATGCCAACTGGCAGCAGAACCCTTACGCATTAGACATCCAAAAACAGATCGTCACAGCCGAAGATACCCTGTCATTACAACTGGCTACCAGTGGAGGCACGGCAATACGATTTAAAGCCCTGTAACATACCAAGAGAGTAGGAGATACCTACTCTCTTGCCTTTCTTTACAAGTGTCCAGATCAGATCTATAACTAAGCTAACTTGCTGCATTAAAGTCAAAAATAACACCATAATTACACCTAGAATTAACCTTCACGTAATAATATGTAATTAATAGTTCGTAATATACCCCGATTGAAAACTAATAAAATTCCTTAAGTTGTATCCACGGCCTTAATTCACCTTGTTTGTAAATTTCCAATATGCAAAACACCAAATATGGTTGTTTCGCTTAGAAAGGATATTCGCTAGACAAAAGTTATATTGCTTTGGAGTCAACGATGAATGAATCAACAACACCCATAATGTCGCCCACAGATGCGATAAAAAAACAGTTACCACTAACTCAGTCACTGACACGCTACTTAAATACACGGTGCTCTGAAAGTGTGCTAAAACAGCTTTCATTAGAAGTGGAAGACTCATCTCAACAAGTTAAAACACATATATTTTTCGACCAAGAGCACCATCGACCAACCAGTGCGCGAAGCTACCCGATTGTTTACCAAAGAAAGCGTATCGGTGCACTCAATTTGTTAAAGCACGCAGATCTGCCAGGTACATCACCATCCGAATTAACGAATTTATCTGATCAGATAGGTATACTCGTAAAACGCAATGCTATTCAAACCTTGTCACATCAATATTTGGGTAAAAGTGCCTCGTTGCAGGGTTACAGTGATCAAATTTTGAATTTGGAAAAAACTATTGAGCGTATAGCTGCTAAATTATGCCCCGTATTCATACAAGCAGAGTCTGGCTCTGAGGTCATTGACGTTGCCTGCTCAATTCACTTTAGCAGCTACGCCAAACACCACCCATTTTATGAAATTGACTGTGCAAGTTGCGATGAAGAAGACTTTGCAAAAAAACTGCACCACATCAACTCTTCGATGAATCAAGGCTGCATATTCTTCAGCCACATTGATGCCCTCTCGGTTTCCCAGCAAAAGTACTTATTAGAGCAACTGACCACACAGAGCAATAACGCCACCAGCTATACCAGCAAAATTGATTTACAGCGCGTGCGCGTGATCAGCGCAAGTGAGCAAGACATCCAAGCAATGGTGGACAATGAACAGTTTTTACCCAGCCTGTGGCATAAACTCAACTTTTTTAACCTCAATATCCCACCGCTGCGCGAGCGACCTGAAGATATTCAAGAAATGGTTGAACAGCTATCTGAACTCTATCAACTCAGCCCTGAGCAGCACCTCACAGAACAAGCAAAATTGATGTTAAAAAACTACCGCTGGCCCAACAATGTTGCGGAGCTCGAAAAAGTATTGCTACGCGCATTTACTTTGGCCCAAGAAAACAACATAGGTGAGCAAACGCTGGCCACGATTTACCCTCAATTGGCTGCGGCCACTGACTATAGCCTTTCAAATAAACAGTGTGTTGACCATCTATTGGTGGGCAATTTAACCCCTTTTCAGAAATATCACCCCAGCTTACAAAAGGCACTCTCTTTTATCATGCAAAACTGGCAACGTGATATTTCTCTAAAGGAGTTATCGGCCAATGCGTTTGTAAGCCCTTCTCATTTATCTTATTTATTCAAACGTGCGCTTCAGCGCAGCTTTAAACAAATCCTTGCCGAGCTGCGGATCCGAAAAGCATGTGAACTCATTGAGCACAACCCCAACCTCAGGATCACCGATCTATGCATGGAAGTAGGCTTTGGTGATTTAAGCCACTTTGAAAAAATCTTTCGCCGTTATACCAACATGTCACCGCGCGAATACAAAAAAAAGTATCAACCGTAAGAGCCCAATTTACCCCTAATTTTCAATCTTTTGAGCCGATTAATCAGGCTTGTTAATGCCTAAACTGGCTGTATTGAAAACGACGGGTAACACCATGGCAGACATTGCAGCACTAGAACAATTGAATGAGTTGGTAGCACAGCAAGCCCCGGGAATATCTAGGGATATGTTATTGCAGGCCACCGCTCAATCATTGGGTAATGCCGCACATAATGCCACGCTCGCACAGCACCAGCACAATGCCATTATCAAGACAAATACTGCATTGGCCAGTGAAATGTTGCTGAGCATGGGTCCCAAAGCGTCGAAATAGTTTTTACCAGTCAATCTGGATAAAACACACCGCCTTATATAAGGCGAACAACTAACCAATAGAAGGAAAACACTATGGCAGCAGCACCAAGTGCAGCAGGTGGTGTAAACGCCCAAGTGACAGATTCTGTCACTCAGGTTAACACCAGTGTCACAGGCTCTACGCCTGCATCAGGTACAGGCAACCTACTTCTGTCAACAAGTCACGCATTGGGCACCGCAGCGCTTAACGCAACGACAGGTAATCAGCAAGCAGGGATCACAATGCAAGCAGCTACTGTACAGGGCATCAACTCTTTGATGTCAACTGGTACAGCGGTTGTTGGACGTGGTACAGCAGAAATTCTTAGCAAAGGCTAATCCAGCCGATTAATTAACTATCCAATGAGGAAAAAATCATGGCAGATACAGTAAACGCAGCAATCACAGATTCAGTAACTCAAGTAAATACTAAAGTAGTTGGTGAAACACCAGCAATGGCAATGGGCAACCTGTTAATGTCCACCAGCCAAGCTTTAAGTAATGCTGCTCACAACGCAACTTCAGCACAACAACAAGCACAAATCACAATGCAAGCTGCAACTGTGCAGGGCGTTAACTCACTTATGTCTATCGGCAGCTCAGTGGTTGGTCGTAGCGCTGAAGGTATCATCGAGAAAGGCTAATCCCCCTAATCTTAACCTTTATTTCTAATTTAAAATATTAACAGGAGTCAATCATGGCAGATGCAGTTAATGCACAAGTAACCGACTCGGTTACTCAGGTAAATACCAAGGTGGTTGGTGAAACACCAGCTATGGCAATGGGCAACCTACTCATGTCTACCAGCCAAGCGTTAGGCAATGCAGCACACAACGCAACAGCAGCACAACAACAAGCTGCTATCACTATGCAAGCTGCAACAGTACAAGGTGTTAACTCACTTATGTCTATCGGTAGTTCAGTGATCGGCCGCAGTGCAGAAGAAATCATTGAGCCTGACGCTTAATTGAATTCAGACGACTTGAACACAGGATACTGATCCACTATCCCAACCAAGCTCTTAGTGATGAATTCAGCGCTAAGAGCTTTTTTATTGTTTGGAGCTAACTATGGAAAACCTCAACAGTGCACCTGACGCGGCGGAGTCCGCTGTGCAGAGCGCACAGCAGTCCATCGCACAGTCCACTGCATTAGCCTTGTCGGATGCGACCGACAACCTTAGAAATCTCAATACATTGAGCACCACAGCTATCGGTGTAGCCCTGTCTCAATATATTGAAACTGGAGATGAAAAATTTTCCAAGATAATTGAAGATGCACAGTCAATCGTCAGTCGAGGAGCTGATAACTTCAGTGCAGTTGGAGAAAAAATTGCCACCGTTCTACATGAAAATCAAGAATAACAGCAGCCTTGGGGGCGTGCCCCCAAAATCCTAAAAAAGCCCGGATCAAATCTCACTTTACCCGATTTTAAAACGGCCATACCTCGTATTCTAGGTTGCATTAATTGCTCAGTTGTTGAGCAACTAACCAGTTTGAATTCACGAGGAGATAATCATGAGTGAGCAAGACAAAGACAGTGTGCCCTTTTCGCAACAAGCGACCAGCATGACTGAAACCACGTTAGCTGAAACGCTCGGGCTATCCATGCACAACGCCGTAACCAGTCAGCAGCATGCCCAAATGACCACCGCGGCGTCCATTACAAATGCATGTGCCAGACTACTCAAGACACCAGGTACGCCCCCCGCTCCCGGCAATAACAAAACACCAGCTGATGAGGAAGGTGATGAAGTGATGATTGCCGAACCAGCAGAGGCTGAGCCGAGTAAAAAGGAGAAAAAGCCCCGTTTTAACCTTTTCCGTTTTGGAAAAAATAAAAAAACACAAGCAGCTGATCCCCCACCAAAAACCGATGACTCAACAGAGACGGAGTAAATACCATGACGTCACTTGCCAAATACAGTGCGCTCTATGAAGAGCATATGGCACAAATACAAGCACTCTCAGAAAAACAAGAGCAAGAAGTGGCTGATCTGCTTGCCGAAAATGACCAGCGTCTCGATGCGCTTGCACCATTTGCCCAAGCCGACTCGGTCAATCAAGAAGTATCCAAGCAATTGGAGGCCGTCGAAGAACAAATCAGCGACGCGCTAAGTGAAATAAATAGCCAACTCCTTGGCTAACAACCAGATCCATTATTAAACCTAAGAAGGAAACCGCAATGGCGACTAAAGACCCTACAGTCAATAAACAAATCACTGATTCAATCACCCAGGTCAATACCAAGGTGCTTGCCGATAACCCAGCAATGGCAATGGGTAACCTCTATGCTTCAATGGGGGCCGCACTCTCCAACGCAGGAAACAATGCGACCAATGCGCAACAGCAAGCAGCAATCACGGTTCAAGCGGCAACAATTCAAGGTGTAAATGCCTTGGGTGCCGTAGGTAGTGCTGTACTCGGACGTGCAGCTGCCGCCATTACAGAAAAAGATGATGGGCAGTAACACAGCCTCAACACAGAGGCAGTCACTGCCTCTGCAGACAAATACAGTCCACTTATTAGGCTACTCGCCTTAACTTTAAGAGGTCGATAATTATGTCAGACAAAAATGGCCCCAGTGTTGACGAAATCATTTCCCAACTGAGTGATTCTGCTTTAGCAGATACCGTCGGGTTGATGATGCAAAATGCAATCACAGCGCAACAAAGTGCGCAAACTTACACCTCAGCGTCAGTCTCATCTGCTTGCGCTCTCATCCTAGCGCAAGGTGGATAAACTGACATGGCTGACAAACCAGCAGCTTTGGTTAAGGCACAACAAGCGGTTGCACAGTCAACCTCGATGGCTGTACAGGATGCAACTGACAACCTGCGTAACTTGAGCACTATCACCACAACAGCCATAGGTGTGGCATTGTCGCAATTGCTTGCTACCGGTGATCCTAAATACGTTAAAGTCATAGAAGAGGCACAAAAAGCCATGACCAAAGGCACTGAGAACTTCTCTGAGGTTGGTACCAAAGCAGCTAAAATTTTAAAGGACTTTTCTCCTTAATGTATATCCGCCATACCAGCGCCTATTGAGATATCGGTAGCGATTGAATAATCGCGATTGCCTTCCTAGCACTTGCAAGCAAACCACGAGATGGTCCACGCAATTGTAAGTCGCAATGTTGTAACTGGCCGCATCAATATCATTGAGTTTTATAAATAGGCGCTCAACTCCTTGGCTCGATAACTTGCGATAAAGCCACTCTTTGGCAAGCAACTTCTGTGGCTTTGGCAATGGCTCTCGATTAAATCCATTGAAGCCAAACCCATAGGCATAACTAGACTGATCACAATTGTTTTTAAACACTAAACTGGCGTGGCGGTGGTATAAGGGATGTCTAACTGGCAATCCTAATTGGTCTGTTGCTTGACTGCGACGGATACAAGCATAAACAGAAAAGGTCAAAGGCTCAGATGTCATAATGCATACTCATAGTTTACTATCTCGTTAGACTATGAATATGCCGTGTTAAATGCTCGGTAACTTAAACGCTGATTGGCTGCGAATTTACGAGCTTTGCGAGGCGTTTAGTTTGCGCAAGTGTGGTGAAATAAACTGACTCAACAATAAAGAGCAAGCCGCAAGTGCTGCGCCAAAATAAAATACCAAAGACTGATCATACAGCCAAACCACACCAAAACTCGCCGGGATCACCACAGCCGCAATATGATTGATGGTGAAGCTTACGCCCGCAGTGGCTGCAATGTCTTCTGGCCGTGCAATTTTTTGAAAATACGTTTTCAAAGCTATCGCCATGGCAAAGAAAATATGATCAACCACATACAGCACGGCCGCGACCTGTGCCGACTCAACCAAAGCATATCCGATAAAGACCACAATTAACCCAGTGTATTCAACGGTCAGTGCTTTTTGCTCACCAATACGTCCAATCCAGCTACCTATCTTGGGAGCCAAGAAAATGTTGATCACGTGATTAAGCATGTACAACGCGGTAATTTGTGCGACATCATAGCCAAACTTTTCAACCATTAAAAAGCCTGCAAATACCATGAATATTTGCCGACGAGCGCCAGAGAAAAACACCAGTAAATAATACAAACTGTATTCTTTGCGCAGAATCAGCTTTTTATTTTGTCCTGCCGCAGCAATAAACTGAGGGTGGGTCGAGGCCATAAATATCGTCACAATTAACCCCATACCACCTATCAATAAATACATCCACATATAGTCGGTTTGCAGCCAGCTAAATCCCACCCAGATAATTGCAAATGTCGCCAGTGAAGCCATAGACTTAATCGACAACAATTTGCCTAACTTTTCTGCTGCTTCATCTTTTTTAAACCACTGCAAACTGAGGGATTGATTTAAGGTTTCGAAATAGTGAAATCCTATCGACATCAACACTGTCGTAGCGTACAGGCCATAAATCGTTGGAAAAAACCCTGTGATGGCAACACCAATAGACAGCAGACACAAGCTTACAACCGCAAAGGTCTGCTCTTTTAATACCAGTAATATAAATACCGCGGTGAAAGCTAAAAAGCCGGGGATTTCTCGTAGTGATTGCAATATCCCCATATTGGCGCCAGTAAAGTCTGCTGCCTCAACAGCAAAATTATTCAGCATTGCAGTCCAGCCGGCAAATGTCATCGCCATTACACAGGTTGCTAAGACTAAAAAGCTCATCGGAGAAGGTGTAAACCGCAAGAATGATTGTTTTTCCATTTACTTTCCTAAGCACATTGAGTGAAACGCCTGGCTAGTATATGCTCAATTTTTACTGGCCTAAATCCAAAAATATGACAGAAAACTTATCTAAACAGACAAATAATTCTTGGGTGAGTGTGAAATCTCGCTTTAAGCGTAGCCAACTGGGCAAGCCCGTATTTCCGCGTGCCACGACTATGCCACAGTGGGAACATGTTGAAGAACATAGTCATCCCTGGGGACAGTTGACGTATATTAGTGATGGTGTCATGACCATTTTTACACCCCAAGGCAGCTTTGTG
Organism: Pseudoalteromonas sp. Of7M-16; assembly: GCF_022347805.1. Lineage (NCBI taxonomy): Bacteria > Pseudomonadati > Pseudomonadota > Gammaproteobacteria > Alteromonadales > Pseudoalteromonadaceae > Pseudoalteromonas > Pseudoalteromonas sp. Of7M-16. The sequence continues at coordinate 23,253 of NZ_JAKRFY010000031.1, read as the reverse complement.
ATCCCGCCTCAGCAAGCCCTTTGGATCCCCCCTCATGTTGGCCATGAACTCTATTGCCGGTACGGGGGGCACTTTCGCAGTGTTTACATTGACCAAAAATACCAAAACCTGCTTGGTGATCAGGCCAAATCACTGGTAGTCAGCGATTTATTAAAAGCCTTAATCTTGGAAATATGCACATGGCCTGACGACTATATCCTCGATGACAAAACCCAACGTTTTATCGATGTTTTTATCGATCGCTTGGAGCAAGCGCCCACCAGTGACTTTTTTATTCCACGGGCACAAGATACACGCCTTCACCCTATTGTTGCTGAGCTTTATGCCAACCCCGGGAGTCCAGTCACATTAGAGCAGTGGGGAAAGCGCGTCGGCGCATCCAGCCGTACGCTCAACCGTTTATTTCATAAAAACTTTGCGATGAGCTTTAGTCAGTGGAAGCAAAAGCTTCGGGCATTGCGCGCCGTAGAAATGCTCAACGCTGGACAATCTCAACAAATGATTGCCCAGCAATTGGGGTTTGAATCGAGCAGCGCGTTTAACACTGCATTTAAAAAAGTGTTTGGGGTCCCTCCCAAACAATACACCAAAGCGTAACCAATTTGGTTACCAGTGCACCACCATACGCAGCGTTACCACTTCCTGCCAATTAGCCACTAACTGCGGCGCTGCCTCAAGGGGAGATTCAGTATTCACGACACCATCGTGCCATTGGTGAGAAAGCGTTGTGTGTAAGTTTTCCGACCAATGATACTGAACATAACACTCTGCCATACGTGTTATCCTTGAGACATTGTCTCGCGATTGGTTTGATAGGTAGCTCAGCCCGGATGCAAAAACAAAGTCATGATATTGATACTGTGCAACCGCGCTGGCGAAGAGGCTTTTGTCACTTTCGAAGTTGTCTTCGGTATGCTCGTAGCTGATACTTTGGCTCAGGCGCCCGTGCAGTTTAAACGCACCTCGTTGCGTGTACCAAGCACCATAGGTACCGTATCTTTTAGTATCACTATTGTGCCAACTGCCTAAGGTAAGCAAGATGCCATTGGCCAGCTTCTTTTGCCCTTCCAATGCTATGAATACGCCTTCTGAGCCATCAATTTGAGCGAATGTGTCGGCATAGTTACCCTGATTATCAGCCAACCCCTTAGCGTTTGACAGCAGGGCACGCCACTGCCAGTCACCCTTGGGGATGGTGCCTTGATAACGTATCGCAGGCGCATAATCCGGAAAGTCGATAGAGGGATTGTTGACAAATCCAGCAGCGAGAAATTGACCAACCTCATCGTTGGCTATCTCATTGGTATCCAACAACATGCTTACTTCGGCCAGCCCGACCATCACCTCGCGGTGCTGTTCAGCAAAACGATACCGCCAGTACAAAGATGACAATTGGGTCCTACTGGTTTCATCACTATCTAACGTCGTCCCCGCGTCTTCATTGGTATTCTCAAGCCATGCAGATACCCCATCAGCAGGTTGGTTTCGATTGTGTTCCAGCCATAAAAAGACACTGTGTTGGTCCTGATGTATGGTTGTTTCCAAATCGATTGAGTACAGAGTTTCACTGTCGACGTCAATGTTTTCACTGCCCTCAGAAACAAACTTCTGAGTGGGCAGTACCTGTTCGCTCAGCAACGCAGAGCCTTCAAATTCGACTTGGCGTTGCTGCGCATGTGCGGTATGCCAAACCATGCTAAACACAACCAACACGATCCCCAGTTTGCTGCCTACTATCGTCACTTTAATCACCCATATTGTTAGCCTCTATTTTGTGGTTACAAACTAACAGTGGCTGTCACCTGATACTGAGCCAAAGTAACGCAATACCATGGTAAACGCCGGATACAAGATTAATGAATCTCACCTAGGTGTATGTTTTTATGACGGACTTTGATAAGGTAAACGTATAAAATTTCACCACATCTACGCCAAAGTAAACAAGGAATGGAAATGATACGCTTAGTAATGCTGTTAATTGGATTATGCTGCTTACCCGTCTGGGCTGCCCAGCCTAACGTCAACCTCATGCCCTATCCAAGCAGCATTCAATTCGGTTCAGGCTCCTTAGATACCACTTCCCCACTGCGTGTGTATTTGCCAAATCTTGCGCCATCGCAATCCCACTACCTCAAACAACAGTTACGAAATACGTTTGAAAATGTTCGCTTTAGTGAATCAATTTTAAGGGCAAATATTATTTTTGATGTCACGGACTCTACACCAATACATCCCAGCCTACATCAAGATGAAAGCTATCAATTAAACATCTCACCCTCTCAGATCAGAATCAAGGCAGCAAACTATTGGGGACTGAATTATGGGCTACAAACTTTAAGACAGCTGGCATATCAATATCCAAACCAACTACCCTCCTTGCACATAGACGATCAACCTCGATTTGCTTGGCGAGGCCTGATGATAGACAGCGCACGTCACTTTATTCCTATCAACGCCATCAAACGTCAATTGGATGGTATGGTGTCCGCCAAGCTCAATGTTTTACACTGGCACCTGACAGACGATCAGGGCTGGCGCTTTGCCAGTCAACACTACCCCAAATTGCAGCAACATGCTGCTGATGGTCAATATTATACCCACAAAGACATGGCTGATATCGTGGCATATGCGGCGCAGCGAGGGATCCGCGTAGTCCCCGAAATAGACTTACCTGGTCATGCGTCTGCACTCGCGGTTGCCTACCCAGAATTGATGGCACATCCCGGCCCGTACAAAATGGAAAGAGGTTGGGGTGTATTTAAGCCTTTACTCGACCCGAGCAACCCTGAGGTATACACCTTCATAAAACACATCATTTCTGAACTGGCTGCCACTTTTCCCGATCCCTATGTGCACATTGGTGGGGACGAAGTAAAACCGGATCATTGGCGCGACAGTCAAGCTGTGCAGGAATATATGCAACTGCACACACTCTCCTCACCGGCGCAGCTACACAATCATTTTAACCTTAAAGTGCAATCCTTACTCAGCGTGCACAATAAAGTGCTGATGGGGTGGGATGAAATATTTCAACCCGAGCTCAACAAGTCTGTAGTGATCCAATCTTGGCGCGGATTCGACTCACTCACCCAACTCACCAATGCCGGCCATATGGGCGTTTTATCGGCAGGCTTTTACGTCGATCAACCCCAGTATACCAGCTACCATTATCGCAACGACCCGCTGCCTCAAAAGCGCATCACACTTGAGCACACAGCCTCAATGCAACAGGGGCAAGCTTGGCAGTTTTCAATTACTCGACTAAAGGGCAGCCCTGTCACGGGACATTTTGTCTTATCACCTGATAAACGTGCAAAATACCTCGGCTACATTGTAATAGATGGTAGAAAAGTCATTGAGATTGAAGGCCTTGAAGAGTCTACACAGATGATACGATTTAATATCGACACCTGGATGGGCCCGCTGCGTATCAGCCTAACAAAAAACCAGCCTTCACAAAGCCAATTATTAGTGGGCAATACCCCGTATACACACCAAATACGCCCCTTATCTCAAGTGCCCAAGCTAGCTCCCTCCAACTTTGCCAGTGCGCCTATGGACAGCGCAAAAACGCGAGTTTTAGGCGCTGAGGCAACCATTTGGGGCGAGCTCGTTATGCCGTACAATCTCGATTTGCGGCTCTGGCCGAGACTGTTTGCCATCGCCGAACGCCTATGGTCCCCTGTTAATCAGCAAAGCGAAACCAGTATGTATCAGCGTTTGGCAAAGTTAGACAAATTTGCCACTCACCGCCTTGGACTAAAACACCAATCTCAGCACTTACATGGACTTGCCACACTTAGTGGCCAAGGCGATATTGACGCACTCAAACGTTTTAGCCAGTTGATCGAACAAGCACAATATTACACTCGACATCATGTTAAGTATCAAAATGGACAATACCACCAGCAAGCACCGCTGGATGCACTAGTCGATTTTTTACCAGCTGAAAGCAGCTACTTGCGCCAATGGCACATTCGTCTAGCGTCGCAAGATAAAACTGCACTTTATGCAAAGTTAATGGCGCAGTATCAACTTTGGCTAAACGACATTCCTAAGCTCAAAAGCACTTTTTCACAATCGAGTAAACTTGCCGAGCAACATGCCTTGCTCAGCCAGCATCAAAGTAGTCTTGAACTCGGGATCCGAGTCATTCAATACTGTACGGGTGCAACGCAAATAGTCGATCTACATGCCCTCCGAGCGCAGATCTGGCAGCACACTCTGCGTCATGGAGAATTGATCTTAGCTGTCAATCACTTGACCGAAGCAATTTTGGATGGCTGCATCACACAAGATGAGCAGCCAAAACAGAGTAAGAATGTGGGTTAGATCTGGCGATTAAGAGTGAGCTGAGTGGAAAATTGTGTGCCCTGCAGATGGGATACGCTGACATGCAACAGCCATTGCTGCTCACCCAACTGCTTTGACCAAGCTAACGTATTATCACTGCTCACAGCTTGCCAGCCGGCGTTTTTCATTTGTTGGTCAAGCCAGCTCGATAAGCGAGATGGCTGCTTTACACCGACATCAAAAACATGACCTTGAAACCAGTTTTGCTCATCGCCATAGTGAAACGTTTTTGCCATTAAGGTCACTCCAGTAGGAAGCGTATCGAACTCAGGAAGAACGCGATCTGCCATTTTACCTCTGATATAACCGCCACTTGGCACCCAATCGTATTCAATTTTTGCCGCCACAGTGCGCGCAGAGCGCATCCCATTGACTTTCGCAACTAAGGATAACGCACCGTCAATACCCGAAGATAGCCCAGCTGTCGTCAGTACTTTACCATTGTCGGTAAACTTTTTATCCCTTGCTAGTTTCACCGCTGGATATTGCCTTGCAAAACTATCAAATGCTTTTTCTATGGTCGTCGCATACAACCCATCGAGCAGACCGGTATTGGCGAGAATAAACGCGCCATTACACACTGACATAACATAATGCGCGGACTGACTTTGCGCCATAATCCAGTTTTGAATCACGGGATCTTCGATTAAACGGCCATTAATACTGCCTCCTGGGATCAAAACAGCGTCAAACTTCATCGCAGGCTCGAGGCGCTGATCCGGCGTCACTTTTAAGCCCATGGCAGTCGTGATCTCGGCGCCGTCTTTACTTACCGTGGTCAGGCGAAAACCTGCCTGACCAAACACTTCAACAGGACCTACAAAGTCGATGGCTTGAGCCCCATCAAACAATAAAATACCGACATGAAACGCATCGGGATCCGTAGAATGCGCGTTTACCTTCATACAACACAAACACATCAACCACATCATTATTCTTTTTTTCATTACTTAGCCTCTAAGGTAAAATTTTCTCTAAATTGCGTCGGGTTGACGCTATATGCTTGGGTAAACTTTCGCGACAATAGCGGGGGCGATCCAAACCCCGTCATAACACTGATCTGCGCAACCGATAAGTTTGTTGTGCACAGCAAGTTTTTCGCTTTTTCCAGTCGAACTTGCTGTACAAAGCGCATTGGAGAAAGCCCCATTTTGTCGGTGAATATACGGCGAAAATGCCGAGGGCTCAGGGACGCTTGCTCCGCCAAGAGCTCTACCGAGAGCGGTTTATCTATGTTGTCTTGAATAAAATCGATGGCACCTTGAAAACGCTGAGACAAGGTTTGTTGTGCGCTGAGTAAACTGGAATACTGACGCTGATCGCCACTGCGCCTTATATACATCACCATATATTGCGCCACTTGTTGCGCCATCGCGGCGCCGTGATCTTGCGCAATGATACTAAGTGATAAATCAATACCAGCCGTTAGTCCTCCAGAAGAATACACTTCTTCACTTTGCACAAATAACTTCTCTGACTCTACGGTGACATGCGGAAATTGGGTCGCCAATTGTTCCGTAAAATTCCAGTGGGTAGACAAAGTCAATGTACGCTCAGGAAACAGCGCCGCAACAATAAAAGCCCCGGTGCAGATGCTCACAATACGTTTGCTGCTTGCTGCAACTCGTTGCAGATGCGCCATTACACTTGGGTTATGTATGACTTTTTGACAGCCTCGGCCACCAATAATAACCAACATGTCGAGTGCATCACACTGCGCTATCGTGTCATCGGCTAATGTCTGCAAACCACTTTCGGAGCGCACAGGCAAGGCATCAGCAGACAGTGTCATCAATTTGTAAGCTTCACGGGGCGCGAGCAGCTCATTCACCGTCGCAAACGCATCGAGTGGCCCAGCCAAATCTACTGTTTGAAATTCGTCATAAATGAAAAAACCAACTACTTGTGACATAAAATACCTCCTAAGCCATGAGCATAGCTTATTGCTTAGATGTCCTTAAGGACTTTGAGATATCTAAAAAGGACAAGTATTTACTTGTTCAGATCCAGTTGCCGCGTATCGGCGGTGTATATCATCTTGGTGTTTAAACACACTATTACAGCTAACAAAGCAGTTGATCTTGATTGCCAAATCGCGCTAATTGTCTGGCAATTTGTTACATTTTCACATAAAAACAGCGCCCAAAAAGTAAACAGAGCTTTACATGATTATTGGTTCCAATTAGCCACCCCTCAACAAAAGACGCTATATTTCAATAGACTATAAAAAATAACAGCCAACTTATTGAAATCATTTCAATCACATTTTTTATACATTTTGCAACATTTAGTTGTATCTTAAATTTTGTCTAACAAGTGAACAACATAGGTACAACATGAAAGGAACAACACACTCAATCAAACGCGCAGTGCGACACACCTTGCTGGCCGCAACGGTCGTGGCCAGCTTACCAGCACTGGCTTTGGACGATGTCACACCTAATATTGTCGGCGGCATGCCTGCAAATACGGCAGACTGGCCATTTTATACTCAAATTCTGAGATCAAATGGCACCACTGCATTTTGTGGTGGTAGTTATATTGGTGACGGCTATGTATTGACTGCGGCGCACTGTGTTCGCAACCGTACAGCAAGCGAGTTAAACGTTAAAGTCGCAGGGTTTATTCTTGGCGGCAATGACGGTGACCGCATCGCCGTTGAGCAGATCCATATGCACCCAAACTACAATAACCAAACCTTGCATAACGATATTGCAGTTTTAAAACTCACCCGAGTGCCAACACAAGGCGCTAGCGTTACGCTCGCTCAATCATCAATTGACTATTATGCGCGTGAAGGCGATTTACTTTCAGTTGCAGGGTTAGGTCGTTTGCAAGAAGGTGGCACTCGCCCTACCAACCTCTATGAAGTAGATGTGCCTCTGGTGTCTGATGCTGTTTGTCGTCAAACAGGTGGACACTATAGCAATGTCGGTGCAACTGAATTTTGTGCAGGTTACCCGCAAGGCCAAAAGGATTCATGTAGCGGTGACAGTGGCGGTCCTATCGTCATTCAATCAGGTGGTCAGACCGTTCAGCTTGGTATTGTGAGCTGGGGTGTCGGCTGTGCGCGTCCAGACAATTATGGTGTATATGCAGATGTAGCCGTATTTGATCAGTGGATAGAGTCTGTGAAATCAGGCACAGCACCGGTTCAAGTTGGCTACCAAGAGCAAACTACACTGGCTGATTTTGTTGTTGGCGATACTGTCCGTCATACATTTACAATCACTAATACAGGCAGCCCAACCTTCACCTTTAATCAGCTCAACGTAGCTGCGCTTGGTGTGGCCAGTAACTTAGTAACTACTGTGGATAACTGCTCGGCTAGTACACTAACACAAAATCAAAACTGTAAAGTCAGTGTTGAATTCAGTGCCGCCAAGCCTGGGCTTGCGCAGACCACACTGACTTTTAAAGTAGATGGCAGTACAACAACTTATGTTGCACGTGTTTTTGCAACGGCGACCGACGGTTCAAATGTGTGTGAAGGTACTTGGGATGCGGGTACTGTGTATGTCAGACCCAACCGCGTGACCTATCGAGGTTCTGAATATGAAGCTCGCTATTGGACTCGTGGTGATATTCCAAGTGAGTCAGGTCTGTATGGCCCTTGGAAGTTGATTGGCAACGATCCAACATGTGTAAAGTAAACAATTAAACATCATGACAAACAAAGCCGTGCATCTGGGTGCACGGCTTTTTTCACATCTTAAAATCTAAAACTGGCAAACAAATTGCCAACTGCCATCACTGCCTGGTACCGAACGCGTCCACCAATTTGCCTGATAGACAGCTTGTTGATATCGAACTCGCTGATCAGCTGCTGCGTGATCACCATTAGGCCAATTGGGGTGCGCAACATATTGGCTTGGATCTACTTGAATATCAGCACATTGTGTTGGCTTGTCTGGACCACCCGTACCATCACACTGATAACTCGGCGCCAGTCCTTGGGCAACTTCCCACTTTGCCGTCAATAAAGATGTGGCTCCTTGACTGTCATGGGAGAGTTCCCAATTCATAATGCCACCAGCCTGATCGAGCGCCAACTGGGTTTTTGCTCGTATGGTCGGAATGCCGTTGTAATAAGATGTCCCATCGCTATCACGACAGGCATTGGCGGAGTCTTGTGCAACCAAAGTGCGGTAAGCCTGCCAAGTTGGACGAGAGTAAAAGGGCACACCCAAGACGGTTTTTTCTTTACTCAGCCCTCTACCTTGCCAATATGCAATTGAGTCGAGCGCATATTGAAAACTGGCATGATCGGCATTGTTTGCGTCATATGCCATCAAATTGAGAAAATCGACATCTTGGAATACAGACTCCAATACCCCACCGCCAGTGTACCCAAGCGCAACAACAGCCGCAGTTAAAAACTTACCTTTTGCCTTGAGCTCAACATTGAGTTCTTTCATTAACAGTGCAAAGTTCGTTGCTGAACTGCCTGGATCAGGATATTCCCAGTCCATGTCCACCCCGTCTAGCTGATGGAGTTCAACAAACGCCATCAGGTTGCGAATAAATGTCGCGCGGCCTTGAGCTGTGCTCGCAAAGGTTTCAAATGCGCTGTCATCACCACCATTCCAGCCACCAACGGCAATACCCACTTTAACACCCGACGCATGCGCTGCACTCACCAATTGCTGCATTTTGGCGAGGTTTTCTAACGGCTGTAACGAACCGTCTGCATTGGGTAATAAAAATGAATAATTGATATGGGTGAGCTTATCAAATTGAATGTCCGCTACCTGCCCTTGCCAGCTGGGGAAGTAGCCCACGATTTTAAACCCACTTGGCGGCACAATCACATCATCTGCCACCACGGTGATGGTGCGGTTACCAGAACTCGCACGCCCACCGACCTCATCAACGACTTCAGCTGAAACCGTGTGCTCCCCGAGCCCACTCGCCGTCCAAGTTACCTCATATGGTGCAACATCATCTGTCGCTATCACGGCTCCGTCCACACGAAAATCAACATACTTGATCGGGACGTCCATCGGGTGAGAAGCCGTTGCTTTTATGGTTACTGGAGATGCAATAATATGACGACTTTGGTCCAACGGCGCGTCGAGTGCAACAATCGGCAAAGGCGTGCCAATTGGGTCGCAGCTCCCTTCTTTACGCCACACATTTTCTGGTTCAGAGTACAGAGCTGGATCCTGATTTTGTGTCCACCATTTTGCAGTATACTTTGCGGTTAAATGCTGAACTTCCATCCCTCCTGTATACACTTGGTTTGGCTGCCAGTCATTTAATTGCGTACAGTCCAATGCCAAAGTCGGTGCACTGAGCATACCCAGTGCAGCCATGACTGCTAATCTTGTTGTTTTCATACCTTTATTTCCATGTTGTTAGCCAGCGTGTGACGGCGAGCTTTGGCTGGCTGTTATCCAATTGTAAACCCGCCCATGCCCAGACTAACAAACTGTACAAAAATCACCCACAACATATCACTCTATAAACTTGAAAGATTGTAATGTTTACTTTCTTTCAAAGCAGATCAGGACACAGTCAGTGTACTTTCTCGCACCTTGTGGCCATCAATTGCCTTCAATTTACATTTCATACTCATCGGTTTAGTGCTAATTTGGCATTGATTTTTGCTTCGACATTTGCGCTCAATCAAATGCGATATTTTTCAGCTAATTTCAAGCCAAAGTTTGCCAACACCATTAAACCTATCAACCAGCGGTACCATTGCGGTAGGTGTGCTAGCAATGCAAACCCTTGCACAATGTACTCCGCTGCAAATGGAATAAACAGCAAGATGCAAGGCATCAGTAAAACAATGTGCAACCAATCTACTGCAGGAGTAGATTTGGCCTTTTCGAGGTGTGTTATTTTCGCGTTCACCTTGGCATTGCGAATACGCTTGTGGTTGTGTAGTGACTCAAGCGCAAAGTCATATAACAGAGAGAGAAACCGGCTTTGCATTATGTGTTGCTCCTTACATCAAACTCCTTGCTGAATTCCAATGGTCATAGCGATAAACAATTAAACAACGCTTCGTGTTCAGCATTAAAAATCTTTACTAGTGTACGCTGCTACTCGCTCCTAAAATCGGGTAATACACAGAGAAAATCGGTGAATCTGCGTACTTTTACGATTGCCAAATGATTGCAAAATGAGCGATTTCATACCAAATTAGCGCACTATAACGAACGGTTACCCAATATTGAACAAGGAGAAATCAATATGAATAAATCACTTATTAAACCGCTGTTGTTGCTATGGAGCCTGTCAATCTTATTGGTCACGCACGGCACACTCGCCAATAACCAATCAGGCAATATCAAGGTATTTTCATTATCTGTATTTTCGCCAGACGAAATTGCCCCCATCGATGCCAAGCCTGTTGAAGTGGGTGAGGGCTATCGTTATCGCTATAACCCTGAATCACATAACTTCGATCCACAACAAACTCAACGTGAAATCGTCTTTGAATTTGCTGCCGAGCTAGATGAACGCTATGAATTTCGCTGGATCACAGCAGACCAACCGCAACATGTTAGCCTAGTTGATAAACAAAGTGACAAAATAACGGTGGCGTTAGATGATGGAGAGGTCGCACCGCTGACCTATTTCGAGGTGTGGGTCTATGACACACAAACTGGTGAGGTATTTATGTGCGATCCAGTTATTGTCATTCGCCGACCAAAGTAAAATCCAGAATTTCGGCGACAGCATTTAATCAGGCGAGGACTGTTGCTTCCTATATTGTTCTACAAGATTTTGAATTGAAGGTCGAAGAGCAACAATGGCTTGATCTATGTATCGCCTTTGAGCTGGCGTGAATTTATCTTTGCGCAATAGAAAGTGTACTTCGTTGTCATGTACAGGATAGGCCCAAATATAAATGGGCTTATTGCTGTATTTTTGAGTGAGGTAGTTACCGACAATCTCATCTTCAATAATAAAGTCGACACGCTCTTTTGCCAGCAGTTCTATACGCCTTTGGATAGTTGAAATACCGATAAATTGATTGCCAAAACGTTCATTGTTGGCAAGCGATTTGATCTCTTCACCATAATAAGAGCCAATGCTCAAGCCAATGGTGGTCTCAGCGCTGAGCAAAGCCCTCAAAGAGTATACAGAATCAGGGGGTTTTAAAGAAAACAGTCGCATCCGCTCGGTGCGATACGGCAGCGTAAACAGCCCCCACTGTTTGCGCTTAAAGGTGTAACTGACCATCAACACCACGTCGACGACCCCTTTAGTGAGCTGCGCAAAACTGCGAGCTGCGGAAGGAAGACGAACAAACTCAATGCAGATCCCAGCTTGCTTGAACACCATTTTGGCTATTTCAATATCTAGCCCTTCGGCGACGCCAGCCTCTGAAACGCTGGTCAATGGTGGCCACCCAGCAACCACACCGACTTTTGCCTCTGCCGAGCATAATGAAGATGTTACGGGCGCAGTAGGTTTTGAAGCAACCACCTGCCCACTGCTCACCAACATACCAAAAAGAGCAACACCAAATATATGCACAGCAACCTGCATTCCACATAAACATGTATTAAGTGTAGCCGCTAATTCACACCTTACTTATTCTCGCAACTTAGCAATAAAACAGCTTAACTTTGTTTGTTAAACACCAAACACTTCAACCCACCTTGTGGATCAATATCGTTAAACTCAATTGGGTTTTCAAGGCGCTCAACAAACGTCATGCTCGGTGCTTCACGATGCATTTCGTCAATTAAAAACTGGCTCTGTACAGCCGGGTCATTCACACATGCTAAAACCGTTGCACCTGAGTTAAGCAGTTCTGGTAGGCGGCGCAAAATACGCTGGTAATCTTTGGTTAGTGCAAAACTGCCTTTTTGAAACGTGGGGGGATCTATGATGACCAAATCGTAGGGACCCATTTTGCGAAGCTTTCCCCACGATTTAAATAAGTCATGACCTAAAAAGGAGATATTCTCCAGGCTATGACCGTTTAACTGATGATTGCGCCGGCCTTGTTTTAACGCAGCTTTGGCCATATCAAGATTGACGACTTGCTTTGCACCACCTGCGATCGCAGCGACGGAAAATCCACAGGTATAGGCAAACAGGTTTAATACTTTTTTGTTGTCACTGTGCGCTTTAACCCACGCCCGGCCATTGCACATATCAAAAAACAAACCGCTATTTTGCTTTTTACCAAGCGACAGCTCAAACTTCAGTCCATTCTCCATCACTTCCAGTTGCTCTGAAAGCGTGCCATATAGCACTTCTACTGAGTTATCGGTGCGATATCTATGTTGAATAAAAATGCATGTCACAGCCTGCTGCGCCAAAGGCGTTTGCATAAACGCGTGCAGACAACCGCGCAATGCTGCCATCCATGCTTCATCGTGTTCTTTAAATACGGTACACATGATCTGACCTGACAGCCAATCAATGGTCAATTGTTCTAGTGATGGGTAACAACGTCCTCGGCCATGAAAAAGACGAGTAACTTCACTGGGCGGCACAGTTAAGTGTGAGAAAACCTGTTGTACAGGTGAAAAATCAAAATGCATAGCCAACATCGATAAATTAAAACAACAAAGTGTAATTGTACTCGACTGAGCTCGATTGCCAATCAGAAATGACCCCACGCTAAAATAGAAACCACATAATTAACATCTATTTACAATATGGATAAGTTATTATAGATTACTCTTTGTGCAATGAAGCACGAAATAATTACACCTCATTTAGTTTATAAAATTAAAAATACTCACTGAGCTAAATTGAGAATCAAAAATAAAAAACAGGAATTTTAATCATGCAACTCAAACTATCGAAAAAGTCTGTTAAATCTCTTTCAGTACAACGTCCAATCGATGCAAAACAAACTCCACATATTGCAGGTGGAAATTTAGGTACTTGGACCTGTGCAGGTTCTAAACCTTGCCAAGATAAGTTCGAATAACAGCGTATCTGAACAAAAGGCGACAATATTCGCCTTTTGTTAATGTATATACTTTCTAAACCGCCACGCTCGTCTTTTCACACCAAAAGCTGAAAAACCAACTCTTCCACTTATTTTTGCTGTACACCAAGAGGTGGCACGCGTACCCTTGCGCTTTCATCATTTTTTGAAGCTGAGAGCAAGTCCATGAGTACAGCATTTTCCCGTCGCTTTGTGACCCTTGTTGAGCAATTTGCAGGCGGTAACAAGCGCCAGTTTGCCGAACTAACTGGCAAGTCACCATCCCATATTTACCGAATTTGCCAAGGGCTTGGCCGTCCTTCGATGACGTATCTTGAGCATCTATATAGCTTATTTTCAGTAGACTTAAACTGGTTACTTACAGGCGTACAAGCCGCTGATGCACCTGCTCAACATAGTCAAGACGACTTGCTAGTAGTGCCTAAACTTGATGTTGAAGCCAGTGCAGGATTCGGTGCTGTTAATGGTCAAGAAGATATCACCGAACAATTTGCACTCAACAAGCGTTGGCTACAGTCACAATTAGGTGTGCACAGTGAGCGCTTGGCTTTTGTGTCTGTGCGTGGTGACAGTATGCAGCCGACCTTAGAGCATGGTGACATGGTGCTGGTTGATTTAAGCCAACAGCAGCCCAGCAAGGCTGGCGTCTATATTATTCAAACTCAAGACGGATTGATGGCAAAAAGATTACAGCAAAAATCAGATCATATCGCTGTGATCAGTGACAACCAAGACTATCCCAGCTGGCAAATAAATTCACAAAACGCGGAGCAACACGGTGTTGCAGGCAGAATTGTGTGGTGCGGACGCAGCTTATAGGCAATGACCCTTAGGCAGCACCTTTGCTGCCTAGCCTCTCATTGAGCGCGAGATGATAGCTACGTATTGCCGTATCGACACTGTGCGCCTGATGAAAACCTAAGCGACATAGTAACGTTTGAGATTTCACATTCTCTACGTACACATTGGCAACGACTTTATTGATCCCTTGTTGCGCCATCTCCATGAATAACTGCTTAAGCGCCCAAGTCATCACGCCTCTCCCTCGGAAAGACTCCGTTAGCCAGTAACTGAGCTCGGCAATATCTGCTGAACCGATGTAACTGAGTCGGCCAAAAGCGAGCCCACCAATCAACCCAGCAGCCTTGTGGCGTATCGCATAACGGCATTGATGCTGACTGCCGCAACCCAATACGAAACGTCGAGCACAGCGAATATCACCCAACGCATCAATTCCTAAATTATGGCAAGTTTGTTCCGATACTTTGCATAAAGCGGCCTCAGCATCCTCACTGTAAATGGGAGTCAAACAAAAAGGCCAACTCTGTTGTAGCTCAACGTCACAGGCAGATGTATGTAAACCAAACCCACTATGCAAAGCCAGCGGAGACATCGCTACAACCATAAATCAACCAATGCGCGAAAGCTGGGAGAAAGAGCGTATAGGGTCAATAGAATCAACCACACAATCACCATCAAATCGAGTAAACGCATTGTATTATTCCCTCTAAATTATCTCTGGCGTTAACGCCACATATCGTGATTACCTATAGACTGGCCAGTATTGAATGCACTTAACTCATGCTGACACAACTGCCTTGATAACCAATCGCAATGATAGGCCGCCGCCTTGTTAAACTTAAACCACTCTGATTGTTTAAACCCGGTGATATCATGGATCCAGCCTCGTTCGCTCACAGCACCTGCTGCCAGCGCCAGATCCAAAAGGTGGGTTTCGCGCAATGAAATTCCGTGTAGGAACACACTATGCAATTCATCTTCAGGAATATTTTGAGCAACTAATCGAGCCCAGCTCTGCTCTATATCAATATTACCTGAGTGCAGTTTGGGCTTTTGCAAAAGCATCGCGACCTGACGAATTGCCCGTACGACATAAGCAGGCAGGTGGCTGTCATGCCAATTACCAATGTGCTTAAGCGGAATTCGTTTATACCAACAGTGTATTGCGTAACAACTGGCACGAAAGGCAGCGATGTAGGCGAGGCTTCGATCACGGCTACCTTGCCAAGTATTTTGATAGACATGTAATCGACAACCAAACAGCGGCAGTAAAAACCCCTTTATTTGGCTGTCGTAATGACTTTTATAAATCACATCATTGAGCATTTTCCGAGCCAATGCACTATCTACCGCCGAATTGAGTCTAGTTGGCACATTCCACTTGTCACCGCTGTGCTCATTGGGTGTTTCTTGATCTTGTTGCGCTTGCGGATCCGGGTGTGCAGCAACCTGAGGGGCATATAAATTGGCTTTTTTGGCCAAGCGCTGACTAAAATGCCTTTTAAACTCGCCTCCTTGCTGCCAATCAATATCGGTCAGCGGATTGTAATAACAACGTGTGATCAAGCCATTCTGGCACACCAATTTGGGCTTTTTCAGCACCATTAAATCCGTATTATGATACTGAGGTTGCGTAGCGATATCCCTCTTATCAGCATCCTCTGTCGTTTCTAGTAAGGCTGGCAATGATTGGAAGGCTAAATTGCAACAATACCTTCCCAATCGACTCTCATCATCGGCTGTCAGAACGGGAGTGAATCGGTAACCTTGATAATAAAGGGGAGCAGATATCTCTTGCCGTGTCTGGCGTGATGCCGCATGCGTAAAATATGCCAATGATTGCGCTTGTTGAGCAGGTAACCCCATGGTCAAGGCAGCTAAAAAGGTGCCGTAATAGTGAAAGGTCGGGTCCATAAAAAGGCACTCCTTTGATCAAACAACGCCCTTTCGACCAATCAATAAGCTTGATCAAAAGTGCGTATTTATTTAAGCGATTACTCTGTATCTTGGTGGGTTAGTGCGTGTGTTTGATTACCGAGGCTATGCAATGTCTCGACAAAACGGTTGAGTATCTGATCAGCAGCTTCTTGATCGATTGCTGGCTCACCAATATAAGCATCAATGTCATCTCTAATATGACCACCGATCAAATTGTCTTTAGAGCGCTGTGTCACAATGGCATTGATAGCTTGGCAAAAAGCTGAAGCTTCTGTTTTACAATAAATGCGATGCTGCTGGGCGATTTGCTCACCCTGCTCATATCGAGGCGCACTATAAGCGACTGTGTGCGGCTGGACTTTTGGGTCTCCGCCGACCAATGAATCACATGAAAATAAAACGAAATCTGTCGAGCGATGTTTATCCATGACGTCATTGCACATGGGTAAATCACCTTCAACCCCAAGGTTGTAATCACAAAATAGAATATCGACCCCTTTGAGCAAACTCGATACCATGGTGTTGAAACCCTGTTGTACTGACGGTGGGATCTCATCGCCTTCCGGTAACATACTAAATGCTCTAGAATGCACTGTGTATGCTTCTTTCCATTTTGCTAATAACTCAGGCGTATCTTTGCCATCTTTATCTTTGTACGCAATCTTGTAGCCATTATCGAATTTTTCTTCTACATCAAGTTGATCTGATAACAGCGCAATTTTACGTCCATCACTTGCAACGCACGAACGAAATACGAGGTTGGTCATACCATTCTGCTCCATAGTTTTGGTTATGTTGTTAGGCCTATCCTACTGGCCTCATCAAACGAAAAATTGGGCTAATCAGGTAAACACTGCTGCGAATGTATGAACTCCAATAACGAGGCTTCTAACAAAGGGTGCCAAGCCTGCTGAGCGGCCAAATATTCTAATTCCAACTTGTGTTGAAAAGCATTTGGCAACGAAAACAGCACCACTTGGCTAGATTGTTGCCAATCTATGTGACCATCTCTACAAACTGGGTAGGTGCGATTTTTCCCATTCCCCAGGTCCGATTCGTAGAGGTGAACAGCATTATTTTGATATTGCAGTAGCCATAAAGGCGCATTTGAACTTTGCGCATGGTCGCGATGTATCTGAGTAATTTCCGCTAGAGATCCACTTAGATACTGATGATAAGACACTGCCAATATGGGAAGAAGACGCTTCATCAGTTTTGCCAGACTGATATCACCATGTTGCAACTGCGTACAGCTGGATATGAATTGCCTTATGGTGATTTTTTGAACAGGCATTTGCTGGTAAGGTTTGCATATCTCAGCCAATCTATTCAGGGGTAAGCCTGCAACCCACTGCGCAAGAGCTACAGGGCTCTGATACCAACTCGCAAACTCATTTAACGTTAAACCTAGCACTTGCAAGTGCCCAGAGATCAGCTCAGCTATGTGTGACCGTGTCGTGTAACGATTTGTTTGATGACCACCAAAACGGGCTGGCAAATCTGTCAATTGTGGCGCTTTGACTCCTTGGCGTGTTTTAGGCGGATCAAATGTATTAAGTTGCGGCTGATTTAAAAAATAACTTTCATCACAATATGCGTCGTTGAATTGACCTAGTTTAGCAGTCATATCTTGCTCAACTGGTACAGAACACGCAATTATAGAATCTTGCCCTAGCCCACTCTTTTTCTCACCCTGCTTGTGCGGAATTTGCGCCACTTGAGCTTGCGCAGGTTCCTCAAGCAACTCAGGTGACGATTCAACAGGGGTCATTATCGCCACTTCGTCGGGTAAACCTTGCAGCATCACAGGCACTTGCTGTAAGTAAAAAATATAGGGGTTTTGTCCAGGTTCAAATAGCGCCAAGGGCGCTTCATCTAATATTTCATTATGTTGCTCATCAACTTGCAAAGAAGATGACTCGCGAGAGTCGCTATTCACTTTATCTAGCTCTGCTCCTAAATGCGCTATAGGCTCCGTTGTTGCCGATTCGGTAGCCCCGCCTTCAACAACCTCATTCGATACTTGCTTTTGTATTGCTTGGGGCTCTGCATGCGGTGCTTTTACCGTTAAGGGGTAGTAATAATTGTAGGGCTTAAATACTCGGACACGGCGCCAACGTATACGTTTTTTACCTTTACTCATCACCTATCTCCATTTTAAATAGTATGAGCTTAAAGGTATTGTGCTGTCGCTAATCGGTCTCTTCTCGTATTCTGTCAGTCATAACAACCATATTGATCACGGGTGCATCCTTGCACCCAAGCTTAAGAAAAAGCTTATACAGCCTTGGTGACGGTACCAATCAGTGTATTTACAAAGCCGTTGACCGCTTTTTGAATAGCAGCTTTACCGGCTATTTCAATACTGATTAATTCAGCCTCAATAACCAAGCTTTCCCTTTTCATTTCTTCGGCAAACTCTGTTTCACTGATCTCCCCTTGCAATAACGCATTGCTCAACTGTGTTAGGCTCTCCTGCTTTTGCGCGACAATTTTTGCGAGGCCATCAGCAATCTCTCCGCCTGACTCTCCTAACTCACCAGTTGCCTGACTAACTGCACTCTGTAACGTTGATGCTATATTGAGTCCCATTTAAATTCTCCTATGGTGCCTTACTTTTTTCGCCGCGGATCATTGCCAGCAATACCCGCTGGTATTCAGAGCGACGACGCTTGATAATAAAATCTGAAATACTGTTTTGATCTTGATGCGCTTTGCGCCCTTGCTGCCACAGTTGCAGCAGGATTTCCACTTGCTTTGTGGTCAGTTCGTTAAGTGCTCGTACCTTTTGACGCTGAAGCAATGCATTCACTTCTACTTCAATATTGAGATAGCTACTTGCATAGTGTGAATACTGCCTCTTTGGCACATCAACATGTTGCATATGTAGATAAAACCCATCTATTTTTTGCATGAGTTTCATCATTTGCTGTTGAGAAGCGCGATCGTAATCAGATACCAAGTTCAATGAGCAGCCCGAAGCCAAACTAAGGGCCAGTATCACTGCAATGGCGCTAATCATCTTGATGGTGGCTTTAAGCATCTCACCTCTCCTCATGCGCATTCATAATTTCATTTAGGTAATCAGCCAACAATTGCTGCACCTTGCTGTTGGGCATATTTGGCTCCAATGCCAGCCGGCTTTGAATGGCAACTATGCCTTGGCTCCACAACGTCAGTTGCTCCAGCTCTTGCTTTCTAAATTGATTTTCTAAATTTTGCTTAAGCACTTGTGGGTCATCTGGCACCGTAGGTGAAATAAAAGACTGTACGGTTTCAACAATGCGATCGAGAATTTTATAGACTAAGTTAGCGGAAAACCCACCGACCAAGGCCATGGTTATCCTAAGCGCAGCATGGCTAACAGGCGCACCACCAGTTTCACTCGATGCCGCATTTGCAACGGCATCCAAATTGACCGGGATCAGCTGAGTTAAAATAATCCCAGCGATTAAGCCGACCACAAACCTGACCCAATATGAGCTTTCAAACTTGGGATCATAAACCCCAGCGGTTACGTAACTATTCGCCTTAAATAAGGCTGCAAATGACGCCCCTATCGCGGCTGACGCCAACAGAATCGCTTGCACATACAATAACCGAGTGCCCTCCATATCAAACATGCTAGCGACCATATTTTCATTGTTAATATAACTAGACAAACTCAGTGCGATTAAAGCGACCAAAGATATGATCGCTACTAGCATCATTTTTCTGATCAGCGGCACTCGGCCTAAAAATAACAACCAACTTCCTTTTTTAGTTTCTTCAGACATTAACCAAATGGTTTCTGGTTTAGCGGGGGCAACTAAGTCTGTAAGGCGATTATGTACCTGAGTTAACACTTTGGCTTCTATCTTACTTTCATCCTGAGCATGCATCTGCTCCAACTTAACCATAATGGACTCTGGTACCTTAATACCTTTGTGAAAAGAAAATTCTGCCATTGCCTGACACTGTGAAAGCACAGTGCTAAACCCATGCTTGCTCACCTGTACTTGCGGATGTTCTTGAAACTCCGATTCCATTTTTTTCTCCTGTATCTAAGTCCACCAAACAGTACACAAAGCACATCAGCGATAATCGGGTTAAGTCATGACAAACAGTGACGAAAGCACGAAGTTTTCTTACACTCTTCCATGTTCGAGTAGTTAGCCATTGCCACTGCCCTGAGTTGATTTACCTTTTGAGCCGTCATTGGCAGCCATTGCACCGCGTAACTTGTCGATAATTTGGTCCATGATCGCAAATAGCACATCAACGTTGTAGCCCATTAAAAATGCCATTGCCATTGGCGACAAAGAGGCTAACCCAGAGAGCTCTTGAGGGTTTAAGAACCAACCGATGATCATTCCACCTAGCGCGCCTAATGTAAGCCGTAAACGGTAGCGGATCTCACTATCAGCAGTAAATGTGATGGCTCGGATCTCGCGCAGTAAATCTCGTAGGACAAAAATAAAAGCCCCTAACAATCCATACAACAAAGGCAGAACATACCCTTGTAATACTTCCAAAACAGATTGTGCAAACAGCATATTCTCAAATAACTGCAACCGTGCTGTTAGACGAGTTTGTGCCAAATTTAAATTGTCTAACGCATTCGCATCAGCCTGCGCACGCTCCAATCTACGTAGCTCTACATTGAGCTTTTCCTGACTGTATGGCGGAATCTCACTGCCAAAGCTGAATCCCATCAACCAGATACGGTTCCATACTTTCAATAAGTTATAATTTGCATCAAGGCGCTGCCCGACTTCTTCGTATTTACTTTGTATTTGCTTAAACTCTTTGCTGTTTGGCTCTTCGCTATCTAACTTGAGATGCCATTCATTACGAGATTCGTACAAGTCTTTTAAGTCATGTGCTAGAGCATGACCAAATAGGTAATAAACCTGGACAAACAGCAAGCAAATTAACGCCACCAATGTATAGCGACGATACCAAGCAACTGCTTTCTCAGCCTGACTCGGTTTGTCATTGTCACTGCGAGAGATAGCTCGAATGCTTTCCATTGATACAGGCGCTACCGCTTTGGCCAATTGATCATAACTGTGTAAAAAGTGAGCTTCATCTTGTGCGTTCCACTGCTTTTTTTGCAGTTTGTATTTTGCATCTATCATTACTTGCGCTAAATCAGGGTCTAGGCTGACCTGACCATCTTTGGCCATATAAGCAACCAATTGCTGACCATCTTGAATCACTTGAGCAATGTCCGACGAAACTTCAATCGTGTTCGTTTGTTTTTTATTTAGCATGATTATTTGGGGGGCCGTGCCCCCTTTATTTCACCAGTGATATTCACTGACGCACTGCTGGCGATAGTCATTTATCGCAGCGTGGCCACCTTGGTTGGACCATAATGCTTTACCGCTTTCAAAATTATGACCGCCCGTGCTTGGATGATATTGATTTGTATATATGCGAATAATACCTGCGGGTTTGAGTAGGGCACCGTCGTGAAAAGCAAATAGCTGCCCTTTTTCTCCGGTCAGCTGCCACCCGGTTAAATCGATAGTTGCACCGCCATTATTGGCAATTTCTACAAATTCATCCCCTTCTTTTTTTGCCTCTAGACCATCAAAATTGACTTGGCTTATTTGCACATCCTCATGCGCTGCATCGCCATATAACCAGGTAGAAATCACCGCGCCATCTTTGTCTTTTAATTCGGCCTTGTCCCCTTGGTTATTCCAAATAGGTGCTTTGCTTTCAAAACTGAGTGCACTGCCTGGATGAGTTTCAATTCGAAGTATCTCTTTTGGGTATATCAAGGTATCTTTAGCGAATGTGAAATCTTGACCTTTGTCTCCAGCATTTAAGCTCCACCCACTTAAATCAATGATCGCGGGCCCAATGTTTTTAATTTCTATATATTCATCGCGGTAGTTCAGCGCACTTATTTGTATTTGATGTGGCGCTAGCAACTCGTAGCATGTGTGCCACCAAATATGCATAACAGATAATTCGTGAGGTGCCTTACCACTTTGCTTCCAACTCTTTGCAGTGTCACTCACCATCTTTTCAATCCGTGGCCAACATACTTCCTCACCTTTAAGGGCGCTAAAGTGGCTACTGAGTTCTATAAGTGACATTTTACTAATTGCGTCCATTCTCTTTTCCTTAAGCAATATTTAAAAACTGTTTCGCGCGATTTAAAAATGCAGCCCTGTCGTCAAGACCATGGGTCCCGCCGTTGATGCGCTTAGTAATGGTCAATAAGTCATCTTGATCAGCGTATTGGTTGAGTTTTCGACTATCCCAGTAATAACAAGCTGTTTTCACTGTCAGCGTTGGATCTGCAACCACGAGCTCGGGATCGTTGACCAAATCTATTGCAAGTGCATCACCACAGCGATGATAATTGTCCTTACCTGTAAGCTGGATCAGTCCTCGACCGCGATACTTCCAGCCATCCCCCGATGTTTCATCACCATTGCCCATGCGATTGGCATAAACACGATTAGCTATTTTTTCTGGTTTACGCGCGTAGGCTTGCGCTTCCTCTTCAGTGGGAAAGTACTTGCCAAATATTGCTTTTAACGCCTTATCGCTATAGTTAAGGTTTTCGCTTTCATAACGAAAACAGCCACTTTCATGGGCTATTTGGGCAATAAAATGCGCTGCACGTAGGGGTGTATTAACTTCAAATTGCGGCAGTACTTCATTCAATGCATCAATATATTTTTCAATATCCTCAGCCTTCGCGCTAGGTACAATACCGACAAGTTGATCATGGGTAATTGAGAATGCCATGTGTTTTGCTCTTTGTTATATGAAGTAGCAATATCACGCAAGGTGAATATCGTGCAAAGTATTAATGACAATGAGCGAAGCGAATACGTTTACTTTGCGCAAGGTGAAATGAGCCATTTTGACCATTGCTAAGGCAATCACCTCTAAAACCAAACTACATCAAAAACCATGGATCCTGAAACGAGTTCAGGATGACATCGTGCAAAAGGCTACCGACAGTGAACGCAGTGAGCACGGTTCTTTTGCGCAAGGTGAAATGAGCCATTTTGACCATTGCTAAGGCTATCACCTCTAAAACCAAGCTACATCAAAAACCATGGATCCTGAAACGAGTTCAGGGTCTAAAGTGCAAAAGACTAACGACAGCAAACGCAGTGAGCACGCTTCTTTTGCGCAAGGTGAATATCGTGCAAAGTATTAATGACAATGAGCGAAGCGAATACGTTTACCTTGCGCAAGGTGAAGTGAGCCACTTTGAC
>NZ_JAKRFY010000004.1:0-299051 GCF_022347805.1 Pseudoalteromonas sp. Of7M-16 | reverse complement strand
AGCGAGGGGTATGTATCCAAAAAAAGTTTACCATCGCCTTTCATTATACAAACGTCGTCATTGTGGGCTTGCCCCGCAATCCATATTCACAAGCCGGCAGAATGACGTTGAAAGCAAGTGGACCCTGAAACAAGTTCAGGGTGACGAGGTTTAGTTCAAGGATGACAGGGATACGATCTGTGTGACGAGATCGAGTTCAAATATGACAGGGTTATGACCTGTGTGACGGGATTGAGTTCAAGGATGACGGGGTTACGACCTGTGTGATGGGATTGACTGCTGAGTGACTTAGTTAAGTGCAGAGCGAGGGGTATGCATCCAAAAAAGTTAACCATCGCTTTTCATTGTACAAACGTCGTCATTGTGGGCTTGCCCCGCAATCCATATTCACAAGCCGGCAGAATGACGTTGAAAGCAAGTGGACCCTGAAACAAGCTCAGGGTGACGAGGTTTAGTTCAAGGATGACGGGGTTACGATCTGAGTGACGAGATTGACTGCAGATTGACGTAGTTAAGTTCAGAGCGTAGGAGCTAAGTTAAGAATAGTTACGTCACGTACATCATGGGACCTATTTCGATAAATTAAATTTTATTGAGTCAAAAATAAACGTGCCAAAAAAACCATTATTAAATAGCGTCACCACCCCACAAATATAAATAATAATTTATTCAAAAAATTAATTTAATTCAACCTGAAAATTCATAAAGCAACACACTCCAAAGCCCAAGATTATTGCACTAAATAGATTTAACGCCTTAGAATTTTACAAAAACCACCAACTTATAGCAGCCAACACACAATAATACGAATTACATTATTTACATTTTCAAAAAACAAACACCAAAGACATACATTTAAAACGCAGGGAAATACAGCTCATATTACTTATGAAGTATACGGTAATTTCAAAGGAGACATTAACTTTAATAAATCAAACACTTTAACATATGTGAAAACTCTGATAACGTAAATACTGAACACTTGATTCAACAAGGAAATATAAAGTGAAATTAAAAATAAATAAAAAAGCAATTAAGTCACTATCAAAAGACAGCAACGCTCTTCCTGTTATGCAAACACCTAATGTAGCCGGTGGAGGTGATAACCCTTTCCCAGCAACGGTTTTTGAAAAAGGCTGTCGTTGGTTTACACACATGCAGGTTGGAACATGTAAATACCCACTATAACCCTGTTATAAACACGATTAGAAGCTCAAGATTTTTAACTTGGGCTTTATGACTCAACTCCTGCCAAGTCATTTTTAATATCTTCGCAATATAGATAACGCTATACCACTCGTTGTTGTTACTCTTCTTTTCACTCACTCCTGATTACATAATCTTCCGAGGGAATTTAACCGTTTAGTTACTGCTTTCTTATTGCTAGGCTCGTTTATCATTGGCTCGCTATTGAGCTAAACATTAATCAGAATTCAAGAACAACAAACGGAAAAGTGAACTTAACTTAAAAAGAAGCCACGTCCATGTGACTCTGCTTGCTTGGAAGGTATTAAAATCGAATTGATTTTTTATTACTCCAAGCATATCGACAAAATATGCAAAAAAAATGGAGGGCCCTGCCTGTGATACTCGAACATAATAAAAATGGCTGGTATATAAACCAGCCATTCTCGTCAAATTCATGGTTTTATCTTTTTAAGGCTGGTGAACAAAGAAGTGGAATGCTTTTTCTGCATCAACCAATAACAGCTAGGCACGAAGAAAAATGATAAAACAGTTGTCAGCACAGTGCCCCCAGCAATCGCGATTGCAAACGGAGGCCAAAAGCTACCACCAGCGAGGATCAAAGGCAAAAAACCACCAACCGTTGTGATGGTAGTAGACGTAATATGCCTAGCACACGTCATTACACCCAATACTATTTCGTCGACAGTACTGGCTTTGCTCGCTCTTAACTCTGACAAAATAACTATCGCAGCATTGATAGCAAGCCCCATGAGTCCAAGCAATCCTATAATAACTGTGAACCCAAATGGATAACCAGCAATATAAACACTTAAAATGCCCAGCATCGCCGATTGAAAGGCAGTTATCAATATTAGGCCTGTTGTCGTGAAGGAATTAAAAGTTAACACAAGCACAGTGATCAGTAAGACAAAAATTACGCCAACTTTACCCAGTAAACTCCCAACCGCTTGATCTCGCTGTTGAGATTCTCCACCAATTTCCAACCGATAACCAACAGGCAGCAAAAATTGCTCTTTTTCCAGTTGTATTTGTATCTCTTTTAGGACTTTTGCAGGCAGTACATCAGTTTGCAAGAATGCCTCAACCACATTAAGTCGCTCTCCATTTCGGCGATGGATCGTACTTTGTTCAGGCACAATTCGGCTGGTAGCAAATGCCGATAAGAGCAACGGCTGATCGCCCATCACCTCCACATTAGCTAAGCCATCCAACCCGTCACGATACTGATTATCAAACCGTAAGCTTACTGGCACAGTTTCCGTATCTTCCAAAATACTTGCCACTGTCACGCCTTGTGATTGAGCCTGAAGCTGAGCCGCGACACGCTGTGCTTGAGCACCCGCATGGATCAACTGGGGTTCTTGTGCAATTAACTCAACTTTTGCTGCACCAGATTGTAACGTTGTTCGTGTGTGCGTCACATCAGGATGCGCAATTACAGTCTGCTTTACTCGCTGACCTAACTCGGCCAACTTATCGAGCTCTGGGCCAAATATTCTAATTTCAATTGGAGCATTGAATGGTGGCCCCTGTTCAAGCTTTCTAACTAGAGTTTGTGCTTCAGGAAACGCCCTATCTAATTCACTTTGCAAGGTTTTTATCAGTGTGTTTGCTCGTTCAAAGTCAGTGACTTTCACCATCGCCTGAGCGTAATTTCGCGCTCCTTTGTCCCTTTGCATTAAGTTGTAGTAAAAAATCGGGATATTGCGCCCGACCATCCAATCAAGACGTTCAATACCTTCATGTTTAAGAATGTGCTCGTCCATTCTTTTAACTAATGCATTGGTAGCATGAATACTGGCATTGTCCGATAACCGGACTTCGATATGGAACATATCCCTATCAGCAGGTGGGAAAAACTGTTCGGTTAATTGGCCTGCTGAAATAAACCCTAGAATAGGCAATACCATGACACATGATGTAGTGAGTAATGGCGTTTTTAAAGAGCGTTTTAACACTTTCTCAAAAGCCTCACTTAGAGCGCCAAGCCGGATCCCTTGAACTAAAAATCCATTGCTATTTTCATTGTCAGTTTGAACATATTTTCCTGCAAATACAGCAATTAAGGTATGAGAGATAGCATAGGAACCCACTAAAGCAAAAATCACGCTTAAAGCGATACCACCTACAAACTCTCCTGAGGGTCCAGGCATTAATACGATGGGCATAAATGCCAAAATGGTTGTTAAGGTTGAGCTCAAAAGTGGTAACCAAAAATGATTAACCGCTTTAGATACAGCTTTAAGTACCGCTAGCCCTTGTTGTCGATATCTTTGAATTGCGTCGGTAATAACAATGGCATTGTCGACCATGATACCCAGTGCAACTACCAAACCGGTCACAGAGATCTGATGAATTGGTAACCCGTACATATTCATACATGCCAGTGTAAACATCACGGTAAGTGGCAAAGCGAGACCGACAATTATCGCGGCCCTGAGTCCCAAAGTAACGAATAGAACCACTAGGATTAGCGCAAAACCGAGTAAGATATTGTCTAACAAACTGCCCAGCCGCTCTTCGGTGTAACCTTTTTGATCAAATAAGCTGTGTAATTGAATATTATTGGGGAGCGTGTGTTTAAACTCATCAAGTAAAACATCTATCTGAGCTGAGAATTTATCAATACGTACGTCTGGCAACATGCGTATTCCTAAATAAGCCCCTGGCATGCCATCCACCCAAGCAACCTCTTGCTGCGGCTCAACCAGCATGCGCTCGACTTTCGCAATATCACTGAGCTGTATCTGACCATAACGGCTATCACTTTGGATAGGAATAGCAGCAATCCGAGCAATGTTAGTAAACTCGCCAGAGAGCTCAACTTGCATTTGAACTTGTGGGTTGGTGATCATGCCCGCAGATATTTTTGCATCTGCATTTTTTACCGCTTGCGCGACTTGCTCAAATGACAAATTGGCCAATTTTAACTTAGTGGGGTCTAAGGTAATTCTCACCTCTTCATTTGCGACTCCAAATAAATGAACCACCTCAACGCCAGTTTGATTTCTTAATCGATTGCGAAGCTCTTTGGTATATCGGTTCACTGCTATTTGTTTTGTCTGTTGTAGCGACGATGATGCCGATTGATCGGGCTCTATGGTTAACGCGACTATTTTGGTATACGCATAACCCCGGTCATCTTCTAACAATGGAGATGATGCCTCCTCTGGCAGCTCAATTTGCACATCGTCAAGCAAGTCTCTCAACCTTGACCACACGGGGTTACTATCGATGACCGCATCTTCTAGCTCGATACTCAGTACACTGATCCCCGAGCGGGACATCGCTATCAAGTTTTTTATTTCTGCTTGTTGTTTTAATTTTTGCTCTATTTTTTCAGTAACCTGCGCTTCAACTCGCGCTGCTGATGCACCGGGTAAGTAGGTAGTCACAAATGCAAAGCGATTGATTATCCGTGGATCTTCGGTGCGAGGTAAACTGCTTAAAGCCGCAAAACCCGACACTAACAGTAAGGCGATGAGTAGGACTTGAAAACGTGCATTATTCAACAAATAAGCAATCATTGCTGCTCACCTCGAGTGGCAACCGATTGGACAATATCTACTTTAATATGCGCTGCAACTTTGTGAGTACCATTGGCTAAGATTTCTGTGCCATTTTGCAAATCCCCGTCTATATAAGCGTATTGACCATCGCTATGCAGCACTTCAACCGCTGTCGGCTGCAAATGGCCTTGCTCAATTTGGTATATTTGCCAAGTACCGCGAGTACCGTTAGTTAGCGCACTAATGGGTACCCAATACCCTTTTTTCTGTTGTTTCTTTGCAATTGTCATCGATGCCATTTGCCCCGAAAAAACAACTGCATCATGCGGTAATGCAAAGCGCAATTGAACTGTACGAGATACGGGGTCTAAATTTGTGCCGCCAGAACGCTTTTCAGCTTGATATACATTTCCACCCACACTAATGGGCATAGTTTGTTGGATGTTTACTAACAAGTTTTGTGGCACACCTATACGCACTTCTGAATTTCCCTGTTCCAGTACACGCAGTGCAGTTTGCCCCGGTCCCACCACTTCACCAAGAGACACATTTCGTGAGGCAATAACACCATCGAAAGGTGCCTTTAAATGGGCTTTACCAAGTCGAATATCAATACCTTTAATCTTGACCTTCAACACTTGTAATTCTGCGTTGAGTACGGCAATTTGAGATCGATTTTGATCTAACTGTTGCTGTGCCGAATAGTTTGATTTACTGAGTTTTAAGAGTCGTTCGCTATCTTGCTGTGCGAGTGTCAGCTGGGCCTTGACTTTATCTAGGTTGGCAAGGTGTTCAAGTTTTTCAACCTCGAGTAACTGGGTATCTTGCTTGGCAAGCAATTGCCCTTTTTCAATAATATCGCCTTGATCAGCATAAAGTGCTTCAAGCACGCCATTAAATTCAAACCCGATTTCCGCTTCTTGATGTTTGACTACCTGGCCCGTGACTTGGCGAAACTGATAAAAGCCTGTCGCTTCTTGCACACTGTAAGCCGCCACAGGCAGCCCTTGATTTTGCACATTGTCAGCCTCCGCGACACTATAGTGTGCGGTAAGTAACAACATCAAGCTTAATAAAACTCTCATATTTGATCCTTGCGAACTTCTTTACTGTTTATACTTGCCCTGTAGACCTTCAGTTTAGTGTATTGCGCCAAAACTCTGTAGAGTCCAGCAAAGTAAAGCAATTTATAAACCAAAAGCGAGCCAACTTCGCTCGCTTAAGTAACCTTGCAAATACGGCACATTAGAATAAAAATACTAAACTTACCTTCATTGTACCGCTGTTTGATTTTTATACTAGGTGTACCGATAACATTTAAGTACCAATCTCGTTAAGCAATCCACATTTCTACACTTCTTCTCAGCCTTTTTTACATAACGCATTTAGGACCCAACGCCATTTAATCAAACACAGTGACTGTTTGAACAAAGTGAGGTGCTCCTTGGTGGGATACGAAAAGTAACTACCAGCATGTGCTTGTTTTTGCGCATCGACTTGCTGATCTTTAAGCGTACTTATCACCTGCCCGTATAGTTGCGGGAAATGATTGCTCACCTGTCTATCTATATCCAATAAGCACTCAGCTTTTGGTACATCAATCGCACATTGTGCGATGATAGGACCAGCATCAATCTCTTTATTTTCTACCCAATGGGCAGAGATCCCATAATTTTGCTGGTTGTAGAGATAACTGAACATAATGGGAAACAAGCCTCTGCACTGAGGCAAAAAAGCAGGGTGAAAATTAACCACGCCCTGCTTTGGAATGCTGATGACTTCATCGTGCAAAATCTGATCAAAGTAATAAATAGTCAACAAGTCTATTTGTTTATCCTTGAGGAGATTAACCACCTCAGGAGAGTTTACATCTTTCACTTTGATATGTGTGATCCCAAGATCTTCACAGCGCTGTTTAATACTGGGAAAAACGTCCCTTCCAAAGAGTTTTAATAATGGACGGATAAGCGTCAAAAGTACCATCTTAACGAACAGGTACTCTGTAAAGCCATATCCTCGATTACGCATGTTTTTATAGGCTTGTTTTATAAAGCCACCATTTTTCTTTGAGTAAGGATCGCTTGTGATCACTAACTCGATGTCATCCTTGTGCGTTTCTAAAACCTTAAGAATTGCGGGCAAGGTCGCCATATTTTCAATATTACACAGCGCTAAACGCATTACACCATCTCCAACTCTTGACCATCAAAATATTGATTCAGGGGCCCATACATCGCGTGTTTAGCAGGCGGATGGAAGTTAAACGCATGGATCACTTGGGCTATTGTCGCGAAATAGCCGGTATTGATATAGTTAATACCACCGACCAAACTCAATATATTCTGGGTCACATCAGCAAGCACATCTTGCAAGTGATATCGGACGCTCAAGACCTGTGCAAGGGTATCTTGAGTTTGGTCGTTCATATCACCCGCGATTGCTTTGAGTGATAGTGCACATGCCTCTAGTTGAATATGCACCTTTGCTTTGTCAGAGTCTTGCAGCCTACCCAATTCACTGGCACGCTCAACCAGACCGCATACCATGCCTAAATAAGACGCGCAGGTGATCAGTTCAAACCATACAAATCCAGCGACATGTGATTGATATGCAGATTTTTCATCAACATTGACCAACATCGAATGCGGCACAAAAACATTCTCCAAAACCACGGCTTCGCTTTGGCTCGCTTTTAAAAACGGAGCTTGCCAAAACTTTTCTACAGAAATGCCTTCGCACGCTTTGTGTATCATTGCCACAGCAAAATACGGCTCACCGGATTTTGGCTCAACTTGAACACTTGCCGTTAATAAGTCCATACAATGGGCCAAGCTACACGGCTTTTTCACACCTGATATGACGTATCCTTTGTCAATTTCTTTAGCAATAATTTGGCTCTTCAGAATGCTTTTACCAATTTGTCCCTCACTAAACGCCGAGGAGACAAGTAAGTTTGAGCGAGAGATCCCTTCTAACATCAGTGACTCTAATCCGTTCCCAACTTTGGCCATTTCTTGCAGTGTCGCAATTGAGAATTGATGCATACCCGCGGCAATCGCCAAAGACGGAGAAGCGCCCCCAATTGCCATTTGTAATTGCACAGCCTGCCATGCACTGAGCCCTTTGCCACCGTATTTTTCTTTAACTAAAGTAGACGCACCGCCAGCTGCTTTGAATATATTAATTGCTTGGCTTTGCTCCCCTTCAAGCTCATCAAAGTGGGTTTCTTTCAAGTAGCTTGCTAATTCAGGTAATGTGTCGCGCAGCAATTGCTGCGCTTTTTGGTAGGTGCTCATGCAACGGCCTCTGTTTGGCTTGCAAATAATTCACTCAACATTTGTTCAACATTTTGCTTGATTGCAGACTCTGCAATTGGCTCAAGAATATCCGCAAGTGTTGGGATCCCCATGCAAAAACGAGCATCGAATTCGATGGTACACTGGGCGTCGTTTAGTGCTTCGATACGCCAACATCCTTCAAAGATATCAGCGTCTCCTTCTATTTGCGTAAACTCAATTTTTAGATTGGTTTTGTCAAATATATCGCGCTCTCGCCAAGACATTTTGCCGTCATGAAAGTGCACTAGCCATGCTGACTCAGACTCTTGCTCGCTAATTTCTGTCACCTCCACAGAGATCACAGCTTGGCAGTGACTTTCAAACGATTTAAAGTCGGCAATTTTCTCAAATGCTTGTTGTGCTGAAGCGTTAACAGTTTGAATATATTTTACGTCTCTCATGGTCTTTCCTTAAATCTTTTCAATTGCGTTGGTGAACGCCTTGTACAACTGTGCTAACTGATCGTCAGTTAAAAAAGCGCAAGGGGTAAGGCGCACAGTTGAAGCATTACTTAATGAATGGCTGGTAAGAATATTTTGGTTGAGCAGTGACAGTGTCAGCTGGCCGGCTCGAGCTGGCGTGCCGACATCAATCCCAATTAACAGCCCCTCTCCTCGTATGATAATTTGCTCCTCGTGTTGAGCATTTTTAGCGTGCACGATGTCGTTGAGTTTATCTAGGATCTGTTGACCCAGACGAGACGCGCGTTGCGCTACTTGCTCACTGAGCAAAACATCAATGGTCGCCTCTGCTGCCGCCAGTGCAATGGGCGAGCCTCCAAAGGTACTTGAATGCAGCATAAAATCTTGATTCAAGGGTGCAAATGCCCTTTCTGTGGCGACTACAGCGGCACAGGGCACGACGCCGCCGCTGAGGCCTTTGCCAACTAACATCACATCGGGCACGATATTATGTTTATCTATCGCCCACATAGTGCCTGTGCGTGCCAAACCAGATTGGATCTCATCACAAATAAACAAACCGCCAGACTGGTCGCATAATTGCTTTGCGGTATGTAAAAATTCATAACTCAAGGCATAAACACCGCCTTCACCTTGTACTGGCTCTGCGATAAATGCAACAGGCTCGCTGTGCTTTGCAAATGCCGACTTTAAAGCAGCAATGTTATCGCGCTCAACAAACTCAACATTGTCAAATAAAGGAGAAAAAGGTGCTCGAAATTCATCGCGATGCGTAACCGACAGCGCCCCCAATGATTTACCGTGATAGCTACCGGTGAGAGCAATAATGTGCTTGCAACCGTTGGCTCTGGCAAGCTTTAACCCCAACTCCGTTGACTCAGCACCAGAATTAGTGAAAAAAGCGTATTGAATGGCATCCGGGCATATATCTACCAGCTTTTTACTCGCGGTCGCCAAATTAGGACTCACTAATGTACGTGAACTCATCGGCATCACATCTATTTGAGATTTAACCGCCTCAACAACTTTGGGGTGTTTATGACCTAAAATAAAAACACCAAAACCACCAAAATCTAAATAAACTTTACCTTTCTCATCGATGATTTCCGCCGCTTGAGCACTTTGTTCAATCGGCAAATTCATCAAGTTGGATAAACGTGCTTTTGAGCGATTACTGTGCGTCTTTAGTAGCCCAAGTATATGTTCTCTCACGTTAATCTGCTCCTGATAATTCAGTGATCAACGGATGAGTTTGATCATAAGCAACCAAGTTTTTTGCCAGGGTATGGCGCACATCAAATTCATAACATTCACCTGCGACTTCCGCCAACTTGGGCACGTCAGATTGAAACCCTTCAGACATATCTAGGTATTTTAAGTAAATAGAAGTTTCTTCAAACATACGTTTAAAGCGTTTTGGTAGTGCTGGCATAAAAACAGGCTTAACCAGTCGCTCAAAGGTGGTTGGGCTCATCAGTTTTGGCGCTTTAAAGCCGATTGGATATTGTGAGGTGATCTCCTCATCTTCACCCAGTGTCAACAAATCCCCTAAGGTCTTGGCAAGACCACCAGCAGTGAGCCAAAACTCTCCTGTCAGCTTTTTATCAACAATGGTTAAAATACACTTGGCCACGATATCTCTTGGGATAACGTCAACCAGCGTATTGGCGTCCCCCGGTACTATTGGAATAACTTCTTTCGTCGCAAGCTTGAGCATATTGTGGATCCCCTGCTTTTTAGGCATCAATCCGAGCGTACTGTCGCCAACAATCACTGACGGACGAACAACTGTAATATGTTCACTCAGACATGCCTCTGCTTCACGCTTACTTTGCTCATAATTATTAAAATCATGACCATTTCGACCTTTTACAAATGCAGTACTAATATGGATAAGCGGTACATTGAGCTGTTCGGATAATTGGATGGCATGCTGCAGTCCCGCCACATTAATGCCAGCCAATACATCTGGATCGGCAGTAAAGTCAGTAAGTGCCGCACTGTGCACAATACACTCTACCCCCTCTAGTTGTGCTATTTGCTCTTCACTTAAACCAAAATTGGCCTTACGTATATCACCCTGAATTTGCTGGCTTACCCCTTGAGGTAAGTCACTAAAAGATCGTTGATTAACTAGAATAACAATCTCATCATTTGGGGATAAAAGCTCTATTATTGAGAGCCCCACGACGCCTGTCGCGCCGGTTAGTAGAAATCTACGAGACATAATTACTCCTTAATCATATTGTGTGTAAAAAGCACGCTAAACTACAAAGTCCCCTTTACGGGTAATAATGATAATGATTTTCAATTTCAGATCAAACAAATATTTTACTAAATTTTAACCTTTGAAATTCGTTTACCTTTATCACACAAAAATAAAGTGAAGTTGCAGCAACCGATTATTGAAGTAACAAGGAAATGTGCAAAAAATATTGAGACAGGAATATGAGCGTTAAATATTCAAAGTGGACCTGCCTTGGGCGGTCAAGATCCACTGTTGATTGTGAGCTAAGTGTATAACACCTTATTTATTTACAACTAACGTATAGTCACCAGCACCTTCGTAAGAATAAACAATAATACGGTAGTAACCACTTGTCGCATTGTAAGAAATCGATTCTACCGACGTGGGCGTTTCAGAAATAGCGACTCTTTGCCAACTACCACCTTGCCAGCGTTCTAATTTCAAATCAAAGTCCGCATTACTTGGGCCATTTAGATCAAGCTTTATGACACCACCTGCATACTGAAACCAGCTGCCATTAGGTTGGATCTGTTGGGCTTTATTGGCGAGTGTTCCGCGATAAGTCTCACCTTTTGGAGGTTCAACAACAGACGAATCCAAATCAAATGAGATGGTTTGTGCAGGATCTGAGATACCTGATATAGATAGCCCAGAGTCAGACCCATTCCACCACAATGCATTTGTGCCTCGTGACGACAAACTATTCGGCAGGACGCTGCTAAATTCACCAGCGGCTCCGTAAAGATCCGTGCTATCACCGCGATTTACTTTATTTTCAGGATCGCGATTACCATCTGCATGCTCCATTTGGATGTATGGGTACCACTCGTTAGAGTTACTGCCCTTAGAGTCTACGTGCCAAATTGCCAAACCTTGGCTAGGCTGCTCTTTATTTTGACCTGATTTGTGGATTGCCTCGATATAGAACGCTTCGTTTCGATTACTTGGATTGGTCCACTTATAAGATGTATGGCTGCCTGATGTATGACTTAAACGACCAGTCGGTGCATTCGCATCTACAGCTGGGTTAAGCTCTGTTACTGTATCCCACCCTGCAATCGCTCTAAAGTGCGCAACAGGCGGTGTCGGTCTAAATTTATTGGTGGTACCTATTGCACCAAAACCCATCACCCCATAACTGGCCACAGATCCGTGAGAACTGCCATCATAATCATACAGATCTGGCCAATTTGTAATTAAATGCCCAGACTCATGTACAAACGTACCTATTGAAAGGCTCGCACGCATATCCGTAATTTGATATCGATCCGTACACACTCCATCAGCGCAAAACCTAGGGCTCAATCTTGCCATGTGAGGCCATAGCCCCTTAGCCCACGCACTATCAGAATTACCAGCATAAAAGATATTTAAACCGCGGATCTGACTACTACCATTAGTAGATAAAGTAGAAAAATCAAATCCTTGCTGATACTCCAGCCAATCCAACGCTTCTTTAATAAGCTCTTGCGAACGCACCGTTGAGCTCAGGCTAGAATCAGCATAATAAGCTTTGTTCTTTTTCGCTGTGTAATACGCTGTGACCGTGTTGGTGTAGTCAAGCTTGTTATTCGATACTTCTAAAAAGTAACCACGTACTGATTGCGCATTACCAAACTCAGTGTAGCTTTGATTATTTAAAAAGCGCTCTACTTGCGATTTAGATATGGTTCCACGCTCATCAGGGAAATCGATTATTATCGTCAACCCTTTGATTTGACCGGTCACCTGTGCCGACACATCTGTGCTTTGCGTACGGACAAGTAGTGGACTTTCAAGAGCTGGTAGCAATTCACTTTGTTTCTGCTCTACTAATGCTTGAATAGCTTCTTTTGATAATCCAGCTTCTGGGCCTGAGGCAATACTTACTATCCCACTTTTCGCTTCGTCCAAATCTGAAACTAATACCCCTGTCGAGACAAGACCTGTTCCTGCCTTATTCACTGATGCATAAGCCATCCCTTTGAGTTTGTCATCAAATATAACCAGCTTGCCTGAGCGTGTTCTTTGCTCTGCATAATAGGTATTACCCTGTAAAAAGACAGAGACAACTTCACCATTGGGCTGAGTAAACTGATATTCTTCGTTTTGATAGGGAATTGCGGCAATAGATAGCGTTGGCAATAAGATTGAAGACAACGCAGCAATGTTTCTTACTAATTTCATTATAGTTTCCTTTACAAGTTTTCCTGATACGGAAACTGAATTATTGACCTTTTTTTAACCAAATTCAATTCATATTAACGGTCAGAGAAGTATTTTTTTGCAATGATCCTCGAAGAGCATAGCCTTCCAAGCTTAACTCTTTTTCCAGTTGGAGACTTTATTTGTTTGATATCAGGTGTTTTTTTAAGCTCTTTTTGCAATGCATGAGCTAATTCTTCACGCTTTAAAAGATTTGAATAAAACTGGAGAGAGGGTCCTAGTTCACTCTTGAGCAATATTGGGATTGATTCAATTAATGCGTGAACTCTTTCACTGGTGAGATCAACACCTGAATTAATGTACTCATACAGGTAATTTTGCCACATGAAAAACAATTTGAAAGCAGGTTGACCACTTTGCTCAACTTCTAAAGCAACTGAACTGCGAAATCGCGTGAAGCTATTCCAGTCACCTAAAAAAATTTGCGTGTTGAGTAAATTTAACCCAGTCCCAGCGGCATAAGCTGACTGCCCCATTTCAGAATGAAATCGAAATGCGCGAATATACATAAGTTGAGCATGGCGATACTTTTCTTGGTCAAAATAAATGTTGCCCAGGTTATTCTTGATATTCGCTATAACCTCTCTGTCTTCAGCCAACATTAAAGACTCTTTTAGAATGTTTGCCGCTTTTTGTGGCTGGCCACTATATCGATATACGACAGCCATATTGTTAGCAACGCGGCTAAACTCTTTAGGGTCGACCGCATACGAAATAGCACATTCGTTCAATCTCTCAGCATAGCTGTAGTCGTGAATACGCCTGTGATAGATTGCCACTGCCGTTGCAACATCTAGCTCAGCGCCCTCTATAGCAGTTTGCCAACTATCACGTTCAAATATAGACACAATATACTGTACGATAGCAGCATCATTGACTCTAACACCCGACTCCAAGCCGACAAGATAGAGCTCTAATAATCCGCGACTAGGCTTTTTAGGTAATCTGGATTGTATCGAACTAAATACATACGCGGCTTGTTGCGGGTTTTGACTATTGAGCTCTTTTATTTTATTGAGGGTCATGAACATTTCGCTTGGTGACATCACAACCACTACCGACAACAAACCTGCTATAAACATAACGCCACTACTTTCTTCCACCCCAGTCTAAGCATGGTATAGAACAGAATGAAAACCAAGCTTGGGCTAAGAATTTCTCACATGTATGGCATTCATCACATTACTTTCTTTTCAACAAGCCACAGCTTAGCCGGCAATGCATACAACAAAATTTGATTGGAACACACAATCAAAAAACAATTATTTAACATTTTGGAATGAAAATATCATATGAATAAATTTATTGGTTTTTATTAACCATACAAATCAATAAATTAAATAAAAAAAGAAAGTACCCGATAAAACTACTAAAATCAACAATAGAAATCACAACCCCATATAACATTGTAAATATTGAAGTTTTTAAACCCATATGAAAAAACGCATAAAAATACAACAAATAAAAACAAAAGGTGCATTTAAGTTACATATGAAGTTTTTCATCATAAATGGTTTACATTTTGAAAACATCCATGTAGGATGAAGTTGTTCCTTTGGAGACACCACTTAATTAATTAAGTAACTCCTAGAACTCCCGAGAAGTAGAGCTTACTGATAAGGATGTTGGTTTATTGGGTATTTCCTTGGCAAAGATTATTGCTATTGGAGATTGGGCAGGCGATAGCCTGCCTTTTTTTTTGCTTTGTAAATGAACCCAAGCACTCCCTCGTATACGTATCACTTGGTATAATAATCTGGTACCTATATCCATGGAAAAAGAAATGTTACGCCAACCGTTTTCTGTTCTTGTCGTTATATACAATCAAAATAAACAATTTCTATTGCTGCAAAGGAAAGACGACCCTGAGTTTTGGCAATCAGTTACCGGAGGTATAGATAGAGGTGAAGCACCATTGGCCACTGCCTACCGTGAGTTAAAGGAAGAAACCGGTATTGATGCGCATGCTCTAGGCCTTGAAATAGTAGCTCATGACGTTATTAATCAATATGAAATTCGCCCTCAATGGCGACATCGTTATGAAAGCGGTGCAAAAATCAATTCAGAACACGTTTTTAGCATTTGTGTTCCAAACGATATTGCAGTCAAATTGTGCCCCGAAGAGCATACAGACTATATTTGGCTAAACCAAAAAGATGCAGCAAATACTGCATGGTCAGCAAGTAACAAAAAAGAAATTCTCGGCTTGTAATGAGCAGCCCTTTATTTTACATGTTGAAAAGCCAATTTATATTGGCCTAAACAGCAGTGTTTGCCAAGTTGTGTGGGCACGTCCCTGAGCATCCTGTTCTTTATCAGTAATAAACTCCAAACTTAAATCAGCACTTTGTGCCATAGTTACAAGCGTTTCGGTATCAAAATTAGTGAGACCTCGAAGCTCAAGGTGCTGCTCGTCAGTACAGTGTCGCAACTTGATCACTAACAACCCCTGAGGTTTAAGCAATTGCCTAATAGTTAAAAGCGCTTGAATACAAGCATGGCTATCAAGATAGTTGAACACCCCACTTACCAAAATAATATCAAAGGTATCGTATTGCTTTTTCACTTTAACGAGACGAGGTAACTCGTCACGAAACCAAATAATCGGCAGCTCTCGTGTATAAGCCTGACCTAATCGATTAATAGAGCTAACAGGCTCAACGGCGACCACTTCTGCGCCTCTATTTTGCTCGACAATAAACTTAGCATCCCTGCCTGCACCGGCACCAATGTCTAGGAAGCTCAAATGCTCTTTAACTAGATAGGGTTTAAGGTGGGTAAGCCAATTTGCGTGTAATGATTCAAAGCAGTCTGTCTGGTATATCTGTGCTAGCTTCAATGCGTTTTGTTCGTAGTACTGCGCGGTCATGGTACAAAGGCCCCATTTGATTGTATCTGCTTTTAGTATCTATGATAGGTAACCTGTATAACAAAATAATGACAATTAACACTCGTTAATTTGTTATGTAGTTTAACCATATAAAATAATACCGTTTGCAACACAAAAGGTGGGCTATTTTTACTCTTAACAACATCATGCTATTGTAAAGACTCTAGCAATAAAAGGACTCGAATCTTATGGACCCAGTTACAACGATACTGAACTTTCTTTTTACCATTGAAGCCGTTTTACTTATTTTTGTTATTGTACTTTTAAAAGGCTCAATTAAGTTTGTACCGCAAAATCGCGCCTGGATAATTGAACGTTTTGGTAAATACCAATCAACAAAAGAAGCGGGTTTGAATTTTATAATTCCCTTTATTGACCAAGTAGCGGCTGATAGAAGCTTGAAAGAACAAGCAACCGATGTCCCTTCTCAATCCGCGATTACGCGCGACAATATTTCTTTAGTAGTCGATGGTGTCTTGTATTTCAGAGTGCTCGACCCGTATAAAGCAACATATGGGGTCGATGACTATGTGTTCGCGGTCACACAGTTAGCTCAAACCACTATGCGTAGTGAATTGGGTAAAATGGAGCTGGACAAGACCTTTGAAGAACGAGATATGTTAAATACCAATATTGTGACTGCGATTAATGCCGCATCAGAACCGTGGGGTATTCAAGTGTTGCGCTACGAAATCAAAGATATTGTGCCGCCCAATTCAGTCATGGAAGCCATGGAAGCACAAATGAAAGCAGAACGTGTTAAACGTGCACAAATCCTAGAATCAGAGGGCGATCGTCAGGCCGAAATTAACGTTGCAGAGGGTAAAAAACAAGCTCAGGTTTTAGCAGCAGAAGCTGAAAAAGCAGAGCAAATATTAAAGGCCGAAGGTGAAGCAAAAGCCATTATTGCCGTTGCAGAAGCTCAAGCAGATGCCTTGAGAAAAGTGGGTGAAGCCGCTAATACACAAGAAGGTCAA
Source organism: Pseudoalteromonas sp. Of7M-16 (assembly GCF_022347805.1). NCBI lineage: Bacteria > Pseudomonadati > Pseudomonadota > Gammaproteobacteria > Alteromonadales > Pseudoalteromonadaceae > Pseudoalteromonas > Pseudoalteromonas sp. Of7M-16. Next base: position 282,253 of record NZ_JAKRFY010000004.1, on the reverse strand, counting down.
AAAGCCATTCAACTCGATTTGGCAACCAAGGCAATTGCAGCAAAAGAAGCGATTGCTAAAGAGTCTTCAGTTGTACTGCTGCCAGACAATGGAACAGATGCCAGTTCACTGGTTGCTCAGGGCATGTCGATAATCAACACCTTAAACAGTCAAAAGAATGGGTAATACATGACCTATCTCACAGAAAACTTACCCCAAGCTTTAATTATTTTTGGCTTATTAGCACTCAGTATTGAAGTGATCATTCTAGGGTTTTCAACATTTGTGTTGTTTTTTCTAGGTCTGTCACTGATTGCCAGTGGTTCATTCATGTACTTTGGTTTGGTCGAGCCAAACTTACTCAATGCAGCATGGATAAACGGCTTGTTGACTGCGGTGCTCGCGCTACTTTTATGGAAACCCCTAAAAGCAATGCAAGCACAGCAAGACACCAAGCCCGTCGAGAGTGATTTTGCTGAAATTAGCTTTACATTAGAGCAGGACTTGACCGAATCGAACCAAGTCCATTACCAATACTCAGGTATTCAATGGCAAATTAAAAGTAAATCTGACTTACCTAAAGGCACGCATGTCAAAGTTGTCGAAAAGTCAGTGGGCATACTTTGGGTTGCACCTGTGGAATAGCGCCTGCAACTAAATCTGAGTAGCTATTGTTCAAGTAACCCGCTCTCAACTTTGACTTTGCAGTTATAAATAAAAAGCTTGAAGTGTTTGTTAGCCAAGAAAAGAGGTTAAAAAAATAAAAGCGGTTTGAACATGGCTAATATCCACAGAAACGTGAAAGCGGTCTAATCTGGTTTATGTGCCAGTTCAAAAGGCCGCTTAATCAATTTTATTTTAATCTGACAGTTATATAGCACTTGTGACTACCCCTTGGTATTTTGCGCTAACTTAAGCCAATTAGATGAACTACTTTTATGCAACTAAAGCATTGGGTATAGATAGGCGTAAATCAAAAGCCGTTGCCCTTTGATCAACTGCCTGTAAATCATGGTTGACCCCTTTTTATTCAACTACTTAAGGCTACCCCAACAGGCAATTGATCTATCACTTTTATTAACCATGAGTGGCGCGCTTGTCATCCGGACTTTCTATTGCTGACAAATTATTTTCGATGGAGAAGTCAACACCAAAAATTAAAGTAAGCTCAAAGGCGAGATCCACCGTCATGACTGTCTTGCCGCACTCAAAATTACTTATCGTTGCCTGATCAACACCAACAATATGACCAAGCTGCTTTTGTGTTAATTTTTTACTTTTTCGTAGTCGACGAATTGATTTTTGCAAATTGGTTTTAAATTCCACTACTCGAGTATGCCTAAGGGCTCTATTGTGCCTGAGGCTTCTATTATTATTTGTTATTAATTCCAGAGTTTGATGATGAGCCATGATGGTTTCCTTCCAAAGTTTATTAAATAATGAGTAAACACAATTTAACAGAACCACTGTGCCAGAATCTGGACAACTTCATCACAACTACCACAACCAACATTTGTTGATAAAAGAAACACAGAAAGTTAACATACATTTAATTTTTAAAGTGGTGTTTATGTTATGGATGAAATTGACCCGTTTAAATTCGGGGAAAAGCTGAGGCACTATGTAAGGAAAGAACTCATTGCAAAACAAGGCTCTGTTTCAAAAGGCTGTAAAAAAGCAGGTGTATCGCGCAGTACCATGAACAACTACCTTAATGGTACTTCAGAGTTTCCTCAGAGTGTGTTAACTAAATTACACAATGGGTGTAAGATAGATGTGTACGGTTTTTTGGCCTCCATGGCTGGAGTTGCTGGAAAGTACAATAGCGCTTGTATCGAAAAAGAATCCCAATTAGAGGCCTCTGATGAAAAGCACGAAAATAAAACAAAAACATCTGATCAATAATAGAGAACAGCTTAAACAGGTTTATGCCGGTAGTAACACAGGTAAAGGTTCAGGGCCTAGACAGCAAAGCGTAGCCATTGACTATCCGCCAGTAACGATTATTCCAGATGAATTCCAAGGAGGTTGAGTGAAACCATTTACTAAGCTATTGCTTATATTTATCGCGGTTGGTTTTGCCGTTTACAGCATGAAGGCACCCATTTATGAAACAATCATATTTATAGCGTGCTTGTCTTTGGCTTTTTATAAAACCACTCATTTACCTAAAATGAGTGTCTTTTTGCTATACCTTTTACTGTTTATGCTAATAGAACTCATTGCAACAGTAATATTGGATAACTTTGTATACGGGAAATATACGGGTTTTACTGAAAACATTTTTTATTTTTCCTTCGCATTAATATTTGATATATGCATCTGCTTGTATTGCAGAAAGTCAGCTATTTATTTTTTGAGAGAAGAGCCAAAGCTATTTGATATGGCGAATAGCTTATTTTACATTTTCATACTTTTTTGCTTTGTAGATCTATACGCATTAGGTGAGAATTTCATCCGCAATTTAGATAGGCTTGGCTTTCCGGAAGAGCAAGTTAGCCACCTTTGGGGTATAACCCATATGTATTATAATATTGAAATTTATAAATCTATTTTACTTGGTTTATCTAGTATCTGTTTGTTCGCCAGTGTGTACGCTCATCGCTCAGAAGAAGAACTCCCAGTTGAAAAAGAATGAAGCAAGCTATAAGCAAGCACACTTAGCGGGTATTTTTTATCAATTAGTTGATGATTATATTAATAGCGAGTTGGCGATCAGTTTAATAGCGCGTAATCCACATTACGCTTACTGAATCACCCGATACAAAGGCGAAATATATTGCGCCATAAAAAGCGAATAAAGGACTGGTTATGAAAAACGCAAAGATAAAGCAACAAAAATACCGAATTAATGACAAAAAACTGCTCAAACAGATCTGTGCAGGATGCATCGGTAAAGGCACCGGCCCTAAACAGCAGCGTATTGACGGATACTTACCTACTAAATAGCCATCAATATATCGCCCACGTATTGTGGGCGTTTTATTCTATTTAGCACCAAACCGTTCAATCGCCTGCAGCGCATTATCCTGATATTGCTCATTATTTAAGTCTGCAAACAAAAGGTGTTGCTCACCAATCACGCCAGTGAGTCCTTTTTTACTGGCATAGAACTGACCTGATATAAGTTGAGTATCAAAAATAGCTGATAAATAACGTCCAGCGCCCTCTTCAACGCGATGCACCTTACCCAGCCATAACATTACTTGCATCATACCTTTCATTACGTACTGTTTGATCACAGGTAATGTGTTAAACCCTTCAGTCCCAGTGGTTGCCCCAGGGCTCATGGTAATAAACTTGATATGCGAGTGTCGTCTGGCCATGGCAGACATCCAAAGCGCCCCCATATACTTTATTGGTCCATAATGTGCGGTTGCATCTTGATTCTTCGAAAACGCAGAGCCGTCACAAATGGTCGTAAATTCCTCCACTGACGAGGTGGTTAGATTGGGACGTGGCATGCCCATTTCAGCCACGCCACGAGCAGCTTCCGAGCCCGCATACACAGCAACTTGAGTCAGCTTGCCATATTTTAATAGTTCTTCCGTTAATACACTGTGCCCTAATAAGTTCACAGCAAATATCTGCGTAACGCCGTCACTGTTTAACTTCGCGAAGTCCCTTCCGCCTGTGCCACCAGCATTCATGATTAATGCGTCCACACTATGAGGTAATGACTCAACAGCGCGTTTAACTGAGCTGGTGTCGCTGACATCAATTTCAACAATTTTAAAAATGTTGCGCCCCGTTAATTGCTCTAGTTCTTGTTGCGCAATAAAGGCTTTTTCTCGATTTCGACAACCTAAATAGACAACTTCTACCTCAGGGCGAGCCGCGAGCTGCTTCGCTGCTTCTTTACCTAAACCTGCATTTGCTCCTGTAATTAATACGCGCTTGATCATGATGTAACCTTTCACTTAATGATGATGTAATCTTCTATATGACTAGATTAATCGATGCACTAAGCGGGTTTTTGATATTTCTTGCTGTCTTGTTTATCAAGCAAAAAAAAGCCTGACGGATCAGGCTTTGGGCTTTATTGGAATGTTCAAGTAGATTTTGTTATTGGGGTCGGCATCATTGAAGTTAGCAGGCAGTAATTCAAAGTCCGGTTTATCTGCATATTCATAGCTGCTTTTAGGTAGCCAACTTCCCCAAATATAGCGCAGTGTTTCTTCTAATTTGGCAATGGGCCCTATATGGGTGAACCGAGCATACGTTTGGGCGTCAAGCTCTCGTGTGATAAGGCCCTCTGGCACATCGTCGAAGTTTTCAACTTGTGCTGAGCATATATAAACAAACCGCGTGGTGTCTTCAGATTCCTCATAGTTTTCATATATACCAAAAAAGTCACTGCCAACACGGTTTGGTATTTTATCTCTGTATGGTCTAAAGCCCGACCACAACTTCGGCAAACTTAAATCACCGTCATCATATTGATTTGCAATACCGACAATTTTCATTGCTGGCTGCTCAATAATTTCGGGCTCCATGCTGATATTATTCTGTAAAAATGCCAAGTCATCTTGGCTGACTGGTTTTTTGTACAATAACCTAAATGGTTCGTTGATCTTTCTATATTGTGCTGGCGTCATATCAAACAACGCCTTAAATGCACGTGTAAACGCTTCTTGGGATTCAAATTGACACTCAATTGCCAGCTCTAAAATCCCAACCTCTTCTGTTAGCAAACGTTTTGCCGCTAATGTTAAGCGCCTCTTACGCAAGTATTCTTTAGGTGTATCTCCAACCAATGCTTTAAACACCCTACTGTAATGATAAGTTGAATAATGTGAGGCTGTCGCAATTTCATGCACACTGATTTTTTCAAATAAGTGTGACTCAATATATTCAATGCTCTTAAAAAACCGCTCCATCTAATAATCCTCAAAGTTCTTTACTGAATTGCTCAAGCACTTGCCATGTCTGACATTAGCACATTTTCTTCAGCATATTTTTTCAAACCAGTGAGCAGTTTGCCAAATGCAATCGGAAATACCAATCTCAACAGTGGATAAAATGGGTAAGCAAACAACTTAAGCTGAGGGGACGCAACCCAAGTTACCTCTGATTTATTGTGGCCGACTGAACGCACCGACATATGCACATGGTTTTGCTTAATGGGCACAATTTTAGGGTTGTTGACAGGTAAGACATCAAATGCCAAATATCTACCTTGCTCACTATAGTCTGTGATCACCTCTTTGACTTTAGCGCCATTGGGATCTGCATTTAAGTCGCAGATACGTCCTTCCATAGGCGCACCAGCTAGTCCTTTACCTGCTCCCAAAGCCACTGAGTTCGGAATAGGACCCATCCATAAATGCGCCTTATCAAATTCGTGGGCGATTAAATGCCATACTTGCTCAGCGGGTTTGTTGATGATGATTTTTTTAGTTACTTTCATAAGTACACCTGTGTGTGTAGTGTTGATAGGTGTACTTTAGAAAATATCAGACAGGCGTTTTTGATATTTCTTGCTATCTCAATAACAAGTTTCTCTAGGCAACGTCGCTCTCCCCCACTTTGGGCGGATCAGTAGCTGAATTTAAAGCCGCCCTAACGCGGCTTTTTCAGTTCTGAGAAACGCTTATTACTCTTGCTTGGGCAGTATACAAGTGTGCTCAGCGGCAAAATTATTAAATGAAGTCTCGAGTGGTTAAACCCACCAATTACAAAGCGCTAATTAATGGGTTTAACAGGCAGATTAAGCCTTTAGTTCAACAAATTATGGTTTCGAATAAATGCCGACAACTTATTTGCAATATCGGTATGTTCAGCTGTTGTTGGATGCCAAATACACCCTTCCAATGGTGAAGAAAAAGTGTAAGAGTACAGCTTATCTATTCCCTGCTCTTCTAGTTTTGCTTTTGCCTCTAATGTTGCCGGAATAATAAAGTCATATGGATATGCAGGCCTTGGCATAAAAATAACAGGTGCATTGGGAAAGCGATAGCGCACAGTGTTAACAAACTCTACCATGGTCGAAACCCAGTCTGCTTTCACGTCCTCAATCGTCTCCCAAGGCTCGTGTGGCTGAGGATCTGTACTGAAATCGTTAGTACCCACTTCTATCACTACCAAATTAGGATGTGTATCTTCATAAGCTTTATTGTCACCAAACACAGCCGTTACTTTGTCAAAGTAAGTACGCAAATTGTGGTGAGGATCATTGCCGCTCCAATTGCGGATCAAACCTAGGCCTGAATAAGACACTTGAGTAAAGCTGGCCTCCAACTGAGACGCAGTTAGATAAGGGAATGCCACTCTGGCATTACTGCTATTTACAATTTCGCTCCACGTGCACTGGCGCTTAGTTGACTCGCTGCCAAAGCCCGCGCTAATAGAGTCACCGATAAATAAAATATGGGGTTGCTGCTGCCAAATTCCCTCTAATCGGCCATCAGTTGAAAAGCTTAAAATTTTGGTATTATTGCTGTAGTTTTCCCAACGTTTAACGATTTCAATGTCTACCGTTTTTACATCCTGTTGAGTAAATACGACGTGCTCCTCAAAGTTACCATTTTGCCCTGTGACAATTTTCTTGTGCAGTACACCATCCACTAGGACATCAAATTGATCACCATATCCAGCCATTGTAACTTTAAGTGATTTACCAACTAGCTTGGTTTTAAGCTGTGTTCCTGGCCAGTTAAACTCTACTTGGCCTTTATTGTAATGTTTACTAACTCGCCCTTCATATACGATGGCATGATGGGTCGCCTTATAACTCTTCGCAAATACGGCACTGGAAAAGAGCCCTCCGACGCAGCTGAGCACAAATGCCAGTAGCGACAGTTTGATTGATATTAACCTTAACATGTGTCATTCCTTAAATGAGTTTGTATCCGAGACTGTATTCCAATGTTACTATTGCCTCGCGATATACCCCAGTGCTGGTTAACCCCTTCAGCCATTGGGAATTCAATCAAATACATCTCACTCCATTTGAAAAAAACTCATACAGCGCACGTCTGTTTACTATCCGACCTTGTCGCTATTGTATACACAGGCACAATAATCTTAAAATACAATCATTCTCATTTTAGAAGACACAAATCTGTGAACAACCGTATTTTAGTCGTAGAAGACGACATTACTCTCAATCAACAAGTCTGTGTGCTACTTAGCAACAGGGGCTATCAGGTAGACTGTCTTCATGATGGAGAACAAGGACTTAGTCAGGCGCTGGCTATCGATTATGACCTCATCATTTTGGATATTCGCTTACCAAGTATGGAAGGCTATGAAATCTTGGCTCAGCTTAGAAAAATAAAACACACACCTGTCTTGATTTTATCTGCATGTGGTGCTGAACAAGAGCGTATTAAAGGCCTCAGCTTAGGCGCAGATGATTACCTGTCTAAACCTTTTAACCTTGATGAGCTGGTACTGCGTATAGAAGCGATTTTAAGGCGTGTCCACGCAAGTCATACCCAATCACAAACGCCATTTGAAATTGTTTTGGCTGACTTGCACTTGGACAGACAAAAGCAGCTTGCCGCCTATAACCAAGAGACGCTAGATATCACAGCAATTCAGTTTAAGTTGCTGTGGCAATTAGCTCACAATCACAAAGAAACCCTCAGTAAAGCATTTCTTTATCAGAGTGTACTTGAACGCCAATTTAGCCGTTATGACCGCAGTTTAGATATGCACTTGAGTCGGCTTCGAAAAAAACTAGTCGCGGTGGGGCTGAGCCCCGAGTCGATCACAACCGTACATGGCAAAGGGTACCGTCTGCATGTTCAACCTTAAAGCGTCTTATTTTTTGCGCCTATGCGCGCTGGTCATAGCTGGCTCTATCATATTGTTCGGTGTGATTGACTACTTGGTTAATCACACCGAATTCAGAATGAGTCAAATCAAAGTTGAACACCAAGAAGAGCTAATTGCACTTGGCCAACACGCAGAGCAATTGTTCTTAAATGGTGATATGGCGGCTTTGAGTGCATACGTAAAAAAAATAGAGCAAGCGCACAATACTTGGGCTGCGGTCGTGCAGCGAGAGCTGACCCCATTGGCTGATACCCAACTTCAACAATACTATCTCGATGAGTTTACACTAGGTCGAAATGTACGTTGGAAAATCCATTTATATTTCCCTCGTAATCCTGTGATGGACATTCCTTTTGCCGACGACAAGACCCACTTTTTAATTCAGCTTCCCAGTCATATGCGTCCAGGCAATTACTGGAAGGTCACTTACATAGTACTGCAATTTTTTATCCCATTTTTGGTCCTTGCGGGCATTTGCTGGCTGCTATATCGCGCAATCATGAAACCCCTAAAGCAACTTGAACAAACTACTCGCGCCTTCGCCGATGGCGATTTAGACAGCCGAGTGGGAGACAAAATCTCAAGTCGCGATACAGAGTTCAAACAAATTGCAGCAACCTTTGACAAAATGGCCCACTGTACCGCTAACACCATCCGCGCACAAAGGCAGTTTATCGCTGATTTTTCACATGAAATTAGAACGCCAATTGCGCGCATCGAAACCGCGTTGGAATGCCACAAATCCGGATTAGGCCAACAAGATATGCTTGTTCGTGTAGCCAAAAACACCCACACCATGAGAGAGCTGGCCGAAAATACACTCACATTAACATGGCTCGAAAACGAACGTTTTTGCCCACACACAGACACTGCAAATAGCCCGTTTGATCTCGTCGACTTAATCGACTGCATTGCTGAAGAAGTTAAATTTGAAGCCCCACACTTACACTTTCAGCTGAACATGCCAGAAACACAGCAACACAATAGTGACGCGCGTGTGCTTGGTCAGGTCATAGAGAATGTGCTCAGAAACGCCAGCCGTTATGCCAAAAAGCATATCTCCGTTGTACTTGATAAGCACACAATTCAAATATTAGATGATGGGCCTGGTGTCGCTGAGAGTGAACTAGAAGATATATTTCAACCGTTTTATCGCAGTCACGGTTATTCGCATACGCAACCTGATAGTCACTCGTTTGGTTTGGGTCTAGCACTGTGTAAAAGGCAAATGGAGCGCCTAAACGGACACATCTACGCGCAAAACACACCCAAATCCGGATTATGTATCGTCATTGAGCTCTAAAGCCAACCGTAGTCACATAAATTGGCACCAAATGTCACTGCAAATGTAACAGTTGTAAAAGTGCTTTGTTTTGGGACAGAACCATGAATAATACACGCGTATTGATAACTATTTTCATTTAAGATAAAGGAACACACCAATGCAGTTTGGTTTTTCTCGCTCATCTATCGCCCTTGCTGTGGCAGTTGCAACTTTTGGTTCTCCTGTTACTTTAGCCGACAACCAACAACAAAAGATTGAAATCATCGAAGTTCACGGCAAAGTTTCTGACGCCGATATGATCATCGACCAAACTGATCTGACTCAACTTCAAGCGAATGACCTGTCAGATATATTCAGATCACTTCCACAAGTGTCGGTGGGTGGTTCGAACCCTGTCGCACAAAAGATTTATGTTCGCGGCCTAGAAGACACCATGCTTAATGTCAGTATTGATGGCGCGTTGCAAGCTGGCTATTTGTTTCACCACCAAGGTCGTCTATCAATTGAGCCTGAACTGCTCAAGCAAGTAGACGTGGTGGCAGGTGCGGGGGACGCCACATCTGGCTCAGGCGCGCTAGGTGGTGCACTGAGATTTAAAACCAAGAGTGCCTCAGACTTGCTTGCACCAGATGAAAATTTTGGCGCCTTATTCAAGCTAGGCTATTACGGCAACAGTGAAGGTTTCAAAGCAAGCTCTACCGTATATGGTCGAGTCACTGACGATATTGATGCATTGGTATCACTGATCAAGCGTGACACAGAGAACATGGAAGATGGAAACGGTGATGAAATCCCTTACTCTCAGTCTGAACAAGAAGTTGGCTTTGCTAAAATTAGTGGTGATATTACTGACACACAATCATTTAGCCTAAGCCATGATGTACGCCACGATGATGGCACACGCTTACTACGCGCTCATTGGCACCCAAGCCGTAAAAACCTGCCTCTGCCGCAAGAAAGTGAGCGTACAACGAATACGCTAAATTATTTTTACGCCCCACAGGACGATCTCATTGATATCGCTTTTTCAGCGTATCAGACTAAAAACTCTATCACGCACGCACACCCTGAAGGTGAAAATAGAGCGGGCATTGTCGTTCAAAACACCTATTTTGCCGAATACGACTCACAAGGTTTTGATATAAAGAACATTGCGCTATATAACACCCACAAAATTGTGGCTGGCTTTGACTACAGAAGCGACGAAGCAATATTAGAAGACATTGGTTCTAACTATGAGCTATCCGGTGTTGAGAAAGGCAAAGTGTTGGGCATCTATATCCAAGATTACTTCCAAGTAACAGATCAATTTCAGATCAGCACAGGTGTAAGATACGACAACTACGAACTAGACGATGATAACGGTCACAACTTTGACTCTAGTGGCTTTAGTCCTAACTTAAACTTAACTTATGAACTTACGCCTGAGCTATCAGTTAATACAGGTTACGCAAAAGCTGTTCGAGGTCAAAAAGTAAAAGAGCTATTTGTCCTTGGCTATTATGATAATGATGTAAACTTGCGCAAAGAAGTCGCTGAAAACATCGAAGTCGGATTTAAATATCTAGGTGATAACCTAGTCGTACAAGCTGACGTATTTGTGTCGACGATTGATGATGCCGTTTCTACCGCAAAGAATCTCGAAACACAGGCCGCCCACATCCTGAGTAACGTCGGTGATTTAGAGAATAAAGGGCTAAACATCAATGCCCGCTACAGTTTTGATAAAGTGTCACTGTCTTTGGCATTTAATAGCAGTAGCCCTGAGTGGAAAACACATATAAACCCAGCACTTGCAGGTACCTCAATCTCCGATCAAGACTGGTCTATTGGTACTTCTGTCGGTGATACTCTAACCTTGGGTGCTGACTATTCACTTACCGATTCCATAGAGTTGGCTTGGCAAGCTCGTCTGGTTAAACGCCTTGATGATGCTGGCACCTATGTCTGGGACAATACCCAATTACCAGAAAAAGTGGGCTATGGTGTTCATGACTTAAAAGCAACTTGGTATATCACGGACAACGAGAACTTAAAACTGGATGTCGCCATCAAGAATGTGTTCGACAAGTTTTATTATGACCATGCAACCTATGCGGCACTTGGCCCAATTGATACAGGTGTTGCAGAGCCAGGACGCGATATTCGCGCAACCATTACATGGCAACTATAAAAACAAAATTCTAGTCAGCTGAACAAAGAGGCCTCAATTGAGGCCTCTTTTTTATTTTAACGTCTGACTCTATTTCAATCCAAGTTTCTCCAACTTGCTTTCAACGTCTTTGTACCTCAATAAACTGCAACTACCAAAGCCCGATCTTTGCCTAAATTTGTTCGCTGTTGACAAAGGCGTAGTCATACCCGTTAAGAAGCGCACCAAAATGGCTGGCGTTGGTTCCACCCCGATTTGTGTCAAGTGATTTTTAAGTCCATAGATATCATCTCTGAGCTGTTGTTCATCGGGAAAGGTAGGCTCTTCGCTATAGTGCAAATGTGCACTAGCTCCTCGACAGACACTGCAATGACCGCAGTTCTGAGGTACTTGTTCATCATCAAAATACCGCGCCAAATTATTAGATAAACAGTTTCGCAGTTCAAAAAAGCGCAGCATTGCAGCTATGCGCTTAACTTCACTTTGCTCTTTGTCGGCGAAATAAGTACTTAGTTTTACAGCCAGATCAGGCTCGTTTAATGTTTCTGTATCAACTTGATACACTTGCATCATACGTTTCGACTCGAGCAGGATCATACCCTGCTCATGCAAATAATCGAGCGCTGCTACCACTCGACTTCGCTCTAGACCTAGGTTTACCAATGCAGCCATGTCTACAGTTCCCCACACTTTTTTAAAGTGAGTTTGGGAAAGTATCTGCTGAATAAAGGTTTGTCGATTGGCGTCGAACGAACTCAGTACTTTGCTTTCTGTATGTAACCATTTAAAGCGAAAGTCAGCGTAAAATGCATATTTTGCTTCTAAGACGCCTAGCAGCTCTAGCTGAACCAAGGCAGTTTTCAACGCTAACAATCGAATATTAGTGGCTTTAGATACGCTCAGCTCTTGCATTTCCCACAGGCCTTGCTCTGTAGATGTACTAATTTCATTGATCAGTAATTCAATATTGCCAAGCTCTGGAGTGTCTGCGTAAACAAAGTTTTCAAGCGTTGACACGCCATCTAGATTTGCCAACGTAATGCATTGAGATGGCTCCCCATCTCGCCCTGCTCGACCAATTTCTTGACTGTAGTTTTCGATAGATTTTGGTAAATCATAGTGGATCACAAACCGAATGTCCGACTTATCAATCCCCATACCAAAAGCAATGGTCGCAACAATTATACGTTTTTCATTGCACATAAATTGCTGCTGAATTTGCTGCCTTAGTTCATCCTTTAATCCGGCATGATAAGCCACAGCATCAAAGCCTGACGCCTGCAATTGCTTTGCTAATTGCTCAGCAGTTTGTTGCAGCGTGACATAGATAATACCGCTATCTTGCCTGTTGGATAAAAAAGATAAAATTGTCGGTAGCTTGTCGCTTTCTGTACTCCCGTAAATACTGAGGTCTAAATTTGAGCGATAAAAGCCAGTTTGCACAATATGCGCTTCGCTAATGGCAAATCTTTGTGCCATATCACGTTTAACCTTTTTTGTTGCAGTTGCCGTTAATAACAGCACTAACGGAATATTAAGCTCACTGCGAATTTGCGGCAACTTCAAATAATCGGGCCTAAAGTTGTGTCCCCACTCAGAAATACAATGAGCTTCATCAACCACTAACATAGAAATTGCTACCTGCTTGATAAAACCTCTAAACCGCTCATTTTTAAAGCGCTCTACGGACACCATAAGGATCTTTATCTGCCCTTCTCTTACGCCTTGCATTACATTCTGAGATTGCTCATACGATTGTGTCGAGTCTAAACTCGCAGCTGCGATACCCTTTTTATTCAAAAACTCGATTTGGTCTTGCATTAAAGCAAGTAGAGGTGATACCACTAAAGTCAGGTGTGGCAAATGCAATGCAGTGAGTTGATAACAGAGCGACTTGCCAGATCCAGTAGGGAAAATAGCCAAGCTTGATTGCCCGTTGATCAGCTGCTCAATCGTTTCTGCTTGCCCAGCTCTAAAAGAGGGGAACCCAAAGTGTGCTTGTAAGCTTTGTTGTATTTCTGCTTGTTGCATTTATTTGTCTCATTAAAAACGGCGGGTGTGCTCACCTGCTCGGGCATTCAAGACCTAGCTGGCGATAATTCGATATCTCTGCATCTCGTATATCATACCAGTAATGGTGGCAGCTTGTTTCACATATCATTAAATTCATAAGATCCTTATGTTCTGCTACCAAACATCAGCATTTCGATATTTTCCAATTGAAATCATGCCGTTTTTTCTAATATCCTCTGGCACTAAGCAACAGTAATAAAAGACGTCAGCTGCAATTGATAAGGAGTATTTCATGGCAAATGTACGCACGGCCAAAATGACAGACTTACAACAGATTCACTACTTATCCAATTTTTTGGGTTACGAAAATGCTTCAATGGAACAAGCCCAACTGCGGCTTGAGTATTTACTTGAATCAAACAATGACGATGTGTGGGTTTTTGACCAAAACGGTCGAGTCGGTGGTTGGATACATGCCTTCAAAGCCCACCGTGTCGCATCCAAAATGGTATATGAAATCGGCGGTTTGGTGGTTGACCCTAAAATTAGAAACCAAGGTATTGGTAAACAATTGGTCGAACACGTCTATCAAGTTGCGATTGAACAAAACACCGAGCTCAGGGTCAGATGCAACGAAAAACGCATTGAAACACATCATTTTTATCTAAAGTTGGGGTTTTCGGAGTCTAAAACACAACATGTATTCACTAAAAACTAGTTTGGCCACAATCAAACCAGAACTACGCGCTATGAATGTGTAATGGGTTGAAAGATACATTTTAGTTCAGGCATACTAAACTGGCTTTGTTTATCATAGAAAGGAACAATGCATGTCTAAATTACAAAAACCGGCCCACTTGGGTCCCCATAGTCAGCTCGTTCGTTTAGCAGTGCTATCATCAAGTATGCTACTTTTAGCCGCTTGTAATTCTACTTCGGTAACAACGCAAGAGATAGCTCAGTCTACAGCTTCATGTGTTGGCAATATAGACAACCCCCCAGGCCTTACTGCTGTTCCGGAGGCTTCGATGCCAAAAGGTGTTGTACTGCCAGCTGAACAAGGTGGACTATGCAAAGGTCAAGTTTTTGTAACCACTAAAGAAATAACAATTTGGCGTGCTTGGAATAGCGAATATTCAGGATCAAAACTGGGTAAATGGTGGACATTTGATAAGCCAAAAGGTTCCATTTCAAAATATCGTAGAGACAATATCATTTGTCCGAGTTACTCACCTCTCGACATGCTCGTAAGTTGTAAAATAAAAGTAGGCACTCAAGTGGTTATTGGCCCGGGCCAAAGTGCAAAATGCAGTGACTATTTCAGCTACCCAGCTTCAAAAACTAATCAAATATATTTAGCGGATGCTCAAAGTACAACAGTAGAGTGCCAATCTTATGATGGTCGATTCTCTTGGCATTCAGAGCCTAAGCACATAGTTAAATCAGCCGAATCGCTATAACATACGAACATGGGATGAAGCGTGCTGAACACACCTCATCCCATGTAAATGTCTCGGTTACTACCTAGTTAAATAGCCAATACGGTTTAGCTCATCCGCTTTGTGTTTTAAAGGATCTTGTACCCTGCACTGCCCTTGCCCATTTTCAATAAACTTTGTTAAGCCCTCATGGCCTTGCAGCTCTGCGACATCTTTACAGTCGCTGGAGATAAACCGGGACTTTAATTTTTGCGGGTCAAAAGAAGTGCTCTGTGTCTCAGACATCAATCGAACCTGCTCGTAAAGTGCATAAGACGTTGCAACGGGCGTTGTCCAAGAAGAGCCAAAAGGCGACATCTCCGCTTGGTATCTCATCCCTAAAATATCAGGATCGAATTTTGGAGTACTATTGGTTGCATGACTACCGGTGCCATTCTCTGGCACGTACCCAACATTGATATATAAGTCGATACTTTCATTACCATTAAAACTGTCTTCATTATCAACGAATACTTGTTGCCAACCAGATAACCCCCCCTTGGTAATACTTGTGTCTTTATCACCTGTAGAGTATTGGGAAACACGTACTCTGTTAGAATAGTTGATTAGGTCCAGCTCATCTTGGCTTTGTGTTGCAAATTCGTTTCCGGCATGAAATGCCAACGTATTTGGTGATTCAAATAACGCGTCATAAACAGGCTTCATTGCATTTAAAAATTGCACCCGCTGCTCTGTATCAAGTGCGTCATTACATCCATTGCTATTCAAGGCATTACCAACACTTTCTAAAGTAAAGCCGCCTGAGTAATTTATATATTCAATTTCATGGCTATCGATAATATCTGCTTTGAGCGAGCTTGCTGCACTTTGCATATGCGCCAAAAACGTATCCAAATCAGCGGCGCACAACTCATCTTTATGCTGTGTAAATGGGATAAATGACGCCGTGTCAATTAGGACAAATTCGGCATGTGGATTGTGCTGTGCTAAATAACCAAATACCTTAGTGCCATGACTAAAAAAAGCTCTATTGGTTACTCTATCAAACCTGTCATCAGGGACCACCTCTCTATATTTTGCAGCTAAATCTGATAGCCAACTCGCTGGTAAAAATGCCTCTTGAGGCTTGGTAAATTTCCCATCTGTAAAGGTAAAGCTGTTAATGTCTTGGAGCAGTTTTACACCCAATTTAGATAAGCTAACCTGTGGGTTATCAGCGATAAATGTCTTAGTTTGGGGATCGTATTTATAAGCAGCTTTAACTCGGGGGCGATAACGCAACGCCGAAAGAAAGTCCATTCCATAGTCTAAAACAAGTATTGTTTGTGTTTTGTTTGTTCGATCTTGATTAAATTGTCCATCGCTAAATTTCACAGTTTGAACTTCACACATTTCATGGTTTTGTGATGCATTGGTGCAATCAATACCCTGCTCGTCTATCCAAGCAATAGAGTCAGTAACAAGCTGTTTTCCTTGCGCTTCGATAACATCCATAAACACAGTGGGATCTGGCTCTGGCTCTGGTTCAGGTTCAGGTTCTGGTTCAGGTTCTGGTTCCGGATCTGGAGTGGGTTCAGGGTCTGGAGTGGGTTCAGGATCAGGTTTAGGATCAGGCTGCACCACCACAGGAGGGGGGTCGATAGGTGCAGGCTCTGTGCTATCACTCCCTCCACAGCCTGTGATAAGCAGCGACAGCGAACCCAATAACAAAGCGCCTGTTTTCTTAAACATATAACTCTCCTTAGAATAAAAATCTTTGCTTTACTGTTCCTCGAAAGCAAAAATCACCTTTTATAAACACTTATTTAACAACTTGAGGTGCAACTATATCATGAATAATCAAACAGGCACTACGCGATTACAATTTAATACAAAATGATTTTTCTGCGATTATTTTAAATAACCCTGCTGGTTAAGTGTATCTAAACGATACTTTAACGGATCTTGCAAACGACAACGTCCATTTCCAGCATAGATAAAGTCAGATAATGCAAAGTTTATGAAATGCCCGCCATTATCATAACAATCTTGTGAAATTAAAGTTCGCTTTAAATATGCAGGATCAAAACCCCATTCTATTTGACTCTGTACTGCGATTGCATAAGAAGTAGCAATAGGCGCAGCCCACGAAGATGAAGGAAACTCCCAATCTGCGCCGTATCTCATACCGTATACATCAGAAGACATTTTAGGTGTGCTATTTGTCTCCCAAAAAGCGCTTCTGCCATATCCAAAGTTGACATACATGTCTATATACTTGTGACCGTCAAACTCAGATGAATGATTAACAAAAACATCCTGCCAGCCAGTTTTAGCATCCTGTGAAATCTGAGTATCTACTGAGCCTGTTGTATAAGACATCACTCGAATGCGATTTTGATAATCAATTACATCAAGCGGGTTTTCATTATTTGTTGCAGAAACTGCCCCTGCGTGGATCCCAAGAACACCATAGGTACTAAACAATTTGTCATATACCGGTCTAATGCTCTGAACAAATCTTTTCGCCTTGTAATTACTTAAACTGCCATTACATTTATTGCTTGTCCAAGCATTCTGCACATCTCTTCTTTCGAACCCACCTGAGTAGTTTATATACTCAATATCATTGACTTCGATGACATTTCTCAATAATGAACCCGCAGCGCGTTCCATTTTCACATAAAACGCGTCTATGTCACGATTACAAATGTCGTCCTTGTGCATAATGAAAGGAGAAAATGTACTCGTATCTATGATCACAAATTCTGCGTCAGGGTTATGCTGTGCTAAATAACCAAACACCTTAGTGCCATGGCTGAAGTGCGGAACTCCCGTTTCATGATCATATTTGTCTTGGCTTGCTGCCGCCACATACTTGGCAGCCAAGTCTCCTAGCCATGCTGCAGGTAAAAAGCCTGGCTTAACAGTGTCTGTATCTGGATCTGTATATGTAAAGCCATCGATATCACTTAATACTTTTTGACCAAGTCGAGAGATCGAGACCGATGGGTTGTCTGCCACAAATGTCTGAGTGTCTGGGTCATATTTATAGGCGGCTTTAATACGGCTGCGGTAACGCAAAACAGTCTGAAGATCCATCCCATAATCCATCACCAGTATAGTTTGTTTAGAGTTCGTTCTGGAGGGATCATACTCACCGTCATCAAAATACACCTTTACAGTGTCACACATCGGGTGCGCATTGGTATTTTGCTCGCAACTTATTCCCTGTTCATCAATCCAAGCTATAGAGTCCGCAATATGTTGTTGCGCATGAGCTTTAACTGGGTGAGGTTGTGGTGTTGTCGCATGCGCAGCAAATACACTTAACAACCCCAGGGCGGGCAAAAACTTATATGTGTTACTCATTTCAAATTTCTCCTTTTGAAACATACGAGTAGGCTATTCGAGTTAATTTAATTTTCAGAAAGTTAAGACTGTTTTTTGAATAGCTTTTGTACTATTTCAATTGTTTCATCTACACTTTTTTCGCGACTGATTATCGAACCGAATTGATTCGCGTATATTTTTCTTACGTCATTATGAAAGTCATCAAAATAACCAAGTTCCATCATCACCATTTCGGGCGATGAAATCACTTGCTCGTCATCATAAGTTGAGATAGACGCGTATACTAAGTCCTCAAGATCAAGATCTCTGCGTTTTTCAATTTCTTCACCATTTGCTAGCTGCTCACTCAAATTGCTCGCTAACTGACCAGTTGCTTCGTAAAGAGGGCCGGGCTCACCAGCTTTCGCTAATTGATCTAGCAAACGAATAGAAAATACTCTGACTAGAGCTTGTTGTTCACCAAATGCGGCTTCGGCATGTTTAAAATCAATCAAGCTTTTTTGCGCAATTTCTATCATTTCAGGATTATGTAATAAATCTTGCATTTCTTCGTTAATAAACGAAGCAGAGTTAAATTTACCGACAGACAGTTGCATCCGTTGAAAAGCAGTCAGAAGCTGCTCTTCCGTTGTGGTAACTTTGGGGTCTGCTTTTGGTATTTTTAAGTCAATATCTGTTGTAAGCTTTTTATCTAGTTCATCTAGTTTGTTAGTGTTTACTGTGTTTTTATTTTCCTGCTGTACTACATTTGCGACGCTGCTTGTATTAGTCTCACCATCTGCAAAATTGTCGCTCCAACCTAGCCAGAATAATGTAGCGGCAACAGCAGCGACTCCAGCAAAAATGATGCCCTTCTTCATAATATGTAACCTCCTAAACAGCAATTTTTATTCAAACACTTAGCCATAAGTAAAATTGCGTTTATTATATTGCGTGTTCGTTAATGCTTTATCTGCCAAAGGGGCAAACAGCTACAAGTTGTTCTGCAAAGAAATCAATGATTGGATAATAACCATTGTAGCGACCCCACAAACCCGCATTATTGGAAATTTTTCCATTCAATATTGCCCAATCAATTCTTTCATAAAGTGGGTTAGGATCAGGACGATAAAGGCAGCGTCCACCCATATCGGAGCGCTCAGCTAAAAGCTTAAACTTCTCCAGTGTCGCAGCTGAGCTCGGCGTCACTTCATAACTACAGATTGAAAAAATCGATTTATCGTAATAATCAATAACTGGGTAATACTTAAATTGTTTCCCCCAATCAGCCGCATTAGCAGTTATTATGCCTTCGTTACGAGCCCAGTCTATTCTTTGTCTAGCTGACAATTCAGAAGGTTTGCTCACACACCTGTTGTACAACGCATTATCAAAATAGGCTTGATAACGATAATTTGCGGTATCTATCGCAGCTTGGGCCGACAACGATGATAGAAATACTGCAGTACCAAGCACTGTAGAAATTGATTTCATGGCATTTATTCCAACTTAATATGATTGAAAATAGAAATGATTAATGCAAAAAAGGAAGGCCTGAACGGCCCTCCCTATACATCAATAAATTATTGACGAACGATAACTTGACCTAGCTCAGCTTGAAGCTGGTTCTGCCAAGTTAAATCACCAACTAGGATGTCGTTAGCGATGATGATGTGGTTAACAGCTTCAGCACCACTTGTCTCAAAGTTGTAAACGTCTTGGTCAGTCGCTTCACGAGTGATAGAAGCAACTGAAAGCTCTACACCGTCTGCACGAAGCATTGTTTGACCAGCTTCTACATCTTTAGCAGCTACCATAGTACCGTCACCTAAAAGCATACCGTGGTGTTGAGTTACTTTAAGCTCAGAACCATCTTCAAGAGTGAATACATATAGTTTTGATTCTTCAGAACCTTGAGTACGTGCTTTCATTTCAAATGTTTCAGTTGAAAGCGCGCTTAGAGAAGCATCTTTAGAAAGAGCTACTAAGCCATATGAATTGTCAACGTCTTTCGCTTCAACATCGACTACTTTACCGCCTTTAGTTACACGGATAAGCGTACTAGCTTCGAAACAACCACATTTACAAACAGCACCAACTGTTCTGTCATAAAAATCAACAACTGGGTAGAAACCATTCGCTTTACCCCACTCACCAGCGCGAGCAGTGATATAACCTTCACGAACAGCCCAATCGATACGCTGTACACACTCCGTAGCATTAACTGCTTTTTTCGCACAACGGCCATGAGCAGCATTATCTGTTGTTGCTTGGCTCTGATATGCAGCTATGTCCATTGTAGCTTCAGATTTAGCAGCGAAAAACGCAAGCGCAGCAGCAAAAAGAATTGTCAAAGTTCTCATAAAAAAGATTTCCTTGTAATTGATTTTAACTAAAGTTTATTTTTCAGCATCAGCTTTTAAAGTGACATTATTAAATGCACTGTAACCATAAGCTGAAATGTACCAAGTGCCGCTAGCCGGGTTGGCAACAACACATGATTCGTTTGATGTACCTGGATTTTCAGAAGCGCAATCGTTGTCAATTGGGTAAGGTGTTTGACCATGCTTGATATATAAATCAGCATCACCAGAACCACCAGACAAGCTTGCTACTAACTTCGTAGTACCTGCAGGCACATTGAATGCGAACGTTCTAAAGTCGCCAGAGTTGCCACTGACCACTTCAACTAGGCCATCACTAGGGCCGCCATCAAGTTTTGCGTAAACCAGTTTGTTTGGTGAACCTGCAACATTAGAGATTTTGTTCGCAGATGCATTGTCATTGATCGCTGCTGTAACTTGAGCAGGATTTAGATTAGGCGTTTTAGCTAGGTGTAAAGCTGCTACACCTGCAACATGCGGAGATGCCATTGATGTACCGCTGATTGTTCTTGTCGCTGTGTCAGAACCGATCCATGCCGATTTGATTGATGAACCAGGAGCAAAAACATCGATACATTTACCGTAGTTTGAGAAGCTTGATCTTGCGTCATTGACATCAGTAGACGCAACAGTAATTGCTGAAGGTGCACTAGCTGGTGATTTTGAACAAGCATCACCTCTGTCGTTACCCGCTGCTACAACAAATGTAACACCGCGATTAACAGCCTTTTCTACAGCGTTGTTAACTGCTGTAGATTTACCACCGCCCAAACTCATGTTAGCAACAGATGGACCTCTTGCATTTGATGCAACCCAGTCAATACCAGCAATAACACCTGCGTATGAACCTGAGCCTCGGCAATCTAGTACACGAACGCCAACTAAATTTACCGCCTTAGCTACACCATATTCAGTACCACCGATAGTGCCCGCAACGTGCGTACCGTGACCATTACAGTCTTGAGCTGTCGCATCGTTATCAATGAAATCATAACCATTTCTAGAGCGGCCACCAAAATCATTGTGGCTGTTTTGGATACCTGTATCCAATACGTAAGCGGTTACACCCTGACCATTGTTAGCACCAACATATTTTCTATCAAGTGGCAGGTCTCTTTGGTCGATACGGTCCAGACCCCAAGTAGGGTTGTTTTGAAGAGCACTAACATCAGAAATCTTTGGATCGATTGTAAATGTCGCATTTTGCTCTACAAACTTCACGTCTGGATGTGAAAGTAGTTTTACTAGTTGATCAGAGTTTGCTTTGATAGCAACACCTGACAAATTATCATATTGATACTCAACTTCGACACCTAATTCAGCGCTTAGTTTTGATGTCAAAGATGTAGTGAATGCGGCTCTTGCTGATAAATCAGCATTAATAAAAGTTGAAGGGGTATTATACACAACAATATAGCTATCTTTCACAGCTTTAGTACCAGCTGAGTTGCTATAAAATTCTGCTGCTTGGGCTGTAGAACCAAGTGCAAGACTCAATAAAAGTGGTGTTACTTTCCTTCTAATCATGATTTTTCCTTATAATTTTAAATGAAGTTAATTAGAAATCACATCAACTAAAAAACTAAGAAATAATAGATTGCACACTACTATCAAACTTCAGACATACAAACGTTCAGCTCTCTTAGAGACGCTATAGTTACATACAAAAAAACAAAATAACAAAAAACAAGAGCGCCCATAAAAACGCCAAAAACAATCCCAATTAACAAAACAATTATTTTTTGTTAGTTTATTTATCAATCACTTATAGTTAAAATAAGGAAAAACCCAAGAACTAGGATAAAAACACCAATGTAAACAAATTGAATAACACATCATTCACAAAATGATAATATACAAATAATCTCCACAATCACCTTCTCTAAGTTCCATAACCTTGCAAAAAAGCTAATTAAATCCAAATAAAGGGGTACATAAGACGAATAATAATTCGTTAGTGAACTATGCTGAATAAAACTTATTTTTCTGAATATGAATTTATACATAACAAATAATTATAAAAAAAATGACCTCAATATTGTTTGTTTTATTAGATTCAGCTTGAGTGAGGTTTTCAGCTCTATTTGATAGTGATTTCCTATTAAATCTTGTACCTTTTTTATTAAACTTGAAGCTTAAAAATTTTAGATTAATGAGGGTATGGAGCGAACGACTTTTACCACCAAAACCTGCTATAGGTACAATCAGTGCATTTTTGATTACACTGGTGTTAAGAATGTCAATTCGCAAGCGTTCATAATAATGAGGTGGTAGCGCCATGAATTATACAAAGAGTTGCGGCCATAGTAGTCGTTCTGATTACTTGAATTAAGATGAACTAGTTGAACAAGATGCCTAACACAATGATTCTAAGAAGAACTTTAGAAGTTGAGCACATTTTTAAGTATCGTTATAGAGATACTAAGTCTAACTAAAGCCATAGAATAGAATTGGTGTCATTTTTAATAGGTAAAATAACATTCTTTTGAATATTATAACTATTAACCCACGGGTTTAAACATAAACCCCGCATTTTGTCATATGATTAATAATCAGGAAATAAGCATAAATATTTCAGCTTAGGTAATTAAACTCAGATCCATCACATTATATATTCCCTGAACTCACGCCTACGCCCCTAATACGGGTCCTTCATGATACAAGGAGAGTATTGTTAGATATGCACTCAGAGCGTCGTACAGGCTAAATTAGGCCCTGGTATACAAACTTTCCTGCAGGTATAACATTGAAAACACGCCAGCAATAAGAGATTTACTTTTTCCTCCATGCTTTGACACGCATAATTGAACCACAATATATCGAATGCGATGCTCTGCGGTGAATTGAAAAAAGAAAAATTTGGCGCAGCAAATATGACGATCTGTACACAGGCATTGTGAATGCACACAGGGAGATATGGAACCTGATCGACCTAGCTCAACAAACCGGCTGCACTCACTTTACTTGTTCGTTAGATTTTAGGCCCTACTTTGAATACGGCTCCAGTGTGTCGATAATTCAATAAATGTCTTTTTGCTCCCAGCCACCCTCGTGTTTTATATAACAAACGTCCGCGAGAGTTTAAGGCATAGCCATCGACTCATAAATTGTAAAAGTTCTTACCTACATAATGTGTATCCAAGGTTTGGATACACATTATGAATTGCTTCTAGCTGTAATTACTCATTGTCCCTGCAACTCTGCACATCACAACCGGCCACTCGCTCAGTGATTCATGCTACGAATTAGAACGTCAGTTCGTAATTCAACATAATTGTGCATCTCGACAACTGAGGAGGCGTGGCTTGCCAACGAGTAACGGCTTAACGACCAAAAGTACATAGACTCAAGCAAAAGCACTAAATCGCTTAATTTTATTATGCTCAAAATGATAAATTGAATAGAAATATAACTGCGTGGCGAATCTCAATCGCTGTATTAGAATTTTTGCCCGCACTTGGGTGCTACAGTGAGATATTTGGATAGTTCTTAGTTTGTGATGCCACCGTTAAACCTATAAACATAGCGTAAATTACGTGCCTTTCGCGGAATGAATATTCTCCCATACAATATGCGATAAAAAGCGCGACTTAGCTTTTCCGCTGCTACATGCTTTTGTTTAAATGCTGGCATACTTTACTTACACGCATTTTCTTATCCGACTCGCAAAAACTTGGTTAGACCCAAAGCACGCGAGGTTTTTTCTGCTAAGTTACTTTTAGTAGGAGTTTGGTTACGGCGCGACTTTACCAATGCCCTAAACTTATTACGTCTGCAAAGATTTTATCGTTGACGTCGTACTTTCTTTCTATAAATTGGCCAAAAGCGATGAAAATGCAAAGAGACTCTCTGCTTATAAATCAGGGCTAAGAGCTACCCAACCCTGATTAAAAGAGTACGATTAGTCATCATGTGTTTTTAACTCATACGAGTTAGAAGCATTTGCTAATACTCTAAGCAATTTACACACGCTAATTGCCAGACAGCAGCTCTACTTTAACCTCTATCCAAGCACGCTCAGTCCCATCTACACCGCCCTTAGCCGTAGGAGTAATTCTAAATCCTCCCCAATGGTCAGTATAACTTTTACCAATAACTAGTTCAGAATCAGTTTGATCATCCCCCCACCACCCAGGTGTTTTTGAGCCCGGTGTCATGTCTAGTAAATAAGAGGTGGTTTTCCAAAAACGCGCATCTTTTTCATTTTCGAAGTAACCTTGTAAGTTGATTAGGATGCCATCTTTTGTCTTTGGGTAGTTTTGATTGGTTGTACGATATTCGAGCCAATATGTATAGAGCCCATTTCCAGATTTCAACCTAAGTCCAATATAGCCAAGGTCATTTCTAGCATGATCAAAAGCATAAATACGATATGTACCCGAAGAGTTTATAACAGGAACATCGCTGTCAGTTAACCAACGAAAATAATGCTTATATAGCAAGTTGTATGATTGCAACGAATGTGCCCCCATACCCATCATGCTATAGACATTTCCATAATTTAAACTTTCTTTATCATAATCATGATCACCTATAACTCGCCCAGCACCAGCTTCAATTGCTTTTGCATGTCTAAGGCCAAGTGCGTGACCAAGCTCGTGCGCAATAACACCTGGCGTATGATGGTACAAACTAATTGAAGGTGGTGCTGCACTCGAGTTGAAATTCCCGACTTGCGGCGCCACCATCATAACAACTGTTGCTTTGCCTGGGTTGTCAGGGTCAACACCGCGATTTTTCACTTCGGCTTGCCATGCAGCCCGCCACGCGAAAAAGTCATTATCGAAATCTCGTTTTGGCCGATTAATCGTGATCACTGGTTCTGATACATCATAATAAACCGAAAATTTCCCGTATGACTGTTCAGTGTAGTATTGAACTGTTTTATCCAAATCCGCCAGCATTGTGCTCCACTCCAATGGCGTATCACTAAATTGGAAACGAAATACTTTTAAGTTCACATAGTCATACTCGTAACGATCATCCCTATCAGGAGGGATTGTGTTATCTACGGTCCGACAAGAAGTAGCTCCCAAATCAACTACCAATGAAGCTCCTTGGCTTGCACCATCCACTGTTATATAGCTCCAATAGTTACTTGGATTGCTAATAACAATACATTCACCATTACCCGCTTTTACGGAGCTAGGATCACTACCATCTAACTTTGGCCAACCGCCATTTTTAGCGTACAAGTTAAGGTCGCCACTTCCATACCCCGTTGTAATCGAAAAACTACTTACATTACTAGTATTACCAATACTTAAATAAGTACGGGAGTTATTTGGTAAGCAAACTGTTTGACCATTTTGTACTGTTCTACCTAAAAATGGGTCTTGATCTTGGCATGCTTTGTCTAAATTAGCCGCCCAAGCGACACCTTGATTGACGGCACAATACGCAGCTAACACAGCGCCATACTTCCATAGATTTGCCTTCATTATTGTATCCTCTGCTTTAGTTACTGGCACGTTTCTGTGCCAGCAAGCAAAGAATAGAACAAGTTTTATACAATATGTAATATATTTTATTCATTTATTTAAGAATGAATTAACCCGCCCATCTCTACTTGTTTGGCTCTACTTCCATTACAATGTTGATGATTCAAAATTGTGATTTACACTTAATACAAAGCGCTATGTAACTTTGCGAAAGGTATTCTTATTCTCAAACTAAAAGAACGCTTTGGCGCGCTAACCAAAGCACAACCCATACTAATTAACCGATACCCAACCTATGCTGCTTACTTGTTTATAGTAACGGCGGCTGTTTTGATCTATTACCCTATTCGATATGCACTTGACCATAGATATGGGTTAGCAATTGCGGTGGTGATTGTCATCTCAGCGTTGCTATTCACAGCAGTGCGATTGTTTCAAGGCCGGTTGAGCGTTTTAAAATGTTTGCTACTCAGCACAGTTCTTGGCAGTACACTCATTTATTTTTCATTTCAGTCCCCGATTATTGCTGTGATATGGCTTCCCGCATTTTTAGTTGGGGTATTTATGGTGTTTCCATTTAAAATCGCCTGCTTAACCAACATCACTTTTTGGTTGATCATTACCTATCTCAACTTTATTCATCTGCATATTGAAATTGCGTTGAGATCAGCCATGTCGTCAGGCTTGATCATGTTGCTCACGGCGGTGATAGTGAAAACATATAACGAAGCCATTCAAGTTGCGGAAAGCGTTGCAACAAAGGATCCTCTAACAGGCGCATTGAACAGACGAACTTTAATCGAAAACATTGAACTTGAGTCTGAACGGGTCACTCGCTACGGGCAAACATGCTCTATCATCATGATAGATTTAGATAATTTTAAAACATTGAATGATAAATTGGGTCATGGGATCGGAGATGAAATGTTGGTCAATTTCGTTAAGCTTATTAGTCAATACACTCGAAAAAATGACAAACTGTTCCGCTTAGGTGGCGATGAATTTATGCTACTTATACCCGGTATGGATGCACAAACTGCACAAACTTTTATTGCCCGCATCCAAAACCTTGTCCCAGCTCAACTAACTGTTGAGCATGTAGCTCTAGGAATGAGTTTTGGTGTATGCGAAATAACAGCTGACACAGCAGTAGAGCAACTATTGGAGCTTGCTGATCAAGCACTTTATCAGAATAAAGCACAACGAAAGAAAAAACAGAAAGATAGCTAAACCCTCTGATTTAAATGCTTTTATTCTAAACTTAATTTAAAATTAGAATAATAAAGTCCAAATTTAAAAACTTTTTGTTTACTTTTTGTCATCAAGTAAATAGCATGAAATGGCAGTTTATCTCAAATAAGGAAATAAAAAATGAAAGTACAATTAAAAAAGAAAAAACTAAAAACACTAAATGAGAGTAACCAACTGGCACACAATGCAACACCACAAGTTGCAGGTGGAGAATACTCAGTGTACCCACGATGTAGTCCATCAAACCCTGTGATCTGCTATACATATGGCGGCTGGCAAGGCTGTGTACCTAAGTAATAAAAGCATACTTTAGCGCTTTTTATACTTTGAAATAATACTGCCAGATTCATTGTGGCTATTTAATGGCGCTGGCAGTATTTTTATTGTTGTATTAGCAACCTAGGCAATTGCGCCCTGAACATTTCAAGCATTAAATAACTCCGAATATTGTGGAAGGCCGGACGTTTTATGTATCGATATATCACTATAAATAGAGCTAATATAATTAAAATAGCTTACATACTCGAACTCAAACTATAGTTGTCACATATCAGGATCTGTCACTCATAATTCTCGAACAAGCAACAGAGCAAAACCTGTTTATATTTCGAAAGAAAGCTTGGAATACTCATAAATAAAAATACTCACCCTGCTACCTCACTTGTTAAACTAAAACCCGTTAGGAATTAACATATTTACAAAACTCTTATCACCTAGTACCTTATTTAGATAATAAGTTAATTAAGGAGAATAAAATGAAACTTGTTATCTCTAAGAAAAAGATGAAACTTTTAAGCGCAGATAAAAATACACTGGAAAACTCAGTAACCCCCCAAATTGCGGGTGGTTATACCAATGGTTCAGGCTGCTCCGGCCTTCTTTTTTGCGGCACAAGCCGTTGCCCATCACAGCACATTGAGTGTGAAACAATGATCTATTGTTAAACTTTTTTACTGGGCAATGCTAACTAATACACTTAATAGCTTTGGCAGTGTAATATTTACTGCCATTTTAACTCACAAAACTAATCAGCACTGGACCCAACTGCACGAATACACAGCTAAGTAGTCCTCTCTTTTCATTGACCACGCCGCGTTTTACGTGATTGGTACTATATGAAGCTCCCTCTCATATTTCCCTTTACACCAGTTCAATTTCTAAACACCCCAATAACCGAATTGCTTCGAAGCGATCAAACTTTGCTTTTTTAAGATTATTGTTAAATATATCAATATCGAAATCGGTTGCATGTGAAAAATCTGCACCTGATAGATTTGTATCGTAAAATACAGACCCTTTTAAATCAGAATGAGAAAACTGAGCATTGCTAAAGTCTCCGTCCCTAAAGTCAACATTTCGAGCAACACAACTATCTAATACAAAGTCCTGTAATGAAAGACCATAGAAGGAACTATCATTTATCATGCAATCATAAAATTTAATTGGTGAACTAAAAACGAGTCTAGGCCATGCAACTTTAGTCCAATCAATACCAATTGCTTTTGAATCACGAATTATAACATCGGTGAATTTGCTGTACTGAATCCTTAGCATGCTTAAATTGCATTTTGTAAATTCACAATCAATAAAGGTACATCGGTTAAGAACCGCCTCAGAAAAGTTACAACTTAGAAATTTACACCCCTCGAATGTCTTTGAGGCTATCTTCTCTCCCGAAAAATCCTCTTGTTCAAAGGTTGTATCCCAGTATTCATACTCTTCACCAATATTCAAAGTCCTTCCTCCGTATTCAATGATGTCTAATTAAAAATCGGGCTCTATGATTTATTCTGAAATGCAACCATCGTCATATGCCTTCGATATGTATAGGTAAATAACCACTTTTCTCACTTTTGATTGGGTGATTATTTAAAGGTGCAATGTCCACTTATGAATATTATCATCACTCTATTCACCCGATGTGAAGATAGGACGATTGCTACAATGGCTTTTCTGTGCGCTTGGCTCAGCTATAACGTCAGTCAATTAACAAGCACACAAAAAGCCTATATTTATGCCGCTGACGCTAACATAATTAATTACCCAGCGCACAACATACTCTTTGTTAGAAATGAAGCAAGTCAATAAGCGGTTATCTCAATAATTTCATAGGGATTAAAAATCCGATTGTCGGCATGTGTGCGACTCCCTTTTCAAAGCTTCTCTTTATATTGAAGTGACGACAATGGCATACTTTGGGAGTGAGTAATATGGCCTTTGATGTCTTTTAACCCGAAATGGATAACAGGGTCACTCTTTTGCCAATTAATTTCAATAAACCCATAATTCACTTGCGACGTACTCTCGCCAACCCGGTGTTTATTTGGACTGACATCTTTCCACTTTTGAGTTAATCCTGAGCTCGTGACTTCCCACAAAGGATAGCCCCGTTTTGTTTGATATTTTGATAGTTCACCCCAGTGAGTGTCACCGCTTATCATGATCACACCACCTATTTGATGCGCTTCTATAAAATCAAATAACCGTGCTCGGTCGGCTGGGAAGTTTGCCCAGCTCTCCCACCCCGTAAAGTCTGGGATCAACTGTAAACTAGAGGAAATTATTTTCACCTTGGCGGGCTTTAATAGCTCTTGTTCAAGCCATTGCCACTGCTGCTCTCCCAACATAGATATAGTATCATCGACAGGCCTATAGGGTCCCTTATTATTGAATAAGCTTCCCACCCAGTAACTCAATGTACCAACCGAGTTGAGTTGTGGTCGATTCCATCGTAGATCGGGCATGATAACTTGGACACTTTGCTCACCTTCTCCAAAGAAGTATGAAGTATATATTCCTGATTCACGCGTGCGTCTCTGGCTTCCTTTGGGCTCCTGCCAAAAATCCAGCATTATCTGTCGCGACTCCTCCTTGAGTGGGTACTCTTCACCTGCGTCATTTTCGCCGTAATCATGATCATCCCACATAGCAATGACAGGAGTACGCTGTCGCAAAGTCTGAAACCCAGGTTTGTGCGCCAACTTTTGATACTTAGCTTTTAACTCATCCATATTTTCAGTATCACCGTATATATTGTCCCCTAAAAATATAAATAGATCGGCTTGCTCTTGGTTGATGGCATCGAAAATGGGAATCGCTTTATCTTGATGGCTGCATGAGCCAAAAAGAATTTTATCGAACGAATTGGCAGCATAGAGGCAGCTAGAAAAGCTACTTAATGCGGCGATGGAAAAGACAAGTAAGCGTTTTATGTTCATCATTAGAAAAATTCTTGTGGTTTTATGCCTCATAACTTCATACCCCAAAGCAAACACACTAACTGTTCACCATTAAAATAGGGAAGTTACTAGGTATTGTGGTCAAGTGACCAAATACTCTGTGACATCGAGAAGAAAATGAGCTAAATGAATAATCATCTAGCTCAGAAGTTTGTTGCACAGCATAGTTTTAAGGCGAGTTATGTAACATGGTCCGTGCTTTCGCGGTGTACATAACAAGGTCAAACCTATCGACTAATAAAAACATCCGTTTCAACTGCACAACATTGGGGTTTGTGATTAGTCGTGTTTTTCAACACCACACCCACTCACTTTAAAAACGTGTTTGGAAATTAATTGCAGCAGTACGCGGTGCACCTATCCAACCACCCCAGCCACCAGCAACACTGCCTATATAGCTCTTATCAAACAAGTTGTTTACAGTAAGCCTGATAGAGGCTCCCTTTAAGGCGGAATCAAAGTTGTCTAAATCAACGGCAATGTATAAGTCGCTCACCGCATAGGCGTCAATACGCTGAGTATTGTCTGCATCCATCCAGCGCTCCCCGATCCATTTAGTTGAAAGACCGGCTGAGTATATGTCAGACTGCCAATCTAAAGACAACACAGCCATATCTTCAACTGAACCAAATACAGTATTACCTGCTTTAATATCTACCGTACCATCTGTGTACTCTGAGTCATTACTGGTATAAGACATGTATACCGATAGAGCTTGGGTAGGGTAATAAGTCATTGACGCTTCTACCCCTGAGGACTCAATCCCCCCAGTGTTAATATATTGACCACTGGTACCAACAAGGTAGTCATTGCCTGATGCAGATTCAGGCGCTACGAATGTTAGGCGGTTTTCAAAATCAATGCTGTAAAGTGTGATACTGGCATCAAAGTCTTGGTTGTCGTAACGAATACCCAAATCCATATTTTCAGCTGTTTCTGGCTCAATATTACCGAGTGCTGACGCATCGGCTTCTAGGACCTGATCTTTGATCGCCGCAAAGTTTTCCGCGTAACCTGCAAATACTTCTAAGCCTTCAACAGGCGTATACCATACAGCACCTGCTGACAACAGCGTGTCGGAGTCTGAATTTACTGACTTGTTGGTGCTTGTGAATTTATCGTGGCTATCTAAATCTACTAAGTACTTTTTGACGCCAGCGCGCACTGTTACACTTTCCATCTCCACTGAGTCTTCAAGGTACAACATCGTCGTGGTAACTGGATAAGTGCGGTCATACTGGATCCAATACGGGGTATGGTCAAAATCAAAACTACTCTTTGAATCGATGATTTTGTGCCAGTCTCGGTACTCAGAGCGCTCATAATCTTCGTACCAAATTCCACCACGTACTATGTTGGTGTACTCACCAATTTGCGTTTCCCACGTAAGGTCAGCATTTATGCCAAAACGCTCTTTTTCGTAATGACTGTTGCGATATGATCCAACAGGGCGTGCGCTTGAATCATAACAGTTAGGATCATACTCTGCATCTGCACCACCATAAGGGAAAGTAATAGAGCTTTCACATCCTTTGGCAGGCGTCAGGGATTTACCATCAGCACCGACAAAATAAATTTTACCTAATGAGCTGCCGCCTTGATATGTCGTACCTGACACCAATTCACTGTGACCATTGGCACCATCGTGATTAACATCAACGATATAAGGTGGTACCCAGTCACCACGGCCCTCATTTTTGTGGAAATACGCATTGGCTGTTACTTCAACTTCACCAATCATTGTGTCAACCTCAATATAGCCAAATAGGTTTTCACGTAGCGTAGACCAACCACGGCGATACACTTGATCAATATAAGGAATGCCTGTCCACTCACCGGTTAGTCCATCGGACTCTGGGTTTTGTTTAAAACTCTCTAACGATACACGTTGGTAGTTATCTTCATGCACGTCGTCATACGAAAGGTAAGCGGTGATCTCTAAGTCACTGTCCATGCCTTTGACAAATTTAGCTGCAAAGTGATCGCGTTTATTCTCGGCTGTTCCCGTTATCCAATCACTGTTGCTCGAATTTGAATAACTGAACCAGCCATAGGTATCATCCATAACCTCGCCTGTTTCAACACGCATATAGTATTTTTGCGCGTCAAAATTAGCTAGTGACAGGCTGGCTACAATGCCTTTTTCCGTTCCTGGGTTAATAGTTGTGAAGTTTAATGTACCGCCCAGCGCTTCATTCGAACGTGAACCGATATCAGCAGTACCTTGAGAAACTTCTACAGCCATTAAATTTTCTGTATCGATATAGCGGTTTGCCTTAGCTCCCCCGCCGTAGTTAGAGTTACCATTTGAGATACCATCAATGGTAATACCGACTTGCTGCTCATCTAGACTTAACTGAAAGCCTCGAATAGACACGGTTGTTGACCAATCATCAGATCCGAATGTATCACCTTCGTTAATAAGTACACCTGGCAGATTATCAATCATTGCCATCGCACTGGTCATGGAAGACTGCTGTTTAAACATCTCTTCAGACGTTGCATTATTAGCGTAAGAAACACTCTTTCCAACGACCATGATCTCTTCGATCTGTTGATCTGCTTTAGCCTGATCATCTTCTGCCAACACAGGAGCCGACAATGCTGTTGCCACAGCCATTGCGAGCATAGATATTTTTGTAGAGCCTGTAGAGTATAAAGTTTTCATTATAATTCCCGAAAGTGATTGGTACATACCAAAAATACGAACGGGCGAAATCTTAGTTCGAGCGCATTACAATGGTTTTACAGAATTATGTAATATTTAAATAATTGGTATGTACCAAAATATCTAAATCTATAAACATGGCTTGTTGAGCACTCTGTATTGTGATAACAATAAATTAATAAAATGCAGATAAAAAATTGATAACTTATGAGCAATGCTTGTTTCGCTTATGCCCATGTGCGTGAAGCCATTAGCCAACAGATCATTGAACAACACCTCACAGGTAGCTTGCCATCAGAGCGAGAGCTCTGCGCAACCTATGACGTTGCTCGTTCTACACTACGCCAAGCCCTTGGACAACTTGAGCATATGGGGTTGATATATAGAAAGAATCGCAGTGGTTGGTTTGTGTGTCCTCGCAAACTAAAATATGATCCAATGCAACATACTTCATTTTTGCAATACACCACTGCGCAAGGGTTTCAGCCCAGTACTAAATTAGTAGAGCAAAAAAAATTGAAACCCTGTAAAGAAATAGCAGCAGCACTTGAGTTAGATGCCCGCACCAGTTTAACGAGTATTTTGCGCGTACGCTCAGTCGACGGAAGAGCTGTGGTCGTTGAAAACCTCAATTTTAGCAATAAACACTTACCTGATATTGATAAACATGACTTGTCATTATCCATCAGCATTTTACTCAAGAATACCTATCACCAACATAATGTTTTATATGATGTTACTGTCGAGTCATGCTGTTTATTCAACCCGATCGCACAATTGTTAGATACTTATGATGGCGCGCTCGGCCTCAAAGTCACACGGATCGTGAGAGACAAAGATGGTATAGCTTTTGAATTTGATCGTGAATTTTGGCGTCACGATGCGCTAATGATAGAAAACAAGGCCAAACTACATTTTTAGAAATTAAGGCCTTGTAAAACAACTGACACAAAGCCAATTTACACTTTCCAAATTCGAAACAGCCCACCAATTGGTACATACCAAAAAAGGGCGTACCAATTAGAGTGTCTAATGTTCGGTCACTTGGGCAAGCAAATTCGTACCCATATAGATTCTAGTACAGTACTATTTTGTGTCTATACAATCATTGCTGCGTGTAGTACTTATGCCTTTATGTATGGGTTCAGAAAACCCGTTGCTGTGGGCTTATTTCAAAGCGTAACTTGGCTAGGTTTATCGCTAAAAACTCTCTATCTGACAGCTCAAATCTTGGGCTATGCACTGTCCAAGTTCATTGGCATAAAAGTGATTTCTGAGCTACATAATCACGGTCGCGCAAAAACCATCATTTTCTTAGTTTTAGTCGCTTGGATTGCACTGCTGGGGTTTGCTATTGCACCTGCGCCATGGAATGCATTGTTTATGGTGTTGAATGGCCTGCCTTTAGGCATGGTTTGGGGGATAATTTTTAGCTATTTAGAAGGTAGAAGAGTCACAGAAATATTGGCAGCAGGGCTTTGCGCTAGTTTAATTATTGCGTCCGGTTTAGTAAAAAGCCTCGCTAGTATTCTTATTTTAGACTTCGGTATTACCGAGTTTTGGATGCCATTTGTTACTGCGACAGTGTTTTTACCATTGTTATGCATCACGGTATGGATGCTCGACCAAGTCCCTCCTCCCAACCAAGATGATATTGACGCGCGATCTGCCCGCGTGCCAATGACGAAAGCCGATCGTATAGCACTGCTAAAACTGCTGGGTTTTGGTCTTACGATGTTGATTGTCGGCTATATTCTATTAACTATTTTACGTGATCTACGAGATAGTTTTGCCGCCGACGTGTTCAAAGCCACTGGCCTCGAAGGTTCGCCAGTGCTATTCACCATGACTGAGCTCCCGATTGCACTAGTTGTCTTAGTGATTATCGCGCTTTTAAAGCTCATTAGATGTAATCACACCGCCATGATCATCAATCACTTACTGATTTTTATTGGCTTTACAATTACACTGTTAAGCTCTATTGCATACCAATTTAGTAACCTAAACCCTGTCAGCTGGATGATATTAAATGGCATTGGTTTGTACTTAGCTTATGTACCTTTCACAACAACCTTGTTTGAGAGACTTATCGCAACATTTAATCGCCCCGCCAATGTGGGTTTCCTAACTTACTTAGCTGATTCATTTGGGTATTTAGGGACCGTTGCAGTGATGATTTATCATGGTTTAAGCAGTAACCTCTCCGACTGGAATACTATTCTATGTGAATTGGGAATTGTAACCGGGGCAATAGGCGCGCTATTAACGCTTATTTCATTAGGTTACTTTATATACAAAGAAAAATCGCTTAAACACTGTATGAAAATAGCACAACCCCATTAGTCAGTGGACTTCATTTACCCTAAGATACTTTTTATTTAAAAACAAAGTTGATAAGTTCAAACCAATAAATAGGTCGGGCTCATCAGCTTTTCACTTGAAGACAGCTTATTTTCAAAATGAAAAAGTGGTTTTACACAAACCTTTATTAATTAGCAACAAGAGCCATTAGCAATGCACTTTAAATATAATTTAAAAACAGTTTAAAGACAACATTACACACCCTTTATAAAAACCAATTTTCGATATCAAAAAGTCAATCAACAAATACAATCAAAAATAAACCCAAACAAAAAAACCAACAAATTTAAAAAACACAGACCACCAATTTAACCATCTCCATAAAGCAAGTTATAAAAACAGTATCATCTACAAAATAACCTCCAGAATCATTCCAATACTGCGCTTGTTATTTTTGGATAACCGGAACTACACTCGCTCCCATGCAAATATAATGTGACTGGTTGTGAAGTGGTTTTAGCAGTCAATAAAACGCTTAGTGTAATATCGATACCAGTCTCAGAGGCTGGAATTATATACTTGGCTCTACTGTTACAAGAATTTGGACCAAGAAGTTGATTACCAGTAATAACTGTAACGGTTCCATTCGTATACGATTGAATAGAAACAACATTTGTACTTTTAACTTCAATTATGTGAGAGCTTACTCCTAGCTCAAGTCCGATTTCATCTGCCGCAAGCGTATTGAAGCCAGTACCTAAGACTATAATTCCCAAAGCGTTTTTAATATTCATGTCCATATTCCTAATTGTGCCTAGCACCCATAATGATGGGATGTGCTAACATATTGAGCTACTTTGTTCTCGATTTAACTGCTATGTTACAAATAGAATCCACCTGTCTCATTTTAGAAACAGCCTTCAAATAACACTCACCTGATTAAATTAATCCATTCTAAAACCTGCTCCAACCACAGTCACATTTAAAACCTTCACAAAAATACCAAAGGAAGACAAGGCAGAACATCAAACCCTTTAAAAAGGTGATTACAATGAGAATATACTAAAAAACCCAGAAAGGAAAACAACAAAAAACCAGCAAAAACAATTAATTTAATAAAATCCAAAACACCAAACTAGAGCCATTAAAAAACAAAAACTTAAAAAAATTCAAGCCAAAAAATTAATGAATTAATAAAATCAACCCCATAAAAATGCGGAATGCATGCACACACCGCATTATGAATATGAGTATTTAATTTACTTTA
The DNA here is from genome assembly GCF_022347805.1 of Pseudoalteromonas sp. Of7M-16. Classification (NCBI taxonomy): domain Bacteria; kingdom Pseudomonadati; phylum Pseudomonadota; class Gammaproteobacteria; order Alteromonadales; family Pseudoalteromonadaceae; genus Pseudoalteromonas; species Pseudoalteromonas sp. Of7M-16. Next base: position 245,740 of record NZ_JAKRFY010000004.1, on the reverse strand, counting down.
AAGTAAAGGGGAGGATTAAATGAATTAAGTGCGTGGGCCTCAATAATTTGCCCATTTTTAAGGTTTCTATTTGCTGTCGAGAGCCAAGACTGTACGGTACCATTCATCTTTACTGCGACAGCAACGTCATTACCCAAAGTGCCAACATCTGTACATAATTTAACTTGCAGTCCCTCGTCTTCTCCTTGCCAAGTACACTGCAGTAAAACCTCTTCAACCCCGTCCACAATCCGTTTTTTAGGGTAAGGTCTAAAATAAATAGGATCTGTATCACACGCAGTTGAAGGCGGCGCTTCAACCACCGCATTCCCGTCACCAAACAAGTCTAGCGCACTACTATTAAAGTACATTGCACACTGATTGGAATCACTGGCTTGTATTTTCGTGGCTACCGGGTGGTTGACTAATTGGCCTTTGATATCTTTGCAATACAAACGATGAAAGTTGCTTTCCCCTTTTTCCCAGCTGCAATCTAAGAGTGTTTCCTCTATACCATCAACAACCTGTGTTTGGGGTGCCGGTTGAAAGGTAGCTGAATAACTATAACAAGCTGATTTAGATCCAGAAACCTGAACAATACCCTTCAATTCCGTTCGATAACCGTCATACCAACTTATAGTACAAAGGCTATGACTGGGTATATTCACTCGGTTTGCGATTAGTATATCTGGTTTACTTGCATCAACTGGATTGCTGCAAAGTTGGCTTTCCCATGTGCCCAATTCATTTTGATTATCAAGCTGCCAGTAGCAAGATAACGGAGCACTCTGAGCAAATGCAGATCCAGAACAAGCGGCAATTATCCATGCTGATAGTTTTAAAAAGCGGCTTAAGTTAATTTTCATTCTAATTGTCCTTTTCGATGAAGTTCATTTTATGTTTAGTGCGTTTAATGGAAAGCATGCTAACAACGGAAAACTTGGATAGATAGAAGCTATAACAGTTACTTACAATCAATAACGTGACACTACAGACGGCAAACTTCTTTTACTAAATAAAGAGCTCTAAATACCTATTATTCATAATTTATACAGGTTGGTGGTGGGGTTATGTAACTAGAACCATTACAACTGAAACCAATTAGAGAGTTTATTTAAAAACTCAGGGATGAATCTTGCCTCCAAACTTATATATCAGCTATCTAGAAGTTTTTTACAATAAGACAAAATGTTTTGTGAAGCTTGTCCCTTTGCTCTGCGCTATTGCTTGAAGGCGCTCAAACTTTTCCAATTGCCGTCTATGGACAAGCCTACCCCCACTCATGGGGCAATCTCAAAATATCACCAGAGACAACTCTTGGCACCAAACGTTTAAGCACTATCTAACTAACAGGGAGTTAGCGTAAACCCAACCCCCTGAATTGACTCCACACCAGCAAATGAAGCAATTAACCAATGTCGACCCTACTCCCTTTGGCTTTTCGAGAATCAAATAAAGCTTTAAGGTTGAACAGCGCTTGTTCACCCGCGCGCTCACCATTTTCATGTAGCCGTGCTTTTTGAGCCTCAGTTAAATCAAAATCTAATGTACCACATTGCTTGTCTTCTACAGGCTTTTCTAGCAATGCGTCTAGCTTATTTTGCAGTTCATTTATTGATTGCTCTATTGCATCGATATGTTGGTTAAAAAGGGGCGCATCACTATCACCCTGCGATAGCGCGTTAAACTTATTAATAAGCTGATTTTTTACGGAATCAAGAACTGCTATGTCTTTATCCAATTCGGCCTTTTGTTCAGCAAGTTTAATACGTTTTTGCTGAACTACTTCAGGATCGTCAATCTGCATTGTTAAACTTATGTCATTCACAACCAGCTTGTTGCGTAGATAGTGCTCCATAAACTTATCGTGTGCATCGGTTAAGGTATTCACATGGGCCAGTATAAAAGGCAATATACGTTGACTCCTTGCAACCAAGTGAGATTCCTCTCCCAGCTTGAAACCACAAATTGGAATATCATCATTGTCATCAATGAAAGACGCCACGGGGAAATTAGATAACATACCTCCGTCGACTAACTGGTGTAGTTCATTTGTCTGTGGGTTTTCTAGTAAAACCGTTTGAAAAACAAGAGGAATACTCATACTTGCTCGTATCGCTTCAGCCACAGAAAAGTCCATGTAATAGTGCTCTTTTTCAGGATTATCCTGATAGCCATAGTCCAACAAGTCTTCAGGAAAACGAACTAGACGGTTAGCAGAGATATCCGCTGCCATCACGTGCAACTCTAGCGGCAGCTCACCAAAGGTAACTGGATTATTTAAGTCCTTGTCTTCTTTTGTACGCAGTTTATTCTGTAAGAGTGTTTCCATCTCGTGAATAAATGCCTTACCTTCAAACAAGCCACCGTGATAATACAAGCTTAAAAATGAAGACAACAAGTTGTCTTCGTTCCCTTCGTTTTCTAACTTCTCAAGAATAAATTCAGGTAGGTCTTTTTTCCTGAGCAACCCCAAAATTAACTCGCGTAATGCAACTCGTACAGCCTTTTCTCCTGGACCTCCTTGGCTGTCAAAATAACCAGTTCCTTTAAAGAACAACAACATATGAATATTTTCGGTCAATGCTTCTTCATCGATATCAAATTGGCCTTGGACCGTTTTGGCTATTTGATTGGCTATGATTTTGGTAAACCAATATGTTTTCATATTCACTTCAATCGGCAGGTCGATTGCTGACTGTTGGTGCTCTCTTAGCTCATTGAATATCGCATGGTACTTTTTCTTGAATGCAATCTCCTCTTCAGAGCACAGCATCAAAGGATCGACTTTAAGTAGCAGCTGAGTACCTAGATCTACATCTAAACAATCTATCCAACGTGTCACGCCTTGTTGAACATCCCCCAACTTCGCAATGTCCATGAGCTTTATCATGTCCAGATTGCCAACCACATCCTTAAGCTCATTTCCAGTGTAACCAGCAGCAAGGAGTCCAGCAGTAATCGCGCCTGCCGATGTGCCAGCAACCCCTGCCCAATCATATTCAGAGTCTATTGCCTGTACCGCGCCAGAAAAAGCAGCTCCTTTTGCGCCACCACCATTAAATACGCCATATACCTTGTCTCTCATATCTCTTCTCTCCATATTTCAATGAAGTACGCAAGAAAGCGCTGATAGCCGATGGCTATTCTCATCCACCTTCACAAGCGCACTGTTGAGTGTGATTTGATCACCACAGCTGTATTTCCACATAATCTAGAAATTAGCACTCGGTAAAATGGCTCGGTATTACGGTGTATTACATCGTTTTGGCCGTGAACTCAGTGTGAGGGGGGACGCCTATTTACTTAATTTTATTTCATCTTAGCAATAGGTGTTTGATGACAGAGCATCGTTGCAGGCTGGTTTTTCTGAGCACTAAATAAATATCAAAAGTGATAGATACTGGCAAAGATTATTATTGTTTTTTAACGGATGAAAAATACATAAGTGCGGTCACTTTTATTTAGGAGTCCAAGTTAGGCGTGTATTTTCGAACAAAATTTAAGTCTACAGTTCGTACAACAGGTAAACGATTTACCCAACCGGCCCTATTGCAAGGCTTGGTGGCTGAGTTCCACAGTCTAACGAGCTATTCAGCTACCCTTTTTAAAGTATCTGTATCACTTAGCTAACTGGCAACTTGACTAAAATTGCTTAAGAAAGTACTTGCGTAAAAGAGTAGCAAACACGAACTTTCAATATTTACTAAACATTCTATACGTTCTAATTATTATATTGACAAGCAGATCCTGAATGGAATATATTACCGCGGTGAGCGACTTTCTATGATCTGTATCAATCCTAAGTAAAGGAAAATAAGATCTACATGAAATTGTCAAAGTTCTCAGTTTTAGCATCCTTCGAGATGTGGAGCCGTAAGAGTTCCACATAATCAGGCCTAACTGGATACTAAAAAGCAGCCCTGTGGCATCGCTCCTCATTGTAGAAATTGAAAAGTAATAGCATGGAGATATGCGATGGAGCATTGGTCAGATTCTTTCCCTTATATTTTTATGGCAGTCAAAGTCATCGCACTTGGCATAGCAGGTTTTTTCGCCGTTAAGTGGCACTTTGACCAAGACAAAAAATTGAAAGAAAAAGAGTCAAAAGAAAGCTAAAACCAGAACCCAATTAGGAAGGCACTTTCTCAAGCTCTTTAAAGCGTGGGCATGTTCAATTTGGATTAGGTGTCTCCCAATTCTTTGTAAAAGATAGCAAAAAAGCTTCCAACTCAAAAACTTAGAATCGAACTATTGTTGTTGCCATATTTCTAACGTGTCGACGATATCCCCACTGGCAAAGGCGCTATCAAAATTTTCCAAAGTAAATTCAGGCAAAAAGTGCTGTAACTCAGACATGACCTGCCATACATCTTTTGCACGCCCGTCAATTACTAGCTTATTGCCTTGGCTATCCACCAACTCCCAAATAGCAACAAACCCAACAATTGCATGATAGTGGTAACTTATTTTAGTTAACTCTGATATTTCTAGACATTCAACGACAAATTGATGTTTTTTGCAAAACCTGCCGTTTTTAATAAATACCTTTTCCCGTTGATATATCCATGCAGCCCACACAATTAGAATTATGGCAGCCGCTATAAAAATCCAGCTCACAATTAAATCAATCAATGATCCACCCATCAACTTTGTAAATTCTCAGACAGCAAGCAAAGCTTTCAGTGTGTTCTCACAACTGTCAATGTCACTATTAAATACAATCTACACAGCCTAAATCAATAAATTTACGAATAACGACGTCGCACTCTTGAGTTTCGATTGTGAATACAAGACAATCCGACACTCAATTGATAATAATTATCAATTGCATAACCGTTGAAAGGAGATAAATGGGAATGTCGAAAATATCTAACTTAATTAGTCGTACTTGGCCTTTGCTAGGGTTAGCCTGCCTCAATGGGTTTTCAATTCACGCGTTTGCGGCTCAAACAGGTGTTCAAATAAGCGCTGAAGAACGCGCTTGTATGTCACTACGCTTTGATGATTTTGCCAAATTGGAACGCGGAGAAGCAGCAACCAATGTCATTGAGTCACGCTTTGTGAAAGGGTATGAAATGAGCCCGAGCGAGTCCGAATGGGCATATAAACACAGCCGACTTATGGGCGCGCCAATTCCTAAGTTTCATAAAACGCTACCAGATCATTGTCTTGTGCGCGGTTATGTTACGCCAACAATTCGCTTTGAGCTTCGCTTACCAGCACGTGAGCTTTGGAATCAAAAATATTTACTCAATGCCTGTATGGGCTTTTGTGGTGATGTCAGCCCCTACCCGCCAATGGCAGGCATAGTTAGACATTACGCCACAATGAGCCACGATGGTGGCCACACTGCATACGGCTTTGATGGTAAATGGGCAAGAAATAATGAACAGCTCAAAATTGACTTTGCTTATCGCGCCAACCATGTTGTTGCAGTTGCCGCCAAGGCCATCATCGAAAAATACTACCACACGCAGCCCCAGTATTCGTTTATAACCGGATGTTCAAAAGGGGGTCATGCAGGTGTTATGGCAGCAAAGCGCTACCCCAATGACTTTGATGGCGTCATAGCAAGAGGCCCAACGATAAACTATACCGACGTTAACCTGATTAACTGCATGGATAATGCCCGCGCTATTTTAGATCACAAAGACAGACCCATTCTATCTCCACAGGACATTCCTATGATAGCCAATGCAGTTATGGCTGCCTGTGATGGCAAAGATGGGCTCGAGGACGGGATTATCAGTGACCCCAGATTATGCGATTTTAATCCTCAGACACTGGCTTGCCCGCACGGGCAAGTAAATGGGTGTTTATCCCAGCAACAAGTGGAGGCAGTAAAAGCCTTGTATGCGCCATCTAAAAACGCACAAGGGGATGTCATTTATGGTGGATTACCTTACGGCTCTGAACCCGAATGGATGGGATGGGTTGCCCCGCAATTGTCGCAGCTTATGCCTTTTCACTACTATGCTGCAACTGAATATTTAAAGTATATTGCCTATCCTGAAGCGCTTGATGTCGACTACAACTGGCGAGACTTTTCATATCAAGATGAAACAGAAAATCTTTCCCACATCAGTAAGTTGATGGATGCAAACGATCCTGACTTACGTGCATTCAAAGAGCGTGGCGGAAAAATGCTCGTTTTACACGGTTGGTCAGATGCTGCTATTCCAGCCTATGCGACGATAGATTGGTACGAAGATGTTGATGAGTTTATGCAAAGCCACAATCAAGAAGTCCGTGATTTTGCCCGTCTGTTTCTATTGCCCGGCGTACTCCATTGCGGTGTTGACGGCCCAGGTAACGCCACATTTGATGCCATCAGCGCTTTGGAGTCTTGGATAATTGGCGGTGTCGCACCAGATAGCTTGCTGACGCAAAAAGAAAACTCACAAGGTAGCGTGTTCAAAGAGCACCCTGTCTACCCCTATCCATTGCAAGCAATATATGATGGGAAGGGAGATCCAAATAAAGCGACCAGCTATCGACCGGGTTTCTTAAAATAATCGATTAAATAACAGATAACGACGCAGGTGCGTCGTTATTTGTTATTACTTGTAAGTCGCTATTTATCAATACTTAAAGGCTCCAATTTGCTAAATATACGGCTCACATTAAATTTTTTTTTCTTATTTCCTCGATCATTGTGACATCCAAAACAATTAACAGGGCCATCACTGTTTGTTGGACTGGGTGGAGCCTGATGAAACGTTTCCATCGTGGCATTAGATAATAACAATGCACCTTGGAAAATATTGTCTTTCGGATTTGTAGGGATGTCACCATTTTCAGGGACTTGACCAGTAGCGGTCCAAATACTGCCAACTAGATAGTAATTCGCACGCACATCACCCACCCCTTTCAACAAAGACAAAATTGAATGGTTCAATGAGATTAAATCGGTATTGCTCGTTACAACAGAGTAATGAGCATCATCGGGTGCACTGCCCCAAGGATTCTGCCGGATAACATTATTCTCTTGAATCACACTCGCTTTTGCGACGATATCACCACTTTTGCACTTTTGATTAACACCACATTCGGACTTATCAGAAGCGACAACCTGAAACTCTTTAACTTCTGTACTGGCCATTGTATTGCTTTTCGCAAATGTCCAATCGCCAGAAGCGTTGAACTCTTGCTTTACATACTCTCTTTCTTTGTTGAAATAGTAATACACTTGGTCTGGCGCGTTATCTAAATGTTCAAATGTCGCCCAAACCATTTCAGGGTGGCCATTCACAGTGCCGACAACATGCATACCTACGAGAGCCAATCTCTTGGTTACGGCACCCGTTTGTAAGGCCCATTTGGTTGTACTTTTTTTATCGTAATTAGGTACCTTTGCATCAATAACTAAATATCGACTTGCGTCTACAGTACTGGCATCCACCCATGATGTTTTAATCTCCATAGCTAAAGTGTGACCATCTTTAAACCTACGGCCAGCAAATTTTTCAACTCGCCTTAGCCCTTCGATTGTATTTGGGAATTCATATTCAATTTCAGTCCCTTTAAATTTGCCTTGCGCTTGACCAGTTCTGTAAGAGGCAAACACGTCGTTGACATTAATTCCATAGTAAGTCAATGATGCCTGCTGAGAAAGCAGTACCCCCTTACCTCCTGCTTGACCTGTACTGCCAAACGGATCGTCCTGCTTTAAAGTACGAATGGAATAGTTATTGTTAATTTTATTCAAGCTGTTTTTTTTTAGCTTGAAAGGAAACTTGTCTTTATCACTCTCTGTCTTTTGAACGACATCAAAAAATGACGGCCCATCAAACACATAAGTACTTTCAACGGGAGAAGAAAGCCACAAAAACATTTGTGCTCCCCATTTATAAAAATCACAATCCTTACTCTCAGATTCAGAGAAAACTGAGTTTAAACTATCAGCGGGCTTAACGAGCCCACCCTTTGAGATTTTCCGTTTTGCAAACCATTGCTTTAGATCTGTATTCGAAACCACGCAAGTTTGATCAGCATCTGCCGGAATTTTCGTTTCAGCATGACTGACGACACTTGCCAATATTAGCCCTGAATACAGCGCACAAAGCACTGGTTTAAATAATTTTTTCTTCAATTACTTGCTCCTTGTATGACAAATGAATACTCACATAACTTTGTAATGTTATACCTATACTTTGTTGAGCCGCATTACATATCGCCCTCATTTACTAAGCTCAGTTTTCCAGCCCAAGCTGAGCATAAACCTCATTCCAACGGAAAAGTATTACAAATTGTTACAGAGTGAATCAAGCAAAGGAGGGTAAATTAAGACGAATAATTTAAGACAAACCTCGATAAATAAAGCTAGATATGCAATTGTCATAACGAAGCATTTTGAAGTCAGCAAAAAAATACGCGCACTCAAATTTGCGTACGCGTGTTTTTTGTATATGAATCTATTTAAAGTTTGCTCACATCAACCGTAAGCGATGTTAAGTGCTCACTAATTTTAGAGCTCACTGAGACAGACTTATTACCACCTAGGTGCTTGGCGAAAAATGCCTCCATAGCAACGATAGATGCAAGCTTATTGTCTTGCTGTCTAAACCCATGTCCTTCATTTTTAGCCAGAATATACTCAACTGGACGATTAGTTTTATATAGCTTTTTTGCAATCGTATCTGATTGATATTGAGGGATCCTCGGATCATTTGCACCTTGGATCAACATAATTGGTGTTGTGATTTTATCAACAAAATTGATCGGAGAGCGTGACTCCATATCTAGTCTATCTGAATCAATTAGGGGATCACCAACACTGGCAAAAACCGTTCCCATGTAAGGCCTATAATGCTCAGGAAAAGACTCTACCATGGCCGTGATGCTTGAAGGACCAACATAAGAAATCACAGCACTATAAACATCAGGGGTAAATGTTGCACCGGCCAATGCCGCATAACCACCGTAAGAGGCGCCCATTATCCCCACCCGTGATTTATCCGCAATTCCCTGTGCTACCAAATAGTTTACACCATCTGTCAAATCTTGTTGCATGGCGCCCGTACCCCAGTTTCGATTGCCCAACTCAATGAACTTCTTGCCAAAACCGGTCGAACTCCTAAAGTTTGGCTGCAACACCGCGTACCCGCGATTTGCAAAGAAGTGCGCTATCGGCACAAAGTAATCGCTCGAGTAACCCCATTCATCTCTTGCCCATGGCCCCCCGTGAGGCAAAACAATCGTAGGCAGATTCTTTTTGCCATGTAGTGGTAGCGTCAAGTAGGCCTGAATTTCAAGGCCATCTGTCGCTTTATAGGTAATAGACTGCCTTTCTCCCAGCAAGTTTGGATCAAAAGTCGGCGCTTGATTAAGCAAATCAGTCAAAGTATCTTTGCTGGTGTTATATACAAACTTTTCGTCCGGTTTGTTGGCATATGACACTTTTAAATACCACTGGTTTTTATCGTGCTCTATTTTTTCAACTAAAACATCAAATTCGCCTTCTAAGTGGCCTTTAATTTTGTTCAATGTTTTAGACGATTTACCATCAATCGGATAATTGCGCAGTCGTCCACCATAATACGAAACAATCATTGGTTGACCTGTTTTATCAAAGACAACATGATGTAAATCTGATTGGTCTTGCGGATCTTTATGCGCTGTTTTTAATTTGTTTGTGGCAAGATCTAGCTCTAGTAACTCTTTTTTATCTCTACCTTGAACACTGCCAGAAATAAATGCTCGGTTATTACTATGGTCGTAACTGATCACACTGACATTTTCACCAACCTCCGATTGGAATACTTTTGACCAGCCCTCATTGGCTCGTTTGTAGACAGTCACTGAATTGTCTGGATTGAGTTTTGCAGCTACAGCTGCATAGCCATTATCATCAAGCTCTGCGGTATAAAACGAAATATCATTTTTTTGCACCAATTGCACAGCTTGAGTTTTAATATCTACATGGAATACATCCATTTGACTACTGATATGATTTGCCAGCACTGCGATTTTGCTCGGATTGTTCTTTACTTGCGCAATGAATGTATAGTCAACGTCGTCATTATGCGTCAGTCGAGTAACTGCTGGTTTAGCTTGTAGGTTGTTTGGCGTAAAGCGTAGCGTAAATATTTGGTCATTTTCATTGCCTTCAAAGTCTTTGTTAAACAGTATCTCATTGTCGTTATCTGACCATACAAACCCATCCACACCATCCTCGAATGAAGTCAGTGCCACAGCACTTTCAAGCCCTTTACCTTGGCGAACCAGATGAATATTTTTTCCTCCATTGTTCATTTGTAGGAAAGCTATCCACTGTCCATCATTTGATAAAGAAACATGGCTGATCTGCTCTGAACTAAACAAGCTTTCTAATTCAACTAACTGTTGAGCCTGCGGTGTTTGAACAGCGGTCGATTGCTCAAACACATTTGTAAATTGACATCCAGCGAGTAAAACACTTGAGCTGATTGCTGCGCTGATTAGTGCGGTTTTAAATAGCGATTGGTTCTTTTGCATAACTGTGTGCTCCTCAGTAACATTGAAAACATCATTACATGAAATAAAATTATTGTAAAACGATAATTTTTTACTTTTTTTCAGAAATTAATTTATGTGTGATATGATTCTCACCAGATAACGAGGTAGACCATGGAGCATTCATGTCGCAGACAATCGAAAAAATTCAGAGAAGAAGTGGCGCTATTCGCATAGCCGTTATTGCAGTCACGCTTTTGGTTTTAGTATTCAACTTGTACCAAGTCGCGGTTAATAACCAGATCAACTATTTCGATAGTGAATTGTTTATGGTGATGTGGGAGTCTGAGCAAATAAGTCAACTCATCTTGTTTGTACTTAGCGCACCCATCTTAATTTTTATCGTTGCGGCCATTTATTGGGTCTGCAAGTTACTTTCGCTATTTGAGCAAGGGCAGTTTTTTAGTCACGAGTGCTTTCGCTGTTTTATTAATTTTATCTTGCTAAAAATTGCCTCAACTATTTACTACATAGCACTGACTTTAGGGATCGGATTTTGGCACAAAGCGATGTTTGGTGATGCCGAAGTTGTATTGACGATTGATTTTGGGGAGCTAATTACACTGGGGTTATTGGCAATTGTCGCGTACCTGCTCAAAGCTGCAAAAGAAATCGAAGATGAAAACAAGGAGTTTATCTAACTATGGAGATAATCGTTAACCTTGACGTAGTCATGGCAATGCGTAAAGTTTCATCAAAAGAACTAGCCAAAGCCATTGGCATCACGGAAGCAAATTTATCTTTGTTAAAGCGAGGGAAAGTCAAAGGGGTACGCTTTGAAACCCTTGCCCAGATATGCAATTACCTCGATTGTCAGCCCGGCGATATATTGGTTTTCAACAAGAAAGATGAAGTCTAATTAGCCTTCTATCGCGCAAAACTGCTGCGACTTTTCGCATGTTGTGAATATTTTTTATTCGTGACTTATTGAAGCTGAATTCGAACGCCAAAGAGCACTTGTTAGCCTTAGCTAAACTAGTGTCCTTTGGCGTTAACGCACGTAGGCTAATACCGCCGCACCTTATTATCGCTCGATAATTTCTCATCTAGCTCTTTTATTGAGTCACCAATTCGTTTGTGGCCGAGTACCCCTCTCTTTTGATAAGGTTGTGCTCCGAATCATATTTGTAGAGATACTTAGCAACACCACGGTTATTTTGTGCAACTTTCATCTGAGCGTCATAGTATGTAATCGATTCCCGTTGGTTAAGTCTGTCATATTTGGCGATAGCGTATGCAGCATAGTTACTCACTAACTGATCTTTTTCGTCATAGAGTGAAATTTTGTGCCAATTTCCAGAATCATCAATGCCACCATAGACAATTTTGGCAAAAAAACCGCTTGGTCCCAATACTAAGTTTTCCTTAGTATCTCGGAATTCTTCTTTTAAAAATGTGCCGTTTTCATCAAACCAAAAATACGCTGTCGCATATCCATTTGGCCCTTCCATAATGTGCCCATTTTTATCAAATCCCTTTCGATAGGTTGCGTAGTCATTGTTATCAAAAGCAAACCTAGCTTCATAAAATCCGTTGTGTTCAGGTACAACGTTTCCTGCTCCATCAAACCTTATCTCGCTGATCCGTCTGCCTTTGGAGTCCCTTTTAAAACGGTATTCTGCTACCCCTAGCGAGCTCTCTTTCAGTTGGCCTTTTACATCTAAATGTCGGCGCAAGAGAGGATACTTGTTCCCTTGAAAAAGGTACTTTACCGTGTGTACCCCCTCGTGATTGACCACCTGCTCCCCAGCAACATTAAAAAATGACCGTGTTATTCCTGAGTCACTGTAAGTAAAGCGCATACAATGTGCGCCAAAACTAGATTTATCACTCGGCTTTGAAAATGCGTAAAAGCAAACGCTCGATGGCTTTGCATTTTCAACCGCTACCTTATACACCTTGAAATTAGCTATCTCTTTTTCATCAATGGGGTAAACAGGGCGAATTTCACGCTCAGTATGGTCACTATCCCACTTTAAAAAATAGCCAGGAGTGAGTGGTTTAGCTGATACCAAAGGCATAAAAAAGAAAAGTAATAGCGGTAGCACAAACTTCATATAGTTCCCTTTAGTTTTTTATTATTCTGATTATCTGAATGTTAAAGCTAAAAACCCCATATTAGTGGTAAAAAGCTGTCCAGTTAGCTCCGTTCTGATTGCATAGCTAGGTATGTGGAGGTTTCTAAATTTTATCTAGTTTACTTCATGTTGCTCTTTTGAAGCGACTAAGCGCGATGGCAATACCAGCTCCAACGGCAATGCCGACGCCCACACTATCAAAAATCACATCACCAAAAATAATGCCGACACCTGCCCCCATCGCAATTGCTAGTCCCATATTACTTGGTTTAATCGCTTTGTTATTTTCATTTTCAGCCATTTAAATATCCTTACTGCAAGTAACACAACAATGTATAAAACTTTATAACGCTTTACTGAGTGGAAAACAAGCTACAAAACGAACGATTTATAATCGCATGGTGCTTATGTTTGCAATTGGTATAAGCGAGCGAATTGAGGGGAGCTTTGAGAGTAATACTTCCTTAATACACAGAAAAAGCCCGGCCAAGAACTCCTGTTGAAGCAGTGTAATAAGTAGCTACACCTGTCTTCATTCGTCTATGCTCGTCGTCTCTACGTTACGGCATAATTTATCTCTGTAGTTATTTAAGTCCTGCTCGACATTTTGTAACAGACGCAATTTGCTCTTAAAATTCGTCCCGAAGTGTCTGTTCAATAGCGGTGTTTTACGCAAGCAGCTAGCGTACACAAAGCACATTTAACCATTTGATTATTATATTTACTTGATAATTACTCAGCCATCGATATGTTATTGCGCACTCCAATTGAGTGTAATGGGCAATATGGTGCTCAGAGCGTGTATTACTCACCTTGTCTTCTAACGTCCAGTGCGTCTTTAAGCTTAAGAGCCATAAAGACCACAACGCCCGTGATTAAAATAGAAAGTCGATAACTTACAATGGAAAATGTATCATCGGGCACAATTTTCATATATAAATCGTCCCCCTCCAATGCGGTTAAATTCACCGGAAGAAAATCTCCCAAAAATAAACACACGCCCAATACAATCAAAAATACGCTTACCATTCGTAGCGCTTTTACCATTTTCATCACTCCTGAAATATTAAATTGCGCCTCAAAGTCATCTTTTCTTATTTTAAGTCACTTTTAGCACCTTGGATAAGAGCAGCAATTTAGTAACTTAACCTATAAACGGAAATGCCACCTAAATAGACTAATCGAGAACTCGCATTTAAGCTATTACATAGGAAAATGGCGCTTGTGTTATACCTAATCTGACTTAACCAAATCGTATTAAACAATTTGCTTGCATGATGATTGCTAACGTTGAGTACCTTGTATTGTACATTTGTAGACGTTACTGGTGCTCGCATGCTTGAGCATTTGCTGGTTAAAACGCAAAGCATAGTCAACAGCTTGCTCAACCATTTGATGCTTGTTTGTACATTCGCTACTGTCAGCCCCAACCCAAAGTGTCTTCCACTTAGTATCTAGTATCAAGCACTTAGACAAAACTATATGTCCAAACCCGGGACGCTCTGGAACAAAACCATTTGCTACTGCAATGAACATCACGCCATCACGTTCATAACTAGCAGTCGCATCACTTTTCGCAGACTCTACACTATAGCTTTTTTGGTATTTTTCAAATGAGCAATCAATTGCAAATGCTAAGTTTGAAAAAGTTAATATGAATAACACACTTGGAAGCCAAAGACTTTGATAGCACGAGTAGCGGACACTCATTTTTAACATAAAAGACCTTAATATAAGCAAAGACTATGGTAACTCAATAGTTTGAGAAAGACATGAGCCATATGTTATCTGCACATACTTGCGCTGTGAAAACGATGATGAAGCCGCTACGTAAACAGAAAGCTCTTCATCACTATGGAAAGCCTGCTCAAGCGCCAGTGGCGCTAACAATTGCCAATCAACTTTATCACCTACCTGTAATAGAGCGCTACTTGCCGTGTATGCATTAAACTTTGCAGGAAAAGTAACCGTGTAACTTGTTTGACGCTTGCCATTATTACTGGCCTTTAAGCTTAATATTCGATGATCGATTTTAGACAGATCCAGCTCTGCTGTAGGGCAACTAATGTCCAAACTGACAGCAGACAATGGCCAAAGCATCAATACAAAAATTAAAAACCTAACCATAATTTCCTTCGCAGCTATTCTCACATTCGACAAATATCATAAGTGCTTAAACACCAACGTCTGTATTCAGTGGCTTGCTTTGTGCGTTGCTCTGCGGTGACTAAGCAACAGCAGTTCATTCACTTTGGAAATATATTCCTGAGGTAAATCAATCAGCCCGGCTACATGCTTACCTTGGATCTCCCATAACTGCTTCTCGCTGTTGGCATTAGCATAAAGCGTTTGTGCCATATGAAAAGGTACAATCTTATCATTCGTGCTATGAACAATTAACATTGGCAGCTCAATATCAGAAATTAAATCCGCCGCAATATATGGTTCGGTAAAGATAGCCCGGACCAAAGGCCTCGCAATCCAAGGGGATGAATAGGCTGCTTCATCACTAAATGAAGTAAAAGTGCCTTCAGTAATTAGAGCATCAACCAACTCTGAATGTTGATGGGCAACATAAATTGCTAGCTGTCCACCGTATGATTGGCCTAAGACCAAAACAGGCCGGTTTGTAACGTCGCGTCTGCCTACCAAATAAGCCAACGCGTTACTCGCATCTTGTGCAACTAATGAGTGTTCGGCTTTACCCTGCGAGCCCCCAAACCCACGATAATCCATCATAAAAACCTGATAACCATCATCAACAAGTGGCTTTATCACTTTGTACCAATTGACCACTTTTGAACCGCTACCTTGAAAAGCAAAAATTGTCGCCTTATGCTCTGTGGCAGGCTTAAATAGATAATGATTGATTTTGGTGCCATCCGATGCAGTCAATGATATTGCTTCAAATCTTCCAATATTCTGCTCATCGGGTCTATTATCAATTGGAAAGAATATTCCACTAAAAGAACACCCAGACAGAAATAACAAAAGCACTAAGACTGAAAAAGTTTTAGTCATGAAATTATTGCTCCCTTGCCCTCTTTGCGCTCAATGTGTGCGCTTATAATTGTAAGTTTAATTCCTGCTTAGTTGATTATTATGGCGCAAACCTCACTAATGTATGATCTTCACCCTGTAATTCATTATCAATGATGGTAGCAATAACTTTCCAATCACCACCAGCCAGGCCAGCACCAATCAATGGGTAGCCAATCCTCTTGCCTGAAAATGACTCTTTTATGCCTCCGAAAGCTTTTCTAATTGCATCATAATCGGTTTTGACGCCACGACCACGCCAATTGTGTTGCGTATACGCGTTCACAATTATTATTTTATGGCCGTTCCTTAAAACCGTAGCACTCGTATATGAACCTAATTTATCTTTGGATCCCTTTTCTGTTGACGCGTCCGCATCATAAGCTTCTGGGAATTTATCTTTAATGCCTTTCGCTATTCCCGCTCCCATGGTGCAAAAACAATTACATCCATGAATGATGACATCAAAATCTCCTTTCAATGCCAGCGCAATTAAATCACCAGTTACTTCTTTCACAATACTTTCCTATACATTGAACGCAACTATAACCTTTAAAGTAGTCGGGATAAGTTACAAGATAAAAACCTGCGGCTTTGATTGGGGCAAACACTATCTATGCTCTAAATCGGCGCTTGAGCAAAATTATATAATACACAACTCGCAGTAAAGGCCAAATTACCAATACAAACCTGTGTATCATTTGGCTTAAGTACTGCGGGCCAAGCCAAAGTAAGTCCCAAAAAAATGCGCAAGCTGTGTAAATAGATATGCTGATTGGCAGAAAAATTCGCGCGGTGGTTTAGCTATTTCAAACCGATAGTAAACCAATAAATCAGCAGCAGTCCATTCCATACCAGCACCTAATTTACGCTCAAAAATATAATAATGGATGCTGCTCTTGTCTAGATTCGTCTGTAGGGTCAAAAATTGACTTTTTACCAATCGCACTAGGCTTAGGCTTGTCCTATTTGATTTTATCAAAATCTAAATCGTGTAATGACAGTTCATTGCCCGTATAGATAATCACTTCCCTTGCACCAGCTCCCATACAGAGTTCGCGAAAGGCGCGTTCTTCTACAGCACTCAATCCACCTTCCGTTTTTTCCATTGGTTGAAAAATAACCCTTGGTGCCGGAGAGATATACCTACTTTCGTGCATTTCTTTCACGACGTGCTGAAGTACCTTTTCTGCGACGTAAAAGTCCGCTAACAGGACCCGTGGGTGAGAAAATGGATTGGCGACTATATATTTCTTTTTATCCAAATTTTTGCAGTCACTGCCTATCGCAACAACCTGTTTCGCGCCATTGGGTTTAACTTCAACCGCCAGTAAAGGCTCTTGATCATATACCTCTTTAGATTGAATGTTACTGACTTTAATTCTATTTTCCCAAACTTGAATATAAAGGTCGTTTGAGAGCTTGCCTTTAATAAATGTAAATATACTCATATTTCAATGTAAAACTAATGAAGAAGACGGATGTATTAAATATCGCAAGCGCAACTTGCTTAACCGGGATCCGTCAAAAAAATTAAATATCGGGTATCGATTCCGCCAATAGTTAATCGGCTTAATCGCAGTGGTTCGTTTTAAAGTTTGACACGATGACAAGTCACCTCAAATTAAACATGCCAATCTTTTGCCTGCCTTTGTTTCTTTAGTTGACTAACTAGCTCTATGCTAAGAGCTAAGCGTTAGGACTATCATAGGGATCTGAGAACAACCCACATTTAGTAGGTGCCTTACTACGATTGGACTGGCGAAAAGGCGATGATAACGATGTGCAGTTTATTTGTGAAGGCATGGCCTCATAAAAAGCCAACAAAAGCCAAGGTTTACGACTCCCTTTTTGCCTGTTCAATATCACATTCAGCTATAAACAATCTTTTTGCCATTGATGACAAGTACTTCAGTCGTCCTGATCACAATTAAAGTATCACCTTCTCACTTAAATTGGGTCTCAATAGCAAGTTTAGTTGAACGGGGTTGTCAGCCATTTTATAACTTTGTACTGAGCCAGATGGCAAATTCGGTAGACTTCTCAACAACCCAAAATATAGGTTTATATATAAGAGAGTTAGAACCTTGAGAGCGACCAAACTCCTGATGTTCCTGCTCATCAGCTTTGATACTGAAAACGGCGTCATGAACCTCTTGGTCATGTTTTTCTAAAAAATCTAGTTGCCACTCAAGGTGATGTAATACTGTAGATTCAATCGAGTCTGTGCATACCCATATAGCATTTCTACCAGCTAAAGCGGTTAAAAAACCAAGAGTTGCGCCCCCAAACGCCCAAAAAGATAGTGCGTAGCAGTGCCTAATATCCCGGCTTTGTAGGATCCGATCAAAGGTGTCAAAGTGCTGTTGCTCGTGACTTAGCATTTCTTCAAGTTTTGGCACAATATCTTTGTACAAATGACGTGCAATATACAACTGAGAGCGATAAATATTTATAGCCGCAAACTCCCCTGCGTGATCGACTCTTAATATTCTTTCTACTTCTATCATGAGCCCCCTCTATACTGGTATGCAATTAACTACTGCATTACACAGACCTTTCAGCGCCATGTGTTGTTAAAAGTCAGAAAATTCAGTAAAAAAGTTAAGTACATTATCATCATGTATTCTTTTAGTCTCAAATGCCAGGCTGTCCCAAAGTGGGTCTGAGAAATAGTCATCATATTCGCCCCCAGGTCTTACGCTGGCAGCCATGATGACAAATTGCGCTCTGGATATTTTTATAAGCTCTCTCTGAATTTCAGGATCCATACCTTCACTATCTATCTGAGACATAATAGATACATTTCGTCTAAAGTTTATTGCAGATTCGTGGATCAGCTCAGCATATGACTTCCCATTAAAGTTTAGTTGCTCAGGCGTATATTCATATAAAACATCAAATAAATCATATTTCTGATCGGCAGAAAGATGGATTTTCTCATGAACATCAATCGTTTTTAGGCGCTCAAGGGAACTCTTATCGAAGTACTGATCAATATCGATTTCCATTCTCCCATTATTACCTAACAACAATTTATATGGAGCCAACAACTTTAAAACTTCTAAGTGCGCTTTTTTCTTATTCAAAATCCCTTCAGGAGTCCCATTATTCTCCTTCAACTGCACCTCTATCACATCAAGGCTTAGAGTATATTCTTGGCCAGGTAATATTTGATCGTAGTAATAAATATCTACGAGGATCTTTTGTTTTGAGTTAAATAATGAATATGGTAGACCCTTAATAGTAGCCTCACCATTTCTGGTGAAATCAGCTTCTCTAACGCCAGTTGGTAGCGTTAATTTAACCCTTGCCTTTCGGTCTGAGTAAACAGGTGTTCCCACATCATTTACAGCGCGTATTGTCACGTCGAAAAATTCATACCTCGGAATAAGGTAAAATCCACCGATTACAACGATCATGGCTAGTGCTGCAGGACCTGCAACACTTATTGCCAACCCACCAATATTACCTTTTACGGATGCAGTAGATTTTAAGAAACCAAATAATGCAATTGCACAAAACACTCCCATCAATAGTAAGCTCAAATAAAATACTCGGTCTTGCAACAGAGAACTCGCTTGCAAATTATCTGCAAAGACTAAAATCAGAAGAATGGCGATAGCTAATAATAAAGATGAATAGCTGAGAAATAATAGATTTCTTTTTGTCACGTGAAACTCCCTATTGCTTAGGTTCTTAATATTTTATCAGCGCTAAATACCAAGCGAAAATGCCTTTGCTTATATTCCGAATACCTCTCTACTGAGCTAGCCTATTTGGCTACGATGTGCTTTAGATTTTCTATACCACCATATAACGTGCAGGTATCAGTTCCACCCAACCAGACATCTTTTTGGGCTGCATACGCTGCAAGAACTACACTGAGCGTCATTTTACCTACCTCTGTTGTACCATCAAAAACGTAGCTATAGTTTGCATTGGTTTGGCAACTAGGGGCATTAGTTGGTTTATTACTAACGGTTAAAATGACATTCTTACCATAATTTGGCCCTACTAAAACTTGCGTAATTTTGGTTGGGTCTACACTGCTAGCAAGGCCTGAGTGCGAAACCAGCAAGCCGGCAATTAATAATAATTTCTTCATACTTACTCCTTTAAAAAATATTCATCCAAAGTCAACCTCACACCTACATCGTAAACGTATGGCTAAGACCACTCAAAGTAGTAGCATTACCATAACAACCCCTAAAAAACATGTCACTCAAATTAAACATGCTTAAATTGTGATACGTCTCATATACTCAGTAGTAAGAAAAAATATAACAATAGAGTCCTCTCAGCTGTGCATTTGAACAAAAGAGTTGACCCGTTTGTTATTTTTTCGATTCCTGTCTGTTTGTTAATATACTGGCTGTGCTGTCGAACAAGCTATGGAGTGACTTGTGTTAGAAATTTTAAACCTCTCAAAATCATACCAAGGGTCATTAGTCTTAAAGAATGTAAACCTTTCAATTAAAAAAGGCATGTTTGGGTTACTTGGCCCAAATGGCGCGGGCAAGTCTTCTCTAATGCGTACAGTTGCAACATTGCAAGCAGCAGATTCTGGCACTATCGAATTTGACGGTATAAATGTCTCAAAAGACGCTCACCAAATAAGACAACGGCTAGGTTATTTACCACAAGACTTTGGTGTCTACCCCAATATCAGCGCATTTCGTTTGCTGGATCATCTGGCCGCATTAAAAGGGTTTGCTAATAAAAGGCAGCGAAAAGAGGCCGTAACATCATTATTAGTCAAAACCAATTTGTATGAACAGAGAAAAAAAGCAGTATCGAGCTTTTCAGGCGGAATGAAACAAAGGTTTGGCATAGCACAGGCACTACTGGGGAACCCTGACTTAATCATAGTGGATGAACCCACAGCAGGGTTAGACCCGCAAGAGCGCAATCGGTTTTACAACTTGCTGTGTGAACTGGCCGAAGACAAAGTGGTTGTACTATCAACACATATTGTTGAGGATGTTTCTGAATTATGCACTGAATGCGCCATTATGAATCGAGGTGAGATTGTTGCTCAAGGTAGCCCTGCAAATTTAATCACATATTTAAATGGGCGGGTATGGCGTGGTGTTGTCGACAAAGACGCGCTCGCAACTTTAGAGAAAACGTACAATGTAATTTCAAAAAAGCGATTTGCAGGAGATATCATCGCGACTATTATTCAAACCGAGCAACCAGAAGGCTTTATGCCCGCTACCGCTGATTTGGAAGATGTCTATTTTGCTACTTTGGCAAATGCCAAAGACACAATGTTCCACGGTTCACCTTTATGCTGATCAACACTGTGCAATTTGAGCTATCCACTACTTTTTCCAGATGGATGGTGTATGTTTTAGCTTTGTTACTTATCTCACTCTCTGCCTACACAGTCTATCAATATGGAATTACCTATCAAGTCGTGCCAATTAATGCGCCGTATACTTATATTGAACTTGTCAGAGAAGAAAGTATTATTTTGATGATCCTCGCTGCGATATTCGTTGGGCGGGTAGCCATAAGCAATCATATATTTTCAACCCAAGAACTGATTTTTTGTCGGCCAATCAACCATTGGGCATATCACTTCGCGAGACTCTCGGCCATTTTTATTGTTGTCGCTTTACTGTCCTGTTTGACTCTAATAACTAGCGTAGTTTGCGCTTACATCGGGTGGCAGTGGCAGCTACTTCCGAGTGATGTAATAGGACCGTTCCAGTGGGATTTCATCCTCTCCCCACTCATTATAATTATGCTCCCCAACGCGCTGTATTACTCGCTGTTATTTTATGCAATCGGGATAACTTTTAAGAGTCAACGCGCTGTTGCAGGGATGTCTATAGCGCTGGTCGTGTTAACTGGCCTTCTACTTGCTTGGGCAGAAGCTGCCAGACTACATGGTGGCGCTAGGTTACATGAGTGGCTGATGTTGCTAGATATTTCTGCTTTTTCTCACATAATAAATCAAACTGTTTACTGGAGCATTTATGAAAAGCAGACTCAAACACTGAGTCTCAGCCCTGCACTGCTTTTCAATCGGTGTCTTTGGCTGCTAGTAACGCTCGCTATTTTTTTGGGCGCTATCAAAGTCAGCCTTTTACATAAGCGCTTTGTGCAATTTAAACGAAAACAAACATTTGAACCTCAATCTCAGGACGTTCATCTTAACAAAGAAACACATGCCATCAAGAAGCGACCGAGCAATATTTGGCTGCTTTACCGACAAGTAAAATTCGAAGTGTTTCA
This sequence comes from Pseudoalteromonas sp. Of7M-16, assembly GCF_022347805.1. Lineage (NCBI taxonomy): Bacteria > Pseudomonadati > Pseudomonadota > Gammaproteobacteria > Alteromonadales > Pseudoalteromonadaceae > Pseudoalteromonas > Pseudoalteromonas sp. Of7M-16. Next base: position 223,901 of record NZ_JAKRFY010000004.1, on the reverse strand, counting down.
CATTGTCACCAAACCTTCGTTTTGGTTTGTCATAGGGTTAAGTGTATTTATCACACTTTGGTTTCCAATGGAGAGTGACTTCGGTACACCATATTGGCGGGTTACATATGCAATGATTGAGCAATTAGACGCAGTGTTGTTAATTCCTATTTTTATGGTTTTGCTTTTTTATTGCCCTGAATTGATATGGCGAGAACGCGAGTCTGGCATAGGAACGATTTTAGAGTGTTATCCAATAAAAAATCAGCTGCTATGGAGCGCAAAATTTATTGCTGCCTTATTTATCGTGATGGCTATTTTGGCCGTGTCAGTCAGTGCTTCAGTGAAGCTTCAACTTGATAGCGGAATAGGAATAGAAGCCATTGAATTACAACAATACCTATTCAGCGTAGGCGTTGTTTCAGCTACTACAGTGGCGTGCTTACTTTCACTCACTTTCTTTGTTCATGCAATTAGTTTGAATAGAGCAACCGGTACGGCAGTTATGGCCGTGTTGATAATCGCTTTTCAATTTACCCCCCCCATGCTGAGCTTTGCTTTATTCCCAACAATGGTTTACTCAGATTTAAACGGTTATGGGCAGTCCATCTTCGCAACAATTGTGTATTTTATCTACTGGGGTAGCCTATCAATAATTTTGGCTATTTTAGGCTATTTATTATGGCCCCGTGGGGAGAGCCCAAATCTGCGTGCACGACTTTCAGTGTTATTTCGTCAATTATCAAAAAAAGACAAACATATCATTTTGCTCAGTAGCGTCTTGTTCTTTGCGTCTGGATCTCACATTTTTTACAACTCAGTTTTGTCCCCATCAACAGAGATGCAAAGCATAGATGATGATACTGCAGTCGCTTATGAAAAGACATTTAGTTCTCATAGGCTTAAGCTCCCTCCAACTATACAACAGGTTGATATTAAAGCTGATATTTACCCTAAAGTCCCCAGCATTAAAGCAATAGTGAAACTTAGTTTGCTCAACTCCCAAGATATACCAATCAATAAAATGATTGTTAATACTCCGCTACTCACTGGAAGTTGGGAGGTGAAAAGTGAAGATGGCCAGTTAGCATCGAGTGGTCTTGATGTCGCTCACTGGTTTGTGTTTAACGAGCCGCTTGCGCCTGGCGATACTGCACATATAGATATCGTCGTCGAACTTGCCCCCAATATGTATGACAATATGAGTCAGGTGGTCGAAAATGGTACTTTCATTAACAATAACGAGCTTTTTCCGGTATTTGGTTACGATACAAGCATGTACATTACCGATCCCGACAAACGAACCGAATACGGTTTAACTGGGGAAGCAAATGTTATCAATCAACTAAATAACAGTATTTTTCACAACGACCCATTAATTGGCGAATATGTGACATTTCGCGCTGAACTCACAACTGATGCTGAACAAATAGCGATGGCGCCGGGTATTCTAACTGAGCATGAAGTTAAGGGGCATAGGGCCAAATATGTTTATACCATGGAGCAACCTATGGTAAATTATTATAGTATTCAGTCATTTAAATTAGAAGCAAAACACGAAAGACACAAGGGTGTCGATTTGTCTCTATATTACCACCCTGACCATGCTTGGAATATCGATACCATGATGGATGCTGCAAAGGACTCGTTGGATTATTTTTCAAAAGAGTTTGGCCCCTACCAACATTCTGAGCTTCGTATTATAGAGTTTCCACGCTATAGGCAGTTTGCTCAAAGCTTCGCAAATACCATTCCTTTTAGTGAAGAAATAGGCTTTCGTCATGATACGCGAGGGGCAGGTGTATACAACATTCCCTATTTCGTTACTGCACATGAAGTTGCTCATCAGTGGTGGGGGCATCAACTCGCTGCAGCAAATGTCGAAGGAGCAGAAATGCTGATTGAAAGCCTCGCAGAGTACTCCGCGTTACAAGTTGTGAAAGAGAAGTACTATCATGGCGCGTTAAGGCAGTATAAGAAATATTCTCTTGATGCTTATTTAAGCGCGCGAGGTGGTGAACCTGAGTACCCTCTTTACATCACTGCATCACAAAGCTTTGTCCATTACGAAAAAGGCGCTCTAGCGATGTTAGCGCTAGCGCAGAGTATTGGTGAAAGTAAATTAAATCAGCTATTGAAGAAATTTATCGAACAGCAAAGCGTTTCTTCAAAGTTTGCCACGACCACAGATTTGATAACACTGATCAATGCAAATATTAACTCCAAACAACAAGCCCTTGTTCAAGACTTATTTCAGGAAATGACTTTTTATAATTTACGAATAGATAGTGCCTACGTTGGAGAAAAAAATACAGAAACGGGGCTTTATCCGGTGACAGTTGTCGTAGAGGCCAGTAAGTACTTTGCGGATGAATACGGTAAAGAAACAGAAGCGGAATTAGAGGATTCCATCGAGTTGGCGGTAGTTGCGGGTAACCCAGAAGATGTAACGCGCTCGCTTAATGAATATCACCGTAAGGAATACCCAATTACATCAGGTCTTAACACGATTGTTATGCACGTCTATGATCCATTCGGATTGTATGTGATTATTGATCCTTATCTGTACCGAATTGATAAAAACACCCGAGACAACTTTGTGCAGATAGATTATGTACAGTAGTCGTTTCGACAGTGATGTTTAATAACACATTAAGTTTATTAAACATCACTTGAAGTGAATAGATATCAACATATAGCCAAACACATATATAATAAGCATTCCCGTTAACGTAATGCCAAACGAAGCAAACAAAATCAGTCCAGAAGCACGAACCAGTGACGAGTCAAGGTTTTCTAATTGCCGTTTGGCCCACATTTGATAGTAGTGAAAGATAAAGAAACCACCCAGTGACATAACAATACCGATAAACACATAAAACCAAATATCAAAAGTACTTAACTCAACCACAAACTATCTACCTTTTCGCTCCATAACATCTATGCCAATCGACCTTGATTACTTTGCACAATACGCACATGTGTTACGGATACATTCAGAAATCAAAACGGGAGATACTACCATGGTTTACTTTAGAACGCCCGAAATAGCAGTAAATAAGGAAAATAAACGCAATACAGAAGCCTGTGAAAGTGGTTTGCCAATAGCCTCTAGACATACAACAAGCTAATATAACTATGTTTGGTAAGCTAAAAGAGCATAGCGACATCGCTATACTCATTTTCATCTCTAAGATGATGTTTTGCTCAGTTACATCACGGCCAGCCACATTAAGCAATGCTCGAAATGCACAGGCTAAAAGCGCTAGTCTTCAAATGCAATTGTAAAGAGAGTCTCTACGCCATAACCGATTCTACAATCTCCAGATCCTATCAGATTAACTTTCGCGTTAGTCGCTTTTGCAGTAAGTAGCATTGAATATATTGATCTGCTAATTTCATTATCTTCGACTTTATGTGCAAAGCTCCAACTTGTTGCTGCACATGAATGCTTTGGATCAATCTCAGTACCACCCTCTGCTCGGATAAAAACTACGCCAGGTGCAGAATGATTACTTAAGCTTACTTTAGTAATCGTTGCGCCTTTGATTTCATAGCCAGCTTGAGAGAAAAACGGTGCCATAGCCAGAGTTAAAATTCCTAAGTACTTCATAACCACCTCTTAAAATAATATAAAAATAAAAACCACAATGATTTATAGCTTTTAGAAAAACGCCACTTATTGACATTTAATAAATCACGCAAGGGCAACATTAAAACACATTACATTTTTAAAATTAACACCACTGGAGAAATTAAATAATTAATATGAAACCGATTTATATATAGCTATAAATTCATGATATTTTCATTATATAAATTTAAAACATTCACGATTTAGTGAGGCCTATTAAATTCTTGCCTTAGTTATATGAGGAAGGTAGCTGAGATATAAAAGTCATTGCTTAAAAGTGAAACGATTTGGAAAGCGCCAACAGACAGTTCAAAGTGAACATTTGGCGCCATAGTTCATCGCAAATCAGCTCATTATTGCTGTTTTTTCTTTGCAACAAACGTTTTATTGATGATACGCCATTGGTTTTGGCGTTTGTACATGACTAAATAATCAATGTAATGTGTTTTAGGTGTATGAAAATCAAGTTTTACCATAGCCATTTGATCGTCAACAATATCAACGGACAAAATATTAGCTTCCCACTTGTCTTTAGTCGCTTTTTTGAAGTAACCCGAAAACTCGTCTAACGGCACCGATTTGATGCTTTCTTTTCCTGTTTCTTTGCTTTTTGTAATCATTTTTACATGTCCAAACTCTTGATCAAATGCTTTAGCAAGCAGCTTTTGATCTCCATTTGCGGCGCCATTAAAGTAATTATAAGCCGTTTCGACAACAGCCTGATATTCTTTGCCTGTACTAGACTCTGCATGGCTCACTGTAGATGCAACGAATGTTAGAGCAGCAACAGCCACAGAAAGTAATTTTATCATTTTAATTTCCTTACCAATTTATAGGTGGTTATATTAGGTAAACTAACGTATAAAACATCGCTGTATTACCGTATGCGTTGATTTTCATGCTATCAAATAGGTGCCAAAAAATTGCTTTTTCGCTTTCAATACAGCCTGAAGCTCTCACAAAAAAGAGAAAATAAAGTATCTACTCGCATTTGTTATAACTGTCGATGTTCGAGTGTTCACTTTTAATTAGACTTAATTATTCTTGCAGTAATGTCAAAGGAATCAGACAAAGTCCCGCTTTTCCCGGTCAAACGTTAACTTATGGCTCAACGGATTTTTGCAACAACCAAAAGTTAAAAATTAAGCAAGTGTGTATCACGTCAATAGCTATTAACGATCACCGGGTTATGAACGGTTTATTGGTTGCCACTGTAGCAAATCACCTTAAGTAAATTAGCTTTTCATAAAGGGAAAAAATAAGTGGCAAGTAGAGATAAAATTGCCCAGCTAAAAAAACTGGGCAATGCGGTAAGTTACAATAAAGCTAACTCTTTATAGGTAGGTTATTTCTGTCGTCCAGTGTTGATCCAAGTGGTAATCACATGGGTAAAGCTGGATATTGACGTTTGATTTACCATCATAGCCTTTAATATCGAGACACATGCCCTGCTGCTTATTGACCAGTCTACCATCAGTTTTCATTTGCCATTGTTGGTCAGGTCGATTTTGACAATCCCAGAATTGTACATTGGCCTTTTTACCACCAGAATAACCCGATGCATCTAAGCATAAGCTTGGTGCGCTTTTACCTTCCACAATATAGGTTGGACGAAGTTCAAACCAGAGCTCATTGCCAGAGGTATCATACTGTGGCACTTTGCCCGTTTTACCAATCTCTCGTTCACCCAAAGGTCTGCCATTTCGCCAAAGTTCAAATACTTGGTCTGGTCCACCATCACAGAAAAATGACTGAACATTTTGGTCTTTCCAAGCTCTCGTTGTTGAACCTTCACCGTCAATACACACTTTTTTGTCGTCTGCTGACCCATATGGTTTAGCTTTATTCACAAATCTAACTCTGGTTGAAAGGTTTCGATTAGAGTCAATGGCTTCATACACTAAGCTTTTTGTTGTTTTAGATGTCCAGCCATACTGGTAGTACACTTGTGAATAAATTTTACCGTGCTTTTCCATCAAGCCTTCATATTCGACGTGAAGGTAGCTTGGGTAGCTAGATTCTGTGCTTCCCGTATTGATTGGCTTTTTCGCTTCAAACTCATGTGTTTGAATATATTGACCATCCATCGTAAATTCTAAAATGACGTTTTTGTAATCATTGTCATAATTGTGCAGACCACCTAGCTGAACATACACTTTGCCATTTGCAATTTCGGCGCCTTGCACATATTGATTGCGACTATATTGAGTCGGAACCTTAAACGCACTGATAGGCTGTATTGTGCTGCTATTTGAATTTAACGATTTAGTGTTGAATGGGTAAATAAATACATGTAAGTAGTTTTTAGTATTTGACTGATAACTACCACTTTGTAAATTTGGAAATGATACTGTAACAGCGTGATTTCCATCCGTTGCACCTGCCCAAGTGTGCCAGCCAGAAAATGACTGCCCATTTGTATCAATCTTAATATTGCCAGTAGAGCGAGTTGGCTGAACTAAGTTGAATATTCTGTCCGCATGCATTTGCCCTGTGGCACAAGGAGAGTGAGTACAGTCATGAAATGCTTGGATTTTATTTGAGAACGCAAAATAGTGACCATCAGCATAATCCCAACCTTGTTTGACTGCTGAGGTTTTATTTAGAGAGTAATCATTGTTTCCGCTCATAGACCAAAGGGAAACTGTAGAAGTATTGTCTACTTGTCTAAACACCACGGTTCTATTCAATCGCGAGTTCCACACAACATCCTGTGTTTGCTCGTCTTTTGAAGGAACATGCCATTTGTGCAATACATCCCATGTTGCCGAATGAGATAGCATAGGCACTGCAAGCAATGCCGGCAGTATCGGTATTAATTTTTTCATTTGTTAAATCCTTTATTATTATATATGCCGCATGTATTCAGAGTTGATTTGATTGCGGCACCTTATTTAACTTAATAACACCAAAAAACACAACAAATTTAACAAGTAAATTAACTTTAAAGATTAAATTTCAACCAAACCATCTCCTTATTAAAATAAAACAATGAAAATTCATATCACATACCTCCTACTTTTGGCTGGACCTATACCGGGGGTATATTCAATTACAATTAATAAGATCAGGCTTGCTATGACGCTTAAAGTAGTAGCGGTAGTGAATTCCAGCACAATGAATCCATAACATACCTTGCGCTAGGCAATTCGCTCTAATTAAAATCTAAAGATCATGGATTAAAAAACAGTTAAGGCGGGCGTGTTCGACTGAGTAATCGTGGTGGCTTCAATGCTACTGTATTAAATGCGCAACAATCTGAAAAGCCGCAAATAACACTCAACGGGTTCTATCTATACATACAGCTTTTTTATTAATCCTTTTTATTTAATAAGCTCTCTAACTGTTTTGAATTCTTATAACATATAAGCGCAAAACGCTCTTGGTTATCAAACTCAATAATGACAACTTCAAAGCCAAAGTAGTTTCTGTACTTAGCTCTTTTAATTTCAGTTAAGCTCTTGATTGCGCTATAGCCAGTCAACTTATTACAAACTTTGATGTCAGTATCACTTACTTCGACAACTTCAGCTTCTCTTGCGCGTAAATAGGCTTGTGGCAAGCCACCTTTGTGTATCCAAAAAAATATGGATATCAAAGTTGTGATACCAACCAAAATAAAATACAAGCCCAGTAAGAAATCTAAAACACCTGTAATTAAAACCAATACAGCGAGAAAAAACTGATTTTTGAATGAGCAACCTGATATTTGGCTCTATCGAACTTGAATTCCGCCATTGCCTCTTCAACCAAGCTATACAATACATGGGCTGAGAACCAAGCTCGCAACTATTAGGTACTCCATATATACGCCCCATTATGTATTTTTTGCCAACACTCGTACTGCTTTTTCAGAACGTCTTTAACCGACGGGGTGACTTTTGTTGATAGCCCTAATGTCTCTAGTTCACTGTATTCGATGAATGATATCGCGATTGCATTCTCAATTTCTGGGCAAACATCTGTAAGACTTAGCACAGATTCTAGAAAACAAAAAACCTCGGTAGCACTTATAGTTTGGTTTCTTAATCCATCAGCTAGAATCGCCAAGCAATTATGTACTTCGTCTTGCCACTCTAGAAGCTCGGGCTCAACTACAGACCAATTCGATATAGCATCTTTACAAAAGGCATTCGCCCCATACACTTGCTGTTGGCCCATTTCCCCTCCGCTATCTAATAGATTGGCCTGAACTTGCTCACTTCAACCATATATCACACAAAATACTCTGCCTTCAGCGCAAAACCCTACTGCTTTAGACAGGTTGCCTCATTTATCTCATCATCGGCTCCAACTAAGTTAGCATATCGACAATACAGGGCCAGATAAACTTAGTATAAGCCAAACCTAACCCAAGGTGCTGATAGATATCATATTGTTAGAGCATGCTGTCAGTGATTGATTGTATATGTTAGCAAAGTAATAGGTGATTTACTTTGTCCAATACATCGAAACATTGACAGAGCGGCTGGCAATACTGGCTTAAAATCCCATGAAATAATGTCATTAACGCACCAATCTAATTTTGAGTAATAAAAGGAAGAGCCTGAATATCGAGAACGTTCACTGACCTCAACGGGAGCGTATCGTTTAAATCAGATAACGGTTCTCAAACCGCATTTTAAAAACCAATACACTGAAATTCATGTCAATTTCAAGATAGTTAATGCAATCAACAGTTTTTGCGTATTCCTTACATCTGCAAAAAGTCGCCTCTAGGGGCATATTTGAGCATCAGGGCCGTTCGACAATCAAGGTGATCTTTCTACTTCCAAGCAATTTGTTTATAAAAAGCATATTAATGAACCCCTAATTGTTAACAAGGAAGTTAATTACCCTTACCTTGTTGTATATTTGCATTTTTCTGTATGGAGCTTGTAAATGAAAAAAAACATAATAACTTTACTGGTGTTACTTCTTAACTTTCCCTTAATAGTGAAAGCACAAACCACATGGATACCTATTTCAAATGGTGGCATATTTTTTGTGATTCCATTTATACCTTCGGTACCTTTTCCTCCGGCCACGAATTTCAACACGAATATTGTTTCTGGCGTTACGTACGTGACTTGGGCAGATATCGAGCATGCCAGTAAATACCAAATTCAAGTTTTAAATAGTCAAGGCCAGTGGGTCGACCTATTTGTTGTGAATGAGAACAAGTTTCTTCTTAGTAAGTTAAGTGGTAACTATGAATTCAGGGTCATTGCCTGCAACATAAATACATGTAAAAACACAGGCCAAGCTTCAATTAGTTTTGCACCTAGAAAAAAAGTGACTTTCATTCACACAGATTTGTTAGGCAGCCCAGTTGCAGAGACCCAAGAGTAGTTAAATTATGAAAATAATAAAGAAAGTTAGTTCGGTAGCCTTTTTTTTAGCTTCAAGTTCGTTGTTAGCGGATACGGGTCACTTACCTGGTAATGGTAGTGGCGAGGACAGCAGTGACTTTTCTTCTGTATTTAAAAGTTACTATAGCGATTTACCTTCTGAAAGTATAAGTATTCAGGATTTAAAGCTAACTCACTCATTTAACATAAAAACGATCCCAGCTGCAAATGGAAGTACCCTTTCTGTCGGATATGAAGTGAAAGGTTTTAAAGGCGGTGCAGTAAATATCTTTAAAAAGTTTAATGGCCATAGACTCGGGGTATCATTGACGGGAACCGCAGTTACCGGAGGAAACAGGACGGCTAGAACCTTTGGCTGTTTAGGTAGTTTATCAGGTCTTGAATTCAATCAACTCGGCTTAGGCTTACCGCAACGGTCGAAACCCTTAGGGTTTAACAGCAGTGATATGCCTTCAGGCACACTTGCATTATTCCATGATCACACCGTATTAAAATGTGAATCATCCAAGCCTGTGATTGTTTTTAATGATGGAACAAAAATCAAATTTGGAACTCGGAAAACTGTACGTAGCAATCAATATTCGTGGAGCCCTGTTTCTATAGAAGATAAATATGGTTTAAAAATTGATTTAACTCAACAGAATATTAACTTTAACGGAGTTCAAGTAAGAGAAGTTAATAGCTCTCAGACTAAACAATTGATTGTTGATGATAATAATGAAACCTATATAACCACATTTAATTTTAATCCTAAGGGTGAGATAAGTACAGTTATTGACCCAGAGCAACGGGTTACCACTTTCACTCATACCGGTGCTTTTAGCGGTGCATTAACTTCTATCGCTAGTATTACTTTTCCTTCTGATTTGAAAGTTGAGTATACATATCAAGGCTATTGGGAGGACAGTAGAAATAGCCTTACTGTAAGCTCTAAAAAGATTACTGGGCCAAATATTCAAGAAAGACGTTTTCAATATACCTTAACTTCGCCAGAAGTAAATTATCCAGGCTTAGAAGGTCATATGTCGATCTCTTATGAGTATGACGTAGATGGTAACTCACACGCTTTGACTAAAGTCAACTATATTCATTCTCCAGCCGATTACGGTGCTCGAATATACAAACAGGAAATATATAAAGGTCCTTATTTAAATGTAGGTTGGGTGCATAATAAACGATGGGAAGAAGGTGAATTGCTCGCCAAAAGAGAAACTCAATGGGAGCACTACTTTCTTGGCAGTAGCGGGTGTTATAAGCAACTTATAGGTCCTTACTTTATAGTTACACCAACTAATTGTTCAAGTGTGCGCAAATCAAAAGAATACACGAGTTATAAGGTAAACGACGGTTACGATACGTTTTTCACTGATTATTTGACATATGGTAGATATAGCGGCTTAACAAAGCAAAAAGAAGTCTTTTCAAGCTCTTCTACTTTGCCCGCAAATCGAATTGATTCACAAGTTTTTTCTGGCGCTACCAAGTATACAAAAAATTCGTACTCTCACAATAAAACCCATTGGATAACAAACAACCTCAATAAAAGGGAGTATTCAAGCAGTGATAGTGGTTATGTTGCAGAGACTCAATTTACCCTTGAGCCGAATACGCTAGACATTAAACATAAATATAGCTTTGGACAACTGAAAGAAAGTTATTCTTATCATGCAACTGGAAATTCAAAGGGGGCGTTAAAAAGTAAAACACTTAATCATAACCGTTTATCTGGTAGCGGAAAAATAACAACTACTTACAGTGCAGATTACAACGCGAACGTACCAAGGAGAACTACTTCATACAAAGCCACTTCTGATAGTACTGTCCAAGAGGTAATGTCAGCGGATTCATTTGGTAATATTCTAGAGTACACCGATAAAAAAGGTACTAAGTCTCAATACAAATATGACAAATTAGGGAGGCTGGTTTCTGAGAATACAGAGAATGATACGAATTATGGGCGTACATGGCTAGGGACCCTTTATAGTTGGGATGATACAAATAATAAGAAGACAATAACGCATTGTACATTAAACAACTCGATGTCTGGTTGTGCTGCAAACTCCGAGCTACAAATTGAAGAGACATATAATGCATATGGTCAAATTATTCTGAAAAAATATCGAGATTTAAAATACCCAACAGCACTTAACAATACACGTTACAAAGTCTTTAGCTATGATAAATTTGGGCGTCTGGCGTTTGAGTCAATAATGAGTGACAGTCAGACAGAAACGATTGGTACAAGTTATCATTACGATTTTTTAAATCGCCGTATCAGAACTGATCAATCTGGCTTGGGAACAATTTACTATCGCTATTTGTCAGGTCATAGAATGGAAGAGACTGATGGCAAAGGTAATAAAACGACTAAAACTTTCCTCAGCTATCACGGGCCCAATTATAAGAATGTTATACAAGTTGCCTCACCTGAGTCGATTTTAACAACTTTACAAAGAGACGTGGGTGGCTTTATTAAATCGATTACTCAATCTAATGAAGCGCCAACAAACTCAGGTGGGGGAAACGGAGGTGGCAATGGAGGTGGTGACGATGGTGGAGTTGAGCCAGATCCACCAATTTGTGACATTATAGACCCTCTGGGTTGTCATGATCCTCGTGTTATTAACCCAAGCAACGTTTATTCTGCAAGTTCAGCAAATAAAGTTTTAAAACAAACAGAAACTCGTATATATGACTCAAACAAACAACTATGCTTAATAAAGCGAGCAGATGTTGGTAACACTGTCATGAAGTACAATGCACTAGGCCAATTAGCATGGAAGAAAAAAGGCACTAGTTATAATGCATGTTTAACGTCTGCTCCCGCAGGAAGTGTACACTTCACCTATAATAATTTAGGTTTACTACATAAGACTAACTACTCAGGAACGGCTTTAGATCTAGAACAGGGGTATGACAATAATGGAAATTTAACCGCACTCATTAAGTCTAATGTTACTCAAATTTATACATATAATAACAAGAACTTGATAGAAACTGAGATTATAACCATCTCTGATCAGACTCCTATCTCACTGCAATATGATTATGATTCTGTGGCAAACATTAATGCTATTACTTATCCAGATGGATCAAAAGTTAAATATATGCCAAACGCATACGGCGAGGCACAGTCGGTCGCCGCTTATAATAGTAACAACATACTGCAGCAGAGCTTTATTAAAAATGTAAATTATTACCCCAATGGTATGGCTAAGAGCTATGAGTTCAGCAATGGCGTAAAACATAACCTAGAGCTATACACGGATAGTAACTTACCTAAAAGGATAACTGATTTAAAGACGGGTAATAATGCTTTAGATTTAACATATAGCTTCGATAATAATGGAAACGTTAAATCTATATTAAATGGCATTGATTCAGGCTATTCTATAACAAGCATGCAATATGATGGTGTTGATAGACTCACCAAAGTAACCGCTGGTAGTAAAATAGGCAATAGTGATATCGATTATGATGTGCTGGGCAATATTACAAGCTATTCAAGTAAAAACAGAAGTCTTGCATATACCTACAATGCAGATAACAATCGACTCACCTCTGTTTCAGGAGTAAGTGGTAAATATAACAACATCAGCTATGACAGCAGAGGAAATATCACAAACAATGGGAAATACTCATTAAGCTTTAATGATGCAAACCAAGTAACAACAGCGAATGGTAATAATTATTTATATGATGGTTTTAATCGTAGAGTCAAAAAAGTAGAAAGCGGTAAAACCGAATACAGCATATTTAATCAAAGCGGCCGACTTTTATTCAACCAAACAGGTGCACTCACTGGAAATGGTATTAACTATATTTATTTAGGCACCAAGTTGATTGCAAAGTACGGCAACGTACCAACTGTTTCCTTAGCCAACAGTAGACAACATTATCGACCTTTCGGTGAAAGTATAGAAGGGGCTAGAGATACTATTGGGTACACGGGCCATGAGTTTGACGAAAACCTCGGTTTAAACTACTTGCAGGCACGATACTATGATCCAGTCATAGGTCGCTTCTACTCGAATGATCCGATCGGAGCACTGGGACACTTAAATAGCATACAGGGAATACAAGGCTTTAATAGATATGTATACGCTAAAAATAACCCTTATAAATATATAGACCCAGATGGAAAAGCCGCCCATTGTGTAGCAGGACCTTTAGGGTTTGGCATATGCGTGGCCCAAGTTGCAAATGCTGCTCACAAAGCTTATAAAGCGTATAAAGTTGGAGTTGCAGCTGGAGTTGCGACGGCCGTAGTTTTGAATGAGTCTTCTGAAAATGCCTCTCAAGGACTCCCCGATTTGACAGGATTAAGTGGCGAAGTGGCAGAAGATGTTTTGGGTGACAATGGATTTGGGAAAACTAAAACGACCAAAGGCGGATACCAACAATGGGATCATGAAGATGGTAGTCAAGTTTGGGTGAGACCAAATGGTGAAATTGTGAGAACTGGGCCTAAGAGACCCCAGAAAAATAATCCTAATGGTAAAAAAGTTAGGGATAGATACGGACCAGATGGTCAGCAAATTCCCCATGAGCCGGGAAAAGAGACCCACAGTACAGGCGAAAAAGTTCAATTTAAAGTAGTTCGTTGTTTTCACTCGTTGCGAAACTGTTAGAAATCAAAATATATATGAGATAATAAAACGATGAAAGACATAAAAATAGGCGCTGCATCCAATGCATTTTGGCTGATTGGTATGAACCTAGATGTGGTAAACGGCTACATTGTCGCATCTCTAGGAGAATCACCAGATTCTGAAAAAGTTGCTTATATTCTCTTTTTCGATGAATTAGCAGACGTTGAGATAGTATACTTTGATGATAGTGTCGGCGATTATCTTTCAAGCTTTCTGGGTTTAGTTGGAGATGACTGTGGGAATTATGTTTTTACTACAGATGCCTTTGAGGTTTCGTTTAAAGCACAAAAATTTTCTCTAGAGGAAAAGTAAGTTAGTAGCCACTTTTAAATTAAACGTCCGCTTAGAGCAATAAGCGGACTCTCAGTTTTGTGTTATGCCTTAACTTCTCTTACACAATGATTTGTTTGCCTGCCTTCTTCTACGGTAAATTCGAATGAATCTTTAGCTTGATTTATAATAACGCCAACTTCTTCACTTAAGAGATGTTTTTTAAATTCCTCTACAGCTGCAGCACCAAATATTTCCTTACCTTTTACAACTTCTAAACTCACATTGTTTGGTACAACTTTCATGTTCACACCGTCAACAAAAAGCGAACCAGCTTCAACTGTTTTCAATTCTATTTTTGGGATTTCACTTATTCCTGTTGGCACCACTATATGGCCACGACGAGTGAACCTAGTTTCATCTTTATCGACGATAAATAAGAATGATGTGTCCATCTTACTAGGGAGCTCAGTTTCAGTTGTGATACTACAACTCCATGAACCAGATAATTGCCCTTTTGCAGAAACAAAATTAGAATATAGACTTATTAAAATAGTTAAAATAATTACTTTAAACACAACACCCTCTGATAAAAAACGCTTTTTGCATACTCTTGCATATGACTAGCTGTTCAATCTATGCAATCTTTACCGACTTTAAACACTTAACCAAGTATTTGATAATTTCTTCAAGGTTGACTAAATTTCCGACGACCTAATTAAAAAAACTCGATTTTGCAATTGTTAAACCGCTTGTACATTCACCTACCACTTGGCATTCTCCTTTAAATGCTTTGTAATAGATTTTGCAATGTCCCAGCGTGGAGTATTACTTGAATTAGTAAGTAGGATCAACGCATTTTTACTATCGGGGTAAGTAAGAATAAGTGATTTATAGCCTCGGATACTACCTGGATGTCTGGCGATTTGAACATCTGAACTTTTATACACTTGCCAACCCAACCCCATATATATCTCCCCCCATGAAGTTTTCACTTGAGGCCGCAACATCTCTTTGTATGTTTGCTTTTGCAAAATGGACTGCTCTTCTGTAAGTGTCAATACAAGCCACAGGCTTAAATCATGAGCACTTGAAATTAACCCTTCACTTGGGTTAAATGATGGATCATAAGGCCTCTGCTTTGACTTATCTATTAACTTACCTTTATATGTGGGTTTAGACTCAAAAAGGTATGAATTTTTGCCATTGAAGTAGCCACTTTTATCCATTTTGGCAGGCATTAAAATTTTCGTGTGTACGTACTGTTCATAACTTTCTCCAGAAACAGTACTGATGAGCGCACCTAAGATATTATAATTAGTATCACTATATTCGAAATTTTTATTTTCTACATTTATCAGTGACGATTTTTTGACTATATCCAAGTATGAACTTACCGTTCTATGCTTTTCAAAATTTACTGGTTTGACTTTGTCACTTAAACCTGAAGAATGAGTAAGTAGCTGTTTAATCGTAATATTGCTTTGTGCAAAGCTTGGCAAATACCGACCGACCTTGTCATTTAAATCTATTTTCTTGTTTTCTACGAGTTGCATGATAGCTTGCGCAGTAAATAGCTTTGAAACTGAAGCTATACGGTACAGCGATTTTGAGTTCGTTGCTGTTTTCTTCTCTTCATCAAGAAACCCGAAACCTTTTATATAAGTTACTTCACCAGAAGTTATAATTGCTACAGACATAGAGGGAATATCATTTTTGATACGAATAGTCTCAAGTGCAGCAGTCAACTCGTTATAAGTATTCTCTTTATTAGCGAATACATTAAAGGACATGGATAACAATAGTATTAAGATTAATAGATACACTCATCCTCCTTATGGGACATTCGCTAGTATACCCGGTGTAATATAGTCAGGTTATTACGAGCAGACACTAAGTCACAAGCACGTTCTAGCTTTTTTGACGGCAACCACATCTTCAGTGGTCCCCCGAAAAATGCCATCTTAGCTATTGGATATTTAAATTAATATTGTCGCTATTCCGTTGTCCCGTCAAGTACGAACTATCGAACCTATAAACACACGTAACAGTGAGGTTATCTATATAATAACAATATCAAGCTTATTGGCTGTTGATACATTGAGCACTAGTTGATTCTGAGTTGAGATACAACAATTCATAAGAAGGCAGGACAGGTTTATGAATTGCAGCGCAGCCAAGCTCTAGCAGCCCCGCACAAAGGGAAAGTCGATTATTTTCAATGCACATCCCTTAAATCTCAATGTCTTGATATAGGTACATTAGGCTTGGTTATAATTGAAGAATTTAAGGTTGGATTTCATTTATACAAGTCCAAGAGTATGACTTGCGAGCAAAGGGACGAGCTATATGGCAAATATAACTTATGTAACATGACAAATCTCCAACAGCTCGCGTCTACTTTTCCACTCAAAAAGCGCTAGAACAATCACAAATATACCCTCCATACATATAAACGCTAGACCAATAAGACTTGCAGTTTGGAAATAATGCAAAACGATTGCGACACATACCACCGCCCATATGATATTTGCCGTTACCAATAAAGAGATAGATGCAGAATTTCTCCTATTAGAAAAAGCAAGCGTTAGAGCATATACACCATAACAAACATTTGCAGTTGCCAAAAAATGAACTGTTGGATCAGGTAAGCGATACAGGCTGGCAACCCAATCTTGTAAGAGAAACAACAGCATGCCCATCGTTAACCCCGCGCTGCCGTCTAAGTGCAAAACATTTAGCTTATTCATAATATTCATCTGTGACGCCTAACGTTAAGCGATAACTTGCCTCGATGTAGGAACGAAAGTTGAGCTGCCGCTAGCAGCATATTAAGCACTTTACTTGAACCTTTTGCTGTTCAGTAACTGCTTAGCAATATTCCTAAGCTTTTTGTTACTGCCGTGTTCGGATAGCCAATTTACATGTTCAGACTTTAGATCACTTCGGCCAATAATGTATTTTTGGATGTGGCTATCTTCACATGCCTTTATTTCTTCAAAACAATCGCTGATGGAGCTTTTTTCAATTTTACGAGTAAGCAGTTCTCTTAAGTACCTTTTCTGAATCGGCCTTTCTGACACTTCCGGGTATTTAGTAATCCAATTGAGTTGAGCATCAGTCAGAATATTAGAGTCTATCAGCTGAATAATACGATTTTCGCTTAGATCGCATTTGTCAGGCCCATTGTCTGTTAAATCAAAAATACCGGCCACTTCATTATCAGTTAATGAATTTTTAGCGCTTAAAAAGTCGCAAAACCCACTATTTCGATAGTGCTCTGCGTTTTTATCTTCTGAAGATTCAATTTCTTCATATTGAGATACAAGATACTCTTCTGTAATAACCCCAAGAGATAACCAGGCTTGTGTGTATCCTAGTCTGTGAAGTGCTTTATATTTACATGTGAAACTCAATTTATAGCTCAATGCTTTTCAACCTCGCTATATCTCGTTTTGAATTCACCTGGAGACATATCAAAGGTTTTTTTAAACTCGCGATAAAAGGTATTTTTGTTGTTAAACCCGGCGTCTAAATAAAGCTCTGACACTTTTGTTTTCTTACAAGCGATCTTTAGCATTTGCGCGGCTGCTTGAACCCGGTATTTATTAACGAGCTCATAAAAGTTGGTACCTAAATGGTCATTAAGTAACTCGGATGTTTGAT
Source organism: Pseudoalteromonas sp. Of7M-16 (assembly GCF_022347805.1). Classification (NCBI taxonomy): domain Bacteria; kingdom Pseudomonadati; phylum Pseudomonadota; class Gammaproteobacteria; order Alteromonadales; family Pseudoalteromonadaceae; genus Pseudoalteromonas; species Pseudoalteromonas sp. Of7M-16. The sequence continues at coordinate 206,349 of NZ_JAKRFY010000004.1, read as the reverse complement.
GATCCGTCAAATCCAGTTCTTTGGCCAAGCAGTTTAACGACAGCTCATTATTCAAGTGAAGCTGTTCTTTTTCAAATAAATCGAACAATAGTTTTTTTTGTCGGTTCGCCAGTTCTGGTGCAAGCTCTAGTACTCTGGTTGGCTTTGCCTGCTTTATTTTAACAGTGTCTATAAACCCTTTAGAGAGCATTAGAATATATATAAAGGTCAGTGCATTGCTAAGGTCCCAAAGTAAGCGTAAGTAATCAGACCCCATTTTGTGCAGTGTTACTTGAGCAAAATAGGTACTAGAAACTACCAGAAAAAACACCGCAATCGCTTTTTGACTGATCAAATGCTCAGTGCGCTTTTTCAAAGTTTCACCTTTACAGAACCAAGTCGTTTTAACCAACAAAAATTGATAAAAGAGAACATGCAGGCAATACAGTAAGGCTAAAAGTGTCGGGATCTCTTTTGGTTCCACCAACCTTCCTGTGTAAAAGATCACAAATGGGAACAGGTGGAGCAGCGACTTAGCAAAATCAAAATGCGTTTCTGGTTTATACGTTATATAAAAGTACATTGCAGGACCAAGTAAAAGCAAAGATGAATGCACAAATGCGATAAATGGGTACGGCATATAATTAAAAGCTAGACCTATGTATTCCAGCATAGGCGTAGAAAGTAGCAACCAAAAAATAAATAACGCGATCTTTTGTTCTGCCGCTAATCGACCCTGGATCAATACCAGTGCAATAGTTACAAACACAACGTAAGCAGCTGAAACAATGTATAGTATTTTGAGTGACTCTGCTATCACGTTAATCCCTTTATAATTAATGAGAGGATATAAGCTCAACACACTAACCTACAATAAAGGAAAGTAAAAGGTTACAAAGGTGACGGCTTCTAATATTTAACGTATATAGTTTCAAAAAGAAGAAAACGTTTTGCGTATGCCTTTGTTGTAATAACCAGTAACAAAGTAAGAATATTTGGTAGTGATTAGAAAAATAGCCTTTGGTTAACAAAGGCTAAGTGCATAATAAATTGAATTACAGGCGGCGTTAATCATTTAACCTGCGTAGCCAATCATCAAGAGCCCGACCTATCGCGTCTGGCTGATCTTCTGGAAGATAATGCAACCCTTGCCCAACATAAGCGGTCTCTAACTCATCAATATTTTCAATATACCACTGCAGCACTTGAGGCGAACTCTCAACACTGGGGGAGCCATAAATATATAAAGTCGGCATATCCGTTTTGCGCATAAAGCGTTTAATACCGCGCATTAAGCGGTCGGATTGAGCCGGTTCACGCGCAATTGGTAGTTGATTTGGCCAAGCAAGTAACGGTTTTCTAGATTCAGGAACAAGATACGGTGAACGATAAGCTTCCATCGCATGTTCGCCCAGTGTGCGATTAACAGAAGCAGGCAAGGCTTGTTCAATCCACATATTTTGATCAATGATCAACATTGGCCCGACAACAGGATCTCTCAGTGTTCTAAAAAAATCAGCGACAGGGCCGAGTTCTTCATAACTTTCAGCGGGAAATTGCGGAGGTAAGACGCCTTCCATAAATGCAAGCCCGTCCACTTTATCTGGATTCTTTTTCGCATAAAGCCATGCAATCGCTGCGCCCCAGTCATGGCCAACCAAAGTCACTTCCTCAACATCAAGCCTATTTATAAAACGGCTGAAGTACTGATATTGTTGTTTAAATGTGTACTCTATGTCTGGCTTGCCCGAATCTCCCATGCCGATAAGATCAACAGCAATGGCTCTATGTGTATCAGAAATATAAGGCATTACGTTACGCCATGAATAAGATGATGTTGGGTTACCATGAACAAAAACCACTGCTTTGCCTTCACCTTGCTCTAAGTAAGCCATCCTACTTCCTTTAACTGCGATAGAATGCTGCTCAATGTCATGGGTTTCTGCAATCACAGGTAGTGGCAGTTTTACATTACTTGTTGCCATCGACGGAGTCGACATTCCTAAAAGTGCTAACAGTAAGACGCGTGCATAAGTCATATTTTTGCTCCTTTATTTTTTTATATTACCTATAGCGCTCCCCCAATTTATATGACATTAAAAGCGAACCTTTCCCTTTAGTGCAAAATGAAAAAAATATTTATATAAGTATATTTTTCTGAGGGTTAATTGCGTCACTTTGACTGGGATGACTGTTTGATTAAACATTAAATATGAGCCTGTCTTCAATTTAGCCTCGTTCCCTCTTTTAATTGGCAATAAAAGCGATGCAGTTATGATGGTCTGGAGAGCTTCAACAAAATTACAGTCAACAACTTGAAATTAAAGTTATTTCTAATCGAATTGGAAGACTTGGAAAAATCACTTACATCATTGCCGATATGGGCGACTGTTGCCAATGCAATGAAAAGCTAACAAAGGATATACAGTTCGCACTGTTATGCCCAAAACTTATCGTTACAAGTAGAAGATAACAATCAATTCCGGAATTAATCACCCCCACCACCTAATGAAATGCACGTATTTCTGTGTAATAGCATGTAATAAACTAAAAGAAACTTGCTGATACACTTAAAAACCAGCCGAATAATTAATCAACCGTTAATTTATGCACAGCAAGGAAAGTAAACCATGAGCAAGCAAGATCCTATTGCGCAATTACAAGTTGAAATCGCGCAACTTCAATCTGCATTTGAAGACCTTAATAAACAATGTTCTGCAGCAAGTAGGCCCAATACCATTTTGCGTTGCGCCACCTGTATTCCTCAGCAGTTTGATCACTGTACAGATAAAGCAACTAACCCACAGCAACCACAGTTTGTCCCAGATTTTAATGTACCACTGATTGCAGCTGGTGGCGGCGATCACAGGTGTGACATTCTTGAAAAGCTCGGACCCATAGCTGGGCTAATTGGTACTTGGGTCAGTACCCGTTATGGAGGGTTTAATGTCATGCCCATCCCGCAAGATAACGCCCCCAATGGCTTTATCTTAAAAAACTTCCCTTATTACGAAGTCATGACATTTAGTGCTATTCAGGGCAAAGTAGCCAACCGAGCAGGCAATTATGAGCAAGATGCTTACAGCATTTTTTATTCACAGCGGGTATTTTTCGCCGATGGCCCTGAAAAAGATACACTTGTGCATGCCGAAAATGGTAGCTGGCTACATCAAGTGATTGCGCCTCAAGGGCAAGGTACGCTGAACAAAGAGCCATGGGTTCCAGATACCCCCAACCCCCTACCAGAACAAGAGCAAGATCGAACTATTGTAAAACAGGTTTCAATTCCGCATGGTAACTCTATTTTAGCTATTGGCCATCACGACTGCTTTAGAGGTGCGCCAAGCATTCCTGTTGCCAATGCCTTACCAACTGCCGGCGGTAATAGCTTCAAAGCCCCATATGGTTCTGATATTCCAGAAAACCCTAATGTTAACCCCAATATTGTACTGCAAGTTGCCTTAGATAGCCTATATCAACAAGACATAGGTGTGATCGACACCACTGTGCTAGATGTCGATACCGATACAGATGGCGACATTGCCAATACACCATTTATGAAAGCACATTCAGATGTCCCTCGATTCAAAACCACTCTTTGGCTACAGCGATTGTCCAATGGTCTAGATATGCTGCAATACACCCAAGATATTACTTTGGACTTTCGTTTGGCAAATGGTAAGGACCAGAGTAAACGCAGCCGCTATAAGTTTCCACACATCACTGCCAACACACTATTTAAAGTGCAATAAAGACGTTATTGCAATGTGACGAATATGTCTGCTCAAGACATGATGATTGCCACCTGTGAAACACATTCGGCAAGCAACAAACCAAAGTCGTTTTTGGTACGCGTTACCAAATAAGTCAATTAAATGAAATTTTAAGGAAAGTAATATGAGCGAACAAGCAATAAAAGAACTCCAATTACAAGTAACGGAGCTCACTTCTAAAGTCAGAGCGCTAGAAGCATGTTGTAACCCGCCAAGGATCGTAGACTGTGCAGTATGTTATTACTGTACACCGTGTGCCCCTTGTTACACCCCTACAATTCTATGTGCGCCGTGCACAACTACACTATGTGCTACTTGCGCACCAGTTGGAACTAGCTATCAACCTTTAGGCCCTCCGACACCGTGTGTTGCCTGCGTCCAATGTGATGCCAACTACAAGTGCGTAACATGTGAGCCTGTCGCTAACTGTGTCACTTGTTACCCCTGCATTGTTAATTTCTGTGCCCTGTGTCAGCAGGGTCAAAACTTACAATGTCAGCAATGTACACATATCACCAAATGCGATACTTGCTACCCTTGTATTGTTAACTTCTGTCAACAGTGCGGTCCTGTTACTCATTGTGACACCTGTTACCCCTGCATTGTGAATTTTTGCGCTTTATGTCAAGCGGAACAAAAGGCACATTGCCAGCAGTGTGCACATATCACCAAATGTGATACCTGCACCCCTTGTGCTGTGAATTTCTGTGCACAGTGTTATCAGTGTGCACCTCAATGTCTACAGTGTTCACACCAATGTCTACAGTGTTCACACCAATGTCTACAGTGTTCACACCAATGTCTGCAGTGTTCACACCAATGTCTGCAGTGTTCACACCAATGTCTGCAGTGTTCACACCAATGTCTGCAGTGTTCACACCAATGTCTACAGTGTTCACACCAATGTCTACAGTGTTCACACCAATGTCTACAGTGTTCACACCAATGTCTGCAGTGTTATCAATGTGCCCCGCAGTGTGTGCAATGTTTTCAGTGTATAACTTGCATACCGTGTAGTACTGGCGGTTAGCGCGCAGTTATTGACATTCTCTGGGCTCAACTCAGGGAATGTCCTTAAAAAATGGATGTTTAATTTATGAAAAAGCTAAGGTTAACCCCAGCTGCAAGCATTGTTCCCAACAGCAGCGGTGTGTTATTAAGTTCAGATTTGGGAGACTTTCAAGTTCACGGTCGAGATACATCAGACTTTGTTGAAAAAATATTACCGCTACTGAAGGGAGAGCTCTCTCAAGCTGAAATCTGCGCGCGTTTGCCCGAATATAGTGATGCGAGCATTCAAGCCGTCCTGCAAATGCTTAGCCAATATGGTTTATTGGAAGAAGTCTCTGAACAACTCGAGTTTCGGCCTCCTGGGTTAGTGCAAACACGTTTTTTACGCCCGTGGCATCAGGCAAGCCAAATACCGCATAGCCAAGATCAAGTATATTCTCTCGCTCCCTGTAGAGTATTAGTCGTCGGCCTTGAGCCATGGGCAGTTACATTGCTAGAAGAGTTGGGCACAGCCGGCGTAGGCCACGTTCATTTATTAGATAAAGAAAATATCTCCTGTGATGACTTGGCGTGTCACCGTTTTCTCTCTGCTGAAGATGTTGGTAAACCAAGAGCACAGGTGTTTAAATCCATGCTACAGCACCGCAACCCTTGGATGCAGATAAGCGACTCCGAACTCACTTGCGATAACCACAACTTAGGCTGCCCTTCAAATGACTGGGATTTAGCTATAATCACTCTGGGGAAAGATGCAAACTTTTGGTCACATAAAACCTCAGAATACCTACATCAACATACGATCAAAGCCATTTATGGTCACTTGGATGGTCTGGAAAGCTGGATAGGCCCTGCCATCAATATAAATGAAACCGCCTCCAGCTCATGTTGGAATTGCTTAAGACTTAGAAAACTAGGCACTGAACAACACGGCGAGCTAGCGCACGAATTAGAAAAAAGCCATAACAAAAATCGTGACGGACGTGCCCGCAGTATGTTGACCCCCATGTCAGCTATCACAGGTCAACAACTTGCTATGGAAGCATTAAAAATCCTTTGGGGCTTTACCGAAAGTGAGCTGTCATCCCATGTTTTTGTTCAAAACCTAATCACATACCAATCAAAAAAACATGCAATTATTCCTATTCCTTGGTGTGAAGTGTGCGGTTATGATCACAGTCATGCGAAGACTCACGCGCTATCTATGCATCGCGATCCAAAACCAGCTGAAAACCCCCTCAATCAGCTGCAAGATATTGATCAATTTAAATCTCTATTTGAGGGTTGGGTAGATCCGAAAACTGGGATCGTTCGCCAGCTCACCGGTCATGCACCGCATCTACCTGATTTTCCTATCACGGCGTCGGCTGGAGTATCCTCGTTTACTGAAGGTGAGTTTGACCCCAGAGCTTCAGGTCAAGTGGGCTCGGGTAAAGGGTTGGACCCTATTTCTGCACATATCAGCGCGGTTGGTGAGGCCCTAGAGCGATACTCAGCGGCGCGATACCAACTGAGCGATTTTAAATATGCATCAATTAGCCAGCTACACGGTGATTATGTTAATCCAGACACATTAGTTTTATATTCGAATAAGCAATACAGCACGCCCAACTTCCCATTTCACAAATGGCATAAAAAGCAAAAGATACATTGGTGTCAAGGTAGCTGGTTAGCAACCGATAAACCAGTTTGGGTTCCGGCATTGGTAAGCTACTTTAATTTTGCTTGTCCTTATAAAGAGCAATTCAGTCAGGTATCGTCAAACGGGTTAGCAGCTGGTCAAGATAATGACGATGCAGCGCTCAGAGCTTGTTATGAATTAATTGAACGCGATGCCATGATGCTTACTTGGTATGCACAATTACCTTGTGAACGGCTCTGCTACGAGTCACTTAACCAAGGCAAAATGCGGGTTATGATAGATGACTTAACTAATCTAGGTGTAGAACTTGAGTGCTACTTGCTTGATGTGGGGCTACATGTACCTACGGTGGTATGCCTAGCAATAGGAGATGGCTACCGCACCCCCGCAGCATCAGTAGCACTGGCCACCCATGGCGATATTAAGGTTGCGATGCGTAAAGCGCTATTGGAGCAAGGCCATGTGATGCCCTACCTCTGCCAACTTATGCGTTCTGGGCATAAAATTCCACATCACGTCAGTGAAGTTACAAGCCTAGAAGACCACGCCGCCTATTATTTTAGTAAGGATAAACTCGACGCATTTGATTTTATGCGCCGCCCTTTGACTGATGCAAAAGCACTGGAAGATTGGCCTTATGAAGTGATCACCCAAATAACCCAGCTCAAACAGCGCCTAGATTCAGCAGATGTAGACGTTGCTATTGTGGATGTCACCTCTCCAGATATGGCGCTAAGTCCATTTAGAGTCGCACGGGCCATTGGAGCCCATATGCAACCCATTCACTTTGGTGAGCAGTTTAAAAGAGTAGACAACCCAAGGTTACGCAAATTATTACAAGGGCGCCCGGTTAACAAAGAGCCACACCCTATTGCTTAAAAAGGAAAACATTATGAAAGTACTTGTGTGCGGTACCCACTATGGTTCCACTTACATTCGCGCATTAACTCAGTTTTCGCAACATAGCTTGTCATGTGTAGGCGTCTTATCAAAAGGCAGTGAACACTCTCAGCAAATTGCCAAGCAAATTGGCGTACCATACTATACGGATGTCGCCACGATACCGGCTGGCAATATTGATATTGCTTGCGTTGCAATATCAGGGGAGGCTGGAAAAGTAATTGTATTGTCTTTGTTAAAAATGGGAGTGTCAGTATTATGTGAGCATCCCGTTGATCAAGCCTTTGTCCAAGAAGCGCTCGCACTTGCCAAGCAGCACCAAGCATATTTTCATGTCAATGGGCATTTCGCCGATCTCTATGCGCCGCAAGCATTTTTGCAGTCAGTACTTGCCGCATATCAACAGGGGTTTACTTGTATGCATTATGCCATAGGGGCTAATCTAAGAACTTTATATTCAGCGCTAGATCTATTGGGTCGCGCACTAGGTGGATTTAAAGGGTTGGAGGTAATCAAATACAGCGGCGAACCTATGGCGTTTCAGCCTGTAGTGCTTAAAAATAATAACCTCACCGTATCTGTTTTATGCCAAAACTTTTCATCAGTTGAAGATGACGGCAGCGCTACTTTTTTGAACCACCAGTTCTCTGCGCTATTTCCTCATGGCACTTTGACTCTCAGTGAAACTACCGGCCCTTTAAGTTGGTTTCCTTCAAGCCATAGTTTGCCTGCTGAATCATGGAAAACTTACATGCCCATTGAGCTTGCACCTATGGATCAGCAACAGTTAATGAACCACAGAGACCAATGCAACCTCGCAGCTATTGCAACACTCGCCGCCACTGTTCAAGGGGAAACACAGCCTGTTTACCAGCAGCCACATTACTTATTAGGATTGAGTGGGCTATGGCAAGCTGTATTAATGGAGTTACAACCGTCAGCTAAAGAGAATTACGCAGCGTAACGATGGCTTTTTACACCTAGTGCATTTGACGGTGCTAGGTGTAAGGCGCATCAGCTCAAAGGTAACTGTAGAAATAATCTAAACAGTTAAATTCAATCCGTTTCCCCACGCCACACAGTAATAATTTGATAACAAAAAGACATATTCAAAGTACGCTAAAACGTAAGTACACCTTTTCTATTAGGGAATTACCAAGCAAGGTGATAAATAGAATTCCTTTCCTTAGGGTTATTAACACTTCGCTACCTGTCAGTAATTATTTATCTAGCTATGAAAAGCCTTTGTACACATATCGCCGTACCATACGCCCTGCTTATTGGTTGCTAAGATTGCCAAGAATTAACTCGAGCAAGCCATAGCAAGTATATTTTACTATAGTGCCTCACCATCCCCTATTGAGGCACACCTAACATAAACTGGTGATATCCAACATTCTTCAGAAAACTGTTTGAGTTTTTCGCCATAATTCTCAATGTAATATTTGACAGGATAAACTAAACCTTGACTTTTCAACTCTGCATTTGGAATGGGTGTATGCAAAATGTAATCTCCAGCTACTAAAGCGTCCACAATTTTAGCAATAGCACTTCGCCATTTTGACGGTATTTGAAGCTCAACTTCCCTGTTCCTATGACTTTAATCTCTTCTATTTAGTTAAGGACCTTCGAGGACACTGCTTGTGCTGTACCTTTACATAGAAAAAGCAGTGTAAAATGAGTAAAGCAGATATATGGAGCACAAAACTACAAATGGGCGTAGTATGTAACCCCAAAACCTGTATTTTGCGTTAAAAGCACATTGCCATAAGCCAACACAAACCCAAATACACCACAATATTACGAAAGATAACCAAGCATAGAAAACTGCCGGTGTTTGTGAAGCAAATTCTTCGGTCAATCGGTTCACAATAGTCCCTATGAACATATTGTGAATCCAAAAAACGATCCACAATCTAGTTTTTCCAGTAAAATTTCCCGTTAAAATCCCCATACATCTCCTAGGTACATAACGCTGCCTTACGCAGTGATTAATTATTGGCTAGAATATAAACGAAAAAACCGTTAAAAATCCGGCTGTAAAGCCTTATTATAACTCAATTAACCTATTTAAAATAAGGTAAATTAAGAACAGACTTTGATTTAAATAAACAACTATAAACTTGATAGCTATCACCAGATAACTTGTTAACCCGGCGATCCGTTTCAATATTATTCCTGCACGTTTGTTTACAAATTTTACTGACTTTACGTACAAAGCTTACAATTACTTTTTGCACAGAAGTATCGAATACTATAGCGTGAGAAAAATAGTCTAAGACATTAGATTAAAATCCTGTTTAATCATTAAGATAAAAATATGATTACACCAGAGTCAACCGAAATTATAACGCGAGCTAAACGGGTTTTATAATTTTGCTAATCAAGCGCTCCTAAATTTTTTTTATGAACTGTTTCCCAATCTTTTTTTGGCGAAAACCCTCGCATATTTTTAATCTCATTCTCCGTAAATTTAATTAGCTCTTCATTGGATAATTCTAAATTTACAGCAAACTTACATGGCTGATTAACATACCACGGTGTATCTGTGAAAATTTCAAATCTATTGTTTTCGGGATCATAAAAATAGATAGACCAAGTTGTACCATGAGATACCGCTTGTAAACGAATTCCAGAAACCGACTTTAATGATGAATTAAAAAGCTTCAATTCATCAATATTCTTCACCCTAAAAGAGATATGATCAATTGGACTTTCCTGAGTTCTGCGTGATTGTATTGGACTTAAAACAATTTGATGATGTTCTAGCTGGCTACGGCTTAAAAAAACCATACCGTTTTGACCTTCACCTCTATCAGTGACAACAAAACCTAATTTACTCGTATAGAAGGTTTCCATCTTGGCTAGGTCTTGAACGTATAACTCAATATGACTTAGCTGCATATCTGGAAAAACAATTTCTTCCTTCGTTTCCATTTTCATCCTTATATTTTAGCGTGCTGTTTAAAAAATAATAAGTTGGCTACAATGCGAATCGGAGTGAATCCAAACCAAATATTATACACCAGCCTATAATAAATTAGTTATACGCTCTAACGTTTTAGCCACCACTGGTTTTTAATATCTTGATTAAAAAGCCTCCGATATAGCTTTCGCAGTGCAGGTACAGCATATTCTATTTTTTGTACATACTGACATTTTTTACACTTTACCGTGATATACATGGCTCTGAGAAGGGGACTTTGTCTTGAATCGAAATACTCCCACGGGTCTTCACTAAATTCTATCGAATGAGCTGTATTGCTACATCTCGAGCAGCCATGCTCGTCACTTAGAATTTTTTTAGCTAAAAATTCTCTCGCTTCAATTTCATATGCTGTTGCTGTCGCACTTGTGCCGCAGTGCGCACAAAACTCTATGTTTTCAGGATTATCATGTTCGCAATATAAGCAAAGCCATCTATATTTGGGCATGTTCACCTTCTATGTATAACGCCTCAAATAAGAGGCACAAAAAATAGATTGAACTTAGCAATGTAGGAGCACGGGCCTACTGCCTAGCTTCCATTGCTAAATTCATTTGTTATATTTCATTGATAATTCTATCTATGCAGTTAGGCAAGGACCGAAAGTCCATTTTACCGCAAATAATATTGGCTCCGGCTTGCACCAAGAGGCTATTTCCCTTTTCATGTGACGAGGCCGCGATGATGGGGATCGTTGCACTTATCTCTCGGATATATGAAACCACCTCAGTGCCTTTCCCATCATCTAAATCATAGTCACACAATACCAAGTGATAGGTATCATTAAACATCGCTTTTGCTGATTTGATATCAGGTGCTACTTCAACATCATAGTCAGATAAAAATTCTCTCTTTACCGCTGATATAAAAGCCTTGTGATTTTCGACATAAAGTATTTTCAAAAGTAACCTTCTACATATAACAACGATGCGTTAAGCTGCTTGGCAGCTTCTACCTTATCAAACATTCTAAACTTCTCACCAAAACTGCCATAGCGACTTATTTTTAGTCATTTTTGCACGGAACCAAAATATCCACAGTTTGATCCGATGCATATGTTAGCTTTATACAAGTCAGGCGCCACGAATTACCTGCCTTTTGAGACGCTTTAAACTCAATCACACCAGAACCTCTCTGCCCTTCTATGTCGTAAAGCATATGTACAGTATTTGGAGGTAGCTCATGCTCAGGCACAGAATCTACGGTCTGGACTTCATGTTTAGTACCTTTTATAAAACTTATTTCGTATGGCATACCTATGTTTTTCTGAAAGCTTTGGGCTTGTTCCGCCGTATTCAGTGCTAATTTGGTTGCTTCTGATTCTTTAAAAGAAGAGAACACATTAATTTGCACAAGGATTAGAAACACAAAGCTGACTCCGACTATCAATATGGATGCAACAGACCATCTTCTTTGCGACTTTTTAAATTCCTCGACGCTGCTCCAATGATTGTTTTGCCAAGCCCACTCATTACCTTTTAGTCCCAATACAAAGGGCATAATCAAGTTTACGAATGGGACTAAAACCCATAAAGCACGGTATGTTTTAAAGCGAATTCCCCAAATTACGTTCAAGAAAAACGCTCCCCAATTCCAGCCTTTAAGTTCCGCAGGTATTTCTTTTTTTTCAATCGTCAATTGGATCAACCTCTTTATGACATATAAGCTCGCCGTAAGCGGGTGAAAGTAGTTGCCTATAATCGCAGCCAACTATGCTTTTTTCATCTGCAACAGCGTGTTATGTAACGATCTGGAGCGAGATGCTATTGATGTAATCTCTTAAAATATTACTGTAAAACCTCAATGTCAAAAACATGCAGCATTTTGCATCAGTTTTGATTAACTTCGCTAGATACTCTTTCTCCTAAATATAAAAAGAAACTACAGGCTAACAGGCATATTAAGCTGGAATTTGGACGAGTTTACGGCTTTGTTGTGCGGTTTATTCAATCAACTGGTCTAGCCTTTTACCAAACTCGTCCCAAAGCTTTTTGTTTTCATTTATATACTTTTCAACATTCCGTTGATTCGATTGACCTGACAGTAGAAATAATTGATGTCTTTTTTCTAAAATACTCTTTCCGATTGGGCTTCTTAGAAAGTCCCTTAACCCCAATAACTCTTGTTCTGTGTATGTATTTTCATATGCGTTAATAATGTTAGCCTTATAAACATCCCAAGACAGGTACTTCTCTTTTAATTTTTCTTGTTTATTTTTAAACTCAGTTTCTAGATCTTGAAGCTGATAATGTCCATCTGCATCAAATGTTCCAAAATCGAAGCTTCTCATCATAAATGAATTTTGCTCAATGACTTTCTTATACTCAGCTTCCCCTCCCTCTAATTGAAGGATTTCCTCTACAATTTCATTTGCACTACTTGAAATTGAGAATAACATTGAAAATATAATAAACAATTTATTCATAAAAACTCACATAATACCACATTGAACAGCTCAAAATAGCAGGCTAACACCTACAAAAACACGCACAAAACCTGCTATTTATTGTCCGACTTAAATGCTCTTTAGCGAAACATTAAGCTGATTTATTTGCTATCAGATACCAAATATAAAAAGCACCAACAGCAGTGCAAACCTTAACCACCATAAGCAAGCCAAACATTATTTTAGATGTTTTTCCTGGAAACTCTTCACCTAAAGAAACACGGCTCTCTGCTTGAGGCTCTTCTGTTTTTGGCTCTTCTATTTTAACCCCTAGTAAATAACGCGTTACCGCCTTGCTTGATTCAGTATTCACCGTTTTACGAAAGTTAGCATCCTTAATGCTTTTAATCGGGAAGAGAAATAAAATATAAAAAATATATAGTATGCTAACAACAGTGGCACTGACAGCACATGAGGTAATAAAATTAAGGAGCTCCCCCCTCATCAATGAACTACCGTTATAGATCAAAAAAAACACAGCCAAATACAACCAGTACTCTTTAACTGCTACTGCAAATGCATTTACCCAAAATGACGGAAATACAAGAACTTTATAATGGCGAATACTATGCTTCAAAGTTGGTCCTCATGACAGCACATAGCGTGAATTATCGAAATATCCCACTGATTTACACACCGAAAATATCGATAATCAAGCTAAGTTTATTTATTAATTTTAGCAACTTACTAGCTAAACTTTACGTTCTCAACAACCTAACCACCTGTAAACAACGAGAAATGATTTCTAAATATCTCAATCAACATTGTTACAGACTGTAAGGCTAGAACTGAGAAAAGCGCCATAGTACCAGAACCGACCGTTCCTATCTAATTTGGATTAATTCCTACATTTTGTTTAGAGAAATAGAATAACGTCGTCGCAGATAAACCGAGATTTGAATAGGTGCTGCTTTATGCGCCCTACTCAATATCCTGCATGCAAGTTCTTTTATCTCTTCACGTTAAAATTGAATATTGTATACAATAATCCATTGCGATATAGTTAGCTTGTACCACAAACGTCAATGTTCTTGCTGCCAATGGCTGCGTTGAGTCTTCTAAATATAAGAAATACTGAACACTTGGAGTGCAGATAAATTGATATAAAAAGTAAGGAGTATGGTCAATGTCACAAAGTAAATGTGTTGCTTTAATGACAGCTGTCAGCCTGTTAGCTGCATGTCAAAGCAACTTGAACTCTACCAACATAGAATCGAAAGAAAAGTTAAGTATACAAGACTCTGATTATCAAAGAGCGGAACAATTTTTGCCGCAAAACTTATTACCTTTGGTAAAAAATACTAAGCTAGTCCCCAATTGGATTGGAGAGGGAAATGCTTTTTGGTTTAAACAGCAAGATCATCAAGGATACAAATATATATATGTCGACCCGCTAAATAACCTACAAAAACCGTTATTCGATCATAAAAAACTAGCAAGTGCTTTGCTTCACTCCGGGGTTGAAAGTGCCGAGAAAGACCAACTTTCTTTGGAATCTTTGAATGTAGAACTGCCATTAATTAGCTTTACTATCCACGACAAACAATTTCAGTGTGATATCAAACTATATATCTGCTCACCAAATAAAAAAACCAGCTTAGCGAAAGAACCGGGAACATCTCCCGATGGCCAATGGAAACTGACCGTAGAACAATACAACCTTGTGTTGACAAGTCTGAAAACTGGATCAAAAACACAGCTGACGACTGATGGTACCGAAGGCTTTCCCTATGGGCTTATGCACCCAAACCCTGCACATGACCTTCGTGATAATAAGCCATATCAACCTAAACAAGTTTATGCCAATTGGTCCGAAGATAGCCAATATGTAATGACCTATCAGCTTGACCGCCGTAACACAGGTAAATATGCGCTCGTTCGCGCATCGCATCAACGTGGGAAGCGTCCAGAAACCACTGAGTTCTATTACCCATCAGCTGCCGAACAGCAGCTACCCTCCGCACATTTGATGCTGATCAATGCTGAGAACAAAACTGTTACGCGCTTAAAGTCGCCCCCTGTCATGCAAACTTACTATGGTGCAGCCCTATGGGGGTGGTGGCAAGAGGACGGAAAGTTTGTCTACCACAATCGATTTAGGGGAAACCGTCAATACTTTATGCGAGAAGTTAACCCTGAAACAGCCAAAGTGCGCGTACTGGTTGAAGAGCGCGATGATAAATACATCGACCCTTGGGTACAGCAATATAGGGCACTGCCAGAGCTAAATGCTTTTATTTGGAGCTCACAAAGAGATGGCTTTCAGCATCTATATCTTTACAACTCAGTAGATGGCAAACTGAAAAATGCGATTACTCAGGGGAATATGACGGTTCGCGTAATACGTGGTGTAGATACTAAAAAGCAGCAAGTATACTTTGAGGCGTCTGGCAGAGAAACAGATAGAGACCCTTACCTTCGTCATCTTTATAGGGTGGATCTAGATGGTCGCAACTTAACATTGCTGACCCCTGAAGTTGCCGAGCACGATACTCGACTATCGCCTGACTTTAAGTACTTTATAGATACCTACTCGACCGCCACACAAGCCCCTATTTCAATATTGCGTAGCACCCAAGATGGTACAATTATTCGAACATTACAAAAAGCCGATACTAGCGCGCTAATCGCGTTGGGATGGCAACCACCTAGACCATTTTCAGTCATTGCAGGTGATGGTAAAACGCCTCTATATGGTTTGATGTATTTACCTTCTAACTTTGACCCCAATAAAAAGTATCCGGTAATTGATGACATATATACTGGACCACACAACTTTTTTACACCTAAATCTTTTGTAACCTATCGCAGCCAAGCGAATGCACTTGCTGAACTCGGGTTTGTAGTCATAAAAATGGATGGCCGCGGTACTAACAAGCGTGGCCGAGCGTTCCACGAATACTCATTTAAAAACTTAAGTGGTGGCAGTGATGATCACGTTACTGCGATTAAACAGCTTGGCAAACGCTTTGACTTTCTGGATCTTAACCGAGTAGGCATTTTTGGTTTTAGTGCCGGTGGTTACGATACGGCGCATGCGATGTTTAAGTATCCTGACTTTTTTAAAGTCGGCGTATCAGCATCAGGTAATCATGACTTTAGAGTAGACAAGGCTGGTTGGAATGAAATGTGGATGGGCTACCCAGAAACACCTGAATGGGAAGCACAATCAAACTTAAATTGGGCAAAACATTTACAAGGCAAATTACTTATTGCCCATGGCGAGTTAGACACCAATGTGCACCCTGCAGCCACTTTGCAACTGGCTGACGCACTCATGAAAGCCAACAAGGACTTTGACCTGATGATTTATCCTAATATGGGGCACGTACTTGATAAAAACCCATACTTTGTAAGGCAGCGTTGGGATTATTTTGTGCGTCATTTATTAGCAGTAGAGCCGCCCAAATCCTATGTGATCAGTAAATAGCTTTTACAGAGTTTAATTAAACGAATCACACAGAACATTTTAGCCAAATATAAAAGCCTCAGTGTTTCACCGGGGCATTTAAGTTAGTTAGAAGGTGTTAAAGCCTTCTAAATTAAGAAGTGTTCTGTATCTTACTTATTAGGCAACGCTACCTTTCGTAGTATCTGCCAGTAACTCCGTGAACTAAACTGGAGAGCTCTAATATAAAGTTTGTACTTAATGAGGAGGATAAGACAACCATCTACCTCTTTCTAGCTCATCCGCTCCGTACATTTGGACAATTTTAGGACACTGCAAGTTTCGCCTTTTCATACTGTCAATAAATTATAATGCCTTTTACCACCCTTGAAATAGCTATAGAAATAGTCACCAAAATCACCTATGTCACATATTACGATTTCAGGGTTTTCTTCCAAGAATTTAGGCTTTAAGATAGTGAAGCTCTTTATCATTATTTGAATTACCTATATTTGTTACAACGGCTGCTATACGGTAAAAAATCAAAATGACGACAAATGTTTCCAGCTACATTAAACCTCAATGAATATAGCAACTTGCTAAGGTGTGAGGCACGAAATACCAAAGCTTCTTCATGCCACCTTAACCATTAGACTCTCGCATATTAGAAATACCACGCGTGCCTAATTACTCTGAACAACCTGTTAATTTATATTTTCGAATACGACCGCAGCCTTAGGCGCATGATCGTCTTTCCAGTTGATAAGGTGATTGCTCAACAAATCCTTGGCAGAGACATTCTTATAAAAAATAACCAATTGTCCATCTGAGCAAAATTCAATTTCACCCGAATTATTTTCACAATGGTATGCAATGATTGCAAAAAGCTCTAAGTCACCGTTTGTGATATAAGCTGATTTTTCATCACAAGATTGATGCCGACAAGCACTGACAATATATGCATTACTACCAAGAGCTTTTACTTGATCTGGGGCACCACTAAAACCAGCTTTAACCTGATCAGAGATTTTTTCATTTGCCCAGAAATACTGCTTACTTTTGCTGCCAAAAAATTCATTTATATGCAATTTGAAATTATCATCCCAAATCAACTGGCTGGCGTTTTTGAAACCTCTAATCTCGAATGTTTTTGCACTAATAGGTAGAGAAGAAACCACAAATAAAAACAACAAGATACGAATAACTTACCTTTATAATTTACCCTTTGGTGCGGAGCCGCCAAATTCATATTCAATCAGTAAATAGCGTTCACATATTTGAATTAAAAGAATCGCACAGAACGTTGTAGTCATAGATAAAAATCCTCAGTGTTTCACTGGGACTTTTAAAACTGACCAAGGAAAATAAAAGCATATTAGCATGAATTCTCGCATATCGCGGCTATATGTGGAGATTTTTTGTAGATTAAAATGTGAAGCAAAACGAAATTATCCAAGCAATAAATTTGTGACTTTCCAATTTTACCTCTTTTATATTTTAATAAGTATTTCGAACTTAGATTGGCAACCAAAACGGACCAATCCAAAGTCCGAAAAACAAATTTAATTGCCACAAATGATATCGAAGTAACGCTGATTAAATGTTTGGGGCTCCACGTTGATTGCTATGGTTTGTTTTGGTGCTGTAGCCCATTCATCAATTGGAAAAACCCTATCTGAACCTTTAAATAAAGTATGTCCTTTTGCTGGCCCTTCGGTTATGACTCGTATGTGCCCTTGCTTTGTTGTAAAAATTTCAGGTGCGACCAAATACATGATTGCTGAAGAGTCATGTACATAAAATCCATCTAAACCAAGGTCATCATTGTAAAACTTTGCATAAAAACGTGTAATGTCATAAATAAACTGACCGTACTTTTCGCTGCTCGTCCTTACTTTCTCTAAATACGCATTTGACATCTGGGTTTGCTGCGTCACATCTAACCCAACAATGGTGACTGGCCAGTCTGCATTGATAACAATATCTGCGGCAAGAGGATCTCCGTACACATTCGCTTCGGCAAACGGTGTCAGATTACCCGTATGACCGTTATGTCCAAAAGCCCCACCCATAATGATGACTTCTTTCACTAACTTGCCGATTTCAGGAGCTTTTTCAATTGCTAGGGCTAAATTTGTAAGTCTACCTACCGCAACTAAGGTGATTTCTCCCGGTTGCTTTTTTATTGTTTCAACAATGAAATCATGTGCAATGAGTGGTGATAGAGGTGTATTTATTTGATCAGGTAATTCAATATTACCTAAGCCATTATCACCATGTACAAGGGTTGCAGGCTCTGTTTTCACTTGATCTAGCGGTACGTTTACCCCTTTAGCGACCTCAGCATGCATACCAAACTCTTGTTTTAAATAAAGCGCATTACGCGTTGTGTTTTCTATACTTGCATTGCCAAAAGTGGTCGTAATTCCAACCATTTAAATATCCTGACAAGCATGCGCTAGAAGTAGCGCCATCGCGTCGTCAATACCAGGATCTGTATCAAATATTATTTTTTTCACTTAACTTCCCACGCAATTGGAACGATATAAAAATCATAACACGAGATACAAGGTCACTTCACCAACATTAAAACAGCTTTAAACCAAGAAAGAATCGCCATATGCGCCTATGCCAGCTTTATCACCCCTTTAATGAAAAAGGTTTGTTTTCTTATGTAGTCGCTGAATGTGACTAATGACGCTGTGAACTAGCATGGATTGCCCCCTTAACTCAAATTGTGCATCCACATTGTCACTTTAAAGCAAGTCATTAATTTATATAAATTAATCAGAACAATCCTGAGCATTTTGTATGACTTTACAAAGCATTATGAAGCGAAATGTGCAAATACTGTGAAAGTTGCAGTTGGGGCTTTGCGGTTATTGCGCTTTTAAGCTAACTTGCTTTAACAGGCTTAAAATAGCAAACCTTTTGAAAGAAAGGGACGCAAAGCTTCCGGTCTAAGGTGAAAACTAAGATAGCGGGGTTGCTGAATGCCAACGCTTATATTGCTGACAATGTGCATACTTCTGGTTTGTATGCGCGTTGCGTAGCCGATCGGTATTCACGCCTATGGCATATCATGTCATATCCCCAACCCTTGGTTTTTCATTATACCTGAGTATTGCGCTAGCTATTGCCGCCTGTGAGATCTGGTCGTTCGCTTATTCAGCGATGAGCAGCAAGGAAATAACATGTCAAATGGCAATGTTTCGGGGAATTTTCATGAGACAACATAGATACAATAGCAAGCAGCACCGATTTTTAAAAATCGGTCTCTGCCTAATGGCTTTGGGACATCCCATACACGGCTTGGCTGCGCAATGCGAGTTCAAGGTTAAAAATGAGTGGCAAAGTGGCTATACCGCAGAAGTTACCGTGTATAACAACACTGAGTCCGCCATCAATGGCTGGGAAGTGGGGTTAGAATTTATTCACGGTGAGTCAATCAATAATGCTTGGCGAGCCCAACTGAGCGGTAACAGTCCATATCAATTTAAAAACCTGAGCTGGAACAACACTATCAATCCGAGTTCGTCCAAATCGTTTGGCTTTAACGTCAAAAAAAGTGACGGACAGGACGCTACTACACCAAGGTTATTTGGTATTTGTGAGGGAAGCTCACAAAATGACAACGTGAAGGTTGTGGCGTCAGCGTCTGAAAATCAAGGCGCAGCCCCCGCAACAATCAACTTTACCAGCGAAGCGACAAATTTACCGTCAGACAATGTAAGTTATCGCTGGGATTTTGGTGATGGACACAGTTCAAATGACATAAACCCCCAGCATATCTTTGAGCAAGCTGGGGCTTACTCTGTTTTATTGACTATCAGTGATGGTACAAAAGACTATCCCGCTGCTCCGATTCAAGTCACGATTAGTGACGCTCAGCCAGAGTCAGCGCAATGTACTTTTGAAGTTGAACAAGAGTGGATCTCAGGCTTTCGTGGCAAAGTTACCATCACCAATACTGAAGCTGTTGCCATTTCAAACTGGAAAGTGCTCATGGCTTTTTCAGATAACACCAAGTTGACTGGGGTTTGGCATGGTCGCCACAGTGGAAATAACCCTTATGAAGTAATCAATGAAAATTACAATGGCACAATCAACCCTGGTCAAAGTTTAAATTTTGGTTTTAATGCGCAAAAGGCGCAAGAAAATGACACCCCAACCACACCTTCCCTCGGCGGTTTATGCTCGCTAGACGGCGATATTAATCACGCGCCATCAGCGATTGCATCGGCCTCTGTGGTAGCAGGTGACTACCCTTTATCGGTAAGCTTTGACAGCGGTGAATCCTCAGATTTAGACGGCGATCCCCTGACTTTTAGCTGGAACTTTGGCAACGGACAGACTTCAAGCGAGCCAAGCCCTGTCTATGTTTATGAAGAAGAAGGTGTATTTAATGTCACTTTAACAGTCAGTGACGGGGTAATTAGTACGGTAAGTGACCCAATCAGTATTCAAGTATCAGCGCCAGAGACACCACCCATAAGCAAACCATTTGTGTTAAACCCTCAAGGCTCTCGCCTTTACTTTGTCTCGACTAAAAAACAGCACCTAGTTGAAGCGCACACGTTTAATAATATCAGCGGCAGTATTACACCTGAAGGGGTAGCAAGATTAGCCATTGATCTGAACAGTGTTGATACCGGTAACGATACCCGTGATGGCAGAATGAAAGAATTTTTATTCGATACAGAGTCATTCCCAACCGCCGAAGCCCTACTCTCTATTGACTATGCTGCGTTAGTTGCACTCCCTGTTGGCAGCACTGAAAAACAATCTATCTCAGCCACGCTAAATCTTTCAGGCGTCATAAAAGAAGTTAACGCGAATGTCGTAATTCGACGCCTTGCGAATAATAAAATTTTGGTGCAAAGCCTAACCCCAATCGTACTAGACGCAACAGACTTTGGCTTGGAGTCAGGCATTGAAACGCTTAAAACTCTGGCGAATTTATCTGTGATCAGTTACGCCGTGCCGGTGAGCTTTAATCTCGTTTTTGAAGCGCAGCAATAGGAGGGAAAGAAGATGAAACGCAATAATTTAACACGCTTTTTTACCTTGACTGATATTTGGCCAAGCGCGCCCAAAATCGCCAAGTTCGCAGCTAGTGTGAGCCTGCTGACCTGTGCCTCTTTGGTTCACGCTGCACAGTGCTCTTTCACTATACCAGACAATTGGAACAGTGGTTTTAAAGCTGAGATAGTCATTGAAAATCAGTCAGATCAAAGCTTTAATGATTGGTCCATCGAGCTCACGTGGAATCAAGGCATTTCGCTGCAAAATAGCTGGAATGGCAATTTCGACTGCAATGACATGGGTTGTACCATTACGTCACAAAATCATACTATCCATGCCAATCAGTCATTTGGCTTGGGTTTTGTCGCCAACAAAAATGGCTTAACCGATAACATCTCCATGACTATAACCGGTGATATTTGCACAAGCTCAGCGCCCACAACGCCACCCGATGAAGTGACAGAAACAGGTTTGTGGCAACTCGATAGCACAGCCTCTTCACTGAGTTATGTGTCCGTAAAAAAAGATCACGTTGCGGAGCTCAATCAGTTTATTACGCAAAATGATGACTCTCCGGCCCTGTCTGGCAGTATCGACGCAGATGGAAACGTTAAACTGGCAGTCGATCTAAATAGCATCTCGACTGGTGTAGATATCAGAAATAGTCGAATTTTAGATCTATTGTTTGAAACGGATTTATTGCCCGTTGCATATTTTAGTGCTCAAATTGACACGGCGCTTTTAACTAACATGGAAATTGGTCATCCTGTCATTCAAAATATTACTGGTGACTTGAGCTTACATGGGGTTAATCATCAGCTAAGCCTTGATGTGTTGGTTGTCAAACTTGCTACTGGCAAGGTCAATGTCAGCACGCTTTCCCCTATTATCATCGACAGTAAAAGCTTTGATATGGATTACGGTATAGAAGCTTTACGTGTTGTCGCTAATCTCTCCGGCATTGGTGAATCTGTACCTGTCTACTTTAACCTCACTTATTTGTCTGCCGAGCAAGACAGCTTTGAGCCAGTTGTGATGGCAGATATACCTGTTGCGCCGACAGAGCTCAGCGCAAGCGTGCTGTCAATCGATGGTAAAGCGCAATTGAATTGGCGTGACAACAGCAATAACGAGACAGATTATCTGGTTCGTTTTAAAAGCCTTGATGGCCGCTGGCATACCGCTGCCGAGCTGGCATCAAACTCGAACTTTTTTGAGTCTGGTTTGCCCGAGTCGGGCGAGTTTGATTACAAAGTGATTGCACTCAACAACTCAGTACCTTCAGAGCCAAGTAATATTGAGCGTGTGGTTGTCACGCAAACTGATCCCGTTGCCCGAGGTATGCAACTTTATCAATCAGGGTGTGCAGGGTGTCACGGCTCAGAAGCTGGCGGCTTGGGCTCATTTCCAGCCCTTGATACTGAGCGAGATATACAAACCCTGATTGACACCATTGTCACCACCATGCCTTACGGCACACCAAGTGCGTGTGATGAGCAATGTGCAACAGATATCGCTGCGTATCTACAAACACTTTGGCCAGCACCTTTGACCTGTGATGTAGGAATTGCCCCCGTGGCATATGGGGCAAGACAGTTGAAGATATTAACGCAAACCGAGTACCAAAATACGGTCGAGGACTTACTAGGTGTAGACTTTACCGTGTCTGATGGTTTATCCCCTGACTCTCAAGTCGGCTTTTTCATCAACAATACCCATGCCAGTGTGCAACCATCTAACTACAGTAATTACTTGTTAGTGGCTGAAGAGCTATCAGAGTGGGTAGCTGAGAATAACTTTTCTCCCGCTTTAAGTTGTTCAACAATTGATGAAGACTGTGCTAACAGCCTGGTTAACGAGCTGGCTCCGCAAATATTCCGCCGTCCATTAACGCAAGAGGAGTCTCAAAATTACAAAATGATAGCCACTGGGTTTTTCCACGGTGGAGATGTTGAAGCGGGTATGAAGCTCGCCTTAGAAGGGCTACTCTCTTCACCCCAATTTATCTATCGTCATGAATTAGGAGAACCCAACCCAGATAACTCAGAGCTAGATGCTGACGCATTCGAACTGACATCTTGGGAGATGGCCACATTCTTATCTTACACATTTACTGGCTCAACCCCTGATCAGCAACTTTGGCAGGCCGCGGAGCGTGACGAGCTGCGTGATGAAGCCAATATTATTGCCCATGCAAATCGTCTTGCTGAAAGTGCTAAATCTGTGCTTGGAGAATTTGTAGGTAGCTGGTTAGGCACAGGAAATTTAGAAGTTGCAACCAAAGATCAAAACTTCTACCCAGGTTTTGCTGCATTGGTGCCGGCAATGAAGGCCGAGATGAGTGAAACCTTTTCATACATCATGACCCAGCCTAATGAAAGTTTCAGCTCCCTTTATACCGCTAACTACACGTTTGTAAATCAATTATTGGCAGAGCACTACAATATAGCAGGTGTAACTGGTGACGAGTTGCAAAAGGTAGATACCACAGAGCGTGGTGGCATATTAGCCAATGGTGCATTTATGTCTCGCTGGGCTGAAGTTGCCGAGTCTCACCCTATCCTACGCTCAGTGCGGGTGCGCCGTCGTATGCTATGTCAAGATCAGCCTGATCCACCAGCGGGGACTTTTGAAGCCCGAGAGCAAAGACTGGCTGAGCTGTCTGATATGCTGCAAGACCCAGCAACCACAAACAAACTTAAATATCACAGCTTAACAGAAGGCCAACCTTGCTCTGCTTGTCACGAAAAGTATATCAACCCGATGGGATTCGGAATGGAAGACTTTGACGCGGTGGGCAAAGTGAGAAGTACCGATAATAATGGCAATACGATAGATGCATCGGGTACCCTCTTCGCGCCTGAGAAATACGCAGAAGTCAGTGAATCAATTCCATTTAATGGCGCTAAACAATTAGGTGCTGTGATCGCTGATCTATCTTCCGCTCAAAGCTGCCTACCACAACAAATGTTCCGCTACGTTATGGGGGTTGGTCACGATTCAGTCGACCCAACCAGCGAAGAAGATAAGCGCTTATCCGAAACAGAACAAATCGGTTACATGTGCGAAATAGACACACTCACTAACGCCATGATGCAAAATAGCCCAAGAGCCATGTTAGAAAAGTTTGGTTCATTAAAGTCTGTGCGCTATCGCAAGGCTTGGTCCAGAAATGAATAGTGCGGGTCACAATACAGAAGGTTAATAAAATGAAAGATGAACATTTAAATAACATGATGATGTCGCGCCGTAGACTATTAAAAGTGTTTATGGCATCGGGGATTTCTACCGCCCTGATCCGTACTTCGCCATTAGTATCTGGTTTGCTATACGCAAGAGATGCGGACGCGCAGAACGCTGGGCTACCGAATAAAACCGTATCAATTTATATACCCGGAGGATCAATATCATCACTTTGGAACCCAACGGGAAGTGGTGAAAGCATGCAGTTAGGCGTGATGTCTGCAGGCTATGAACCAGTCAAAACCGAATGTAACTTTATGGTCAACATGTCACATTCCAACGCGGGACATGGTCGAATGCCAATCCTGCTTGCTCAAAATTGGGGCAGTGACAGTTATGACGTCACAATGGGGAATGCGTTAGGTCCAAACCTACCATTTCGTTATCTAAATTTGGGCGTTCACAGCAATGGCCAAGGGCAGTTAACCAAAGACAACCGTAATCATTTGCCATTCCAGGAGAACCCTTTCACCGTATTTAAAATGGTGTTTGGCAGTGCACAAGGCAGCAACAGTAAAACGCCTATCATGAATGCACACATGTCGGCTGCCAATGCGATTAAAAACAGGCTCGCAGGTTATGAGGTGCAAAGGATGAATGACCACCTCGATGCGATCTCAGATACCCAGCGCCGCTTAGATGACTTATATGGCGGCGTGTCTTGCGGTATTGCTCCAGATAGTACTGAATTCCCTTTGACCTTTGATACATTCAGTCAACAGGCACGCTTACAGGCTGATATTGCCGTGGCAGCCTTACAATGCAATTTGACCAGCTCTGTATCTCTGGCGTTTGGTAACCACCAAGCGGAATTTCGTATTCCCGAGCTGAATTTCCAAGGCCACTATCATAATGCAATACATGGCGGGAGCAACGGCCAACCTAACTACCCCTACTATACCGAAATGCGCAGCCACCTAGGTAGCTTAAGTGCGTACTTGATCCAAAAGCTAAAAGCAGCAGGCATACTCGATAGCACAGTCGTTTTAGAAACTTCGGATATGGGACATGCAGATAAACACTCTGCAAACCCCTGTTCTTACTTGATAGCAGGTGGCGGTGCACGTATAAACCGGGGCGTAGTCAGTAATATGGGCTCAGGTTACAACCAACATGATGTACTTCATACCGCAGCAAAGGCCTGCGGCGTTGACCTTGGCTTTGGAAAGGAGATCCCAGGGATTATTGTTTAGGAGATAATTACCGTATAAGCCCCTTTATTTGGGGGCTTATACTTTTGTTTTGGTTAAACCTAGTTTAAAACTAACATCGGCTGTTTGTCTTACCAGGTAAGGCCTGTTTTAAACACAACTGATACGGTAGACAATCAAAAACATAGCATGATCAATATCATCCTTTGGGTCCGTCATTTCAATACCGTTAGATACTTCACAATTCGAGCTTTGAGACTTAACAAAGTTCTTTATAACCTCCATGCGCCGGTTTTCTGGAAAGAAAGGGCTCACGGAATTTAGCTCAAAGACACACAAATATCGGTGATACTTTCGTAAGGCCATGTCGGTTCTTGCAAACAAGCACTACCAACATTTTTTAAAGCCTGTATTTTGCTTTTCTTGGGCATTTGACACTATCGAAATCAGAGTTAGAGATAGAACAAAAAACTTCAATATAGTTCAACCTTTTTAGTAACTTGAATGTAAACACAAAGGGCCATTACGCGTAGTAACAACACTGTCTAGAGGAAGCTACTTGGCGCTTTATTATTTGTTTTGGTTTAGATGACCAGCAATCTTATACAATGCAATACAACCCACCAAATAAGGGATGGTCAATATAAAGAGAAATATACTCTCCGCTAATACAACCCTTTCAGCAGAAGGTTCCAAAAATAAGTCGATCGTTACCCACTCCGCAACTGAAAGCCCAAGGGATACTACTAAGGAGTAAAGTAAGACATTTCCCCAAGGTAATTGCTTAACCTTACTAAATTTGTATGCTGCTACGAAGGCAATTACAATACTTGCTACACCTAATACACTCGCAGCTCCGTGAAAAGCTGAGTAAATGATAAAAAAAGTGGTATCATCTCCCATGGAATAATCTCCTTTAACTGATAAAATACCTAGTTGTATATTCTCGTCTATATAATCTTAATAAATTCCGACAGAGCGCTTTAAATTACGAGTCTAATATTATCGTTCCATCGAACAAAAAATGGAGCAGTTACACTCCTAGCTGATGGTAAGTAATGCTATGCAAAACCAAATAACATGCTTAAACGCAAAAAAAGTAGCCAGTACTCATGTATGGATAGAAAAAAGGTGGCTGTTGATTATTATTTATAACATAATCGGCACTGACCAAATATTGGTATTTCCGCATTCAAATCAACGACTCTGACCCCATTGATAGGGAAAGTTTACCGCTTTGTTATGCTCCCCACTTTATTTTTAAGCGCCAAATAACGTAGAGATGCTAAATAGAGAAAAAAGTTATCTTCTTCATACTCTACCTCAACTAATTCATCATTTGAAAATAAGCTAAATGTCCCCTTCTTAGTTTCTCGAATATTGGCATTCTGGATGCAGCCAACAGCATCAATAATAAATTTTTCAGTTTCACTAGCGCTATATTGATTAAGTAAATCTGGGCCCACATGAACAAGCTTGCATTTTAGTCCCGTACGTTCAAAGTAGTGTTTTTCATCCAGAGCCATATCCAGTCCAAGTTCAATTCTAAGGTGAACCGGCTCTTTAATTATTTTCTTTGCTAATTGAAGGTCACATATTTCGATTTCCGATATCTTTCTCGCCACTTCGAGCGCATTACCTGAAACACCGCAAGACCAAAGATCATAAAAATTCTCTAATCCTTCAACAATCAATTCTGTTTTCAATATCAACTCCCTAATTGAGCATAGCACCTCTGTTAAAATGCTAATTTTGCTTAGCTATAATGTAAGCGGCGCGAAATCAACGACTCTGACCCCATTGATACACTGACCCCATTGATACAGCTAACACTTTCTCCATTAATTGCGCTTTTTCGCCATAACTAGAACATATACTGACGCCTTTAACCTCTTGAAACCCAATTGTCGCCCAAAAACTTTCAGAGCCTTGTACCGCTACTAACATTACTTTGTTCATTCCTTTATTTCTTGCTACTTCAATCAATTTTAAGGCCGCCGCTCGACCAATTCCTTGCCCCTTCGATTGAGGGCTTATAGCCATATCATGAAGATATAAATACTCACAGTCTGTAATATTTGGTAAAGGTTCAAACAACTTGGGAGGGGAAGTTCCACGCCATGGGTGGGCTAACAAATACCCGAGCACCACTCCACTTTTTGACACACATACAAAGCAGGTGTCAGGAGATGCCGCATTTTTACTTTTGAGTACATCTAATTCTTCAGTGCCAATCTCTCGATAAGATTCATCCTGAATTTCTATAATTCTATTCCAATGTATTTCTTCTATTTTTTTAAATATCATACGATTCCTTGAATGTATTACGCCGCCATCCACAGACGACGTTCAGAGTGTTCTTGAGGTTAGACTGGCGCTTGTGCCAAACCCAAAAATCGAGATGTAAAGAGGCCGGTTGAATGACTTCGTTATGCATTTATTGCGACTGCCAAAGTATTGGAAATAACCCAAGAACCAACAAACTGCAGGCAATAAGTGATAGCAGTGACCCCGTGCGTACCATAATCTTAACCATAAGCTCGGTAGTAACAGTAGCTGAAAATCCAGCGCCAGCGATTGGAAGTGCTTTACTCGCACCAGTCACAGACGCAATAGTTATCCCAAGCCAAATAAGTATGAACCCCAATGCACTGCCATAAGCCACAAAAATATCTAAAGATAAAGGCAGTTCTACCAGCGACCAGATAACACCAAAGATAACCAGTGCTATTGCGCACTGGACAGCAGTCAAATGACCAGAAAGAGCCATTCGGGAGTTTTTCACAGACGGTATCAGGGCTCCTTGTATTAAACCGAAAAGAAAAAAGACAGTCCCAATAAAGATCAGTTGTGCGCCTATTTGAGTCAGCTCCATCATGATGCTCCATACCTACACATGACACTCGGCACATTGGCGATAGTTACGTTTCTGGCGTTTCGGATGTAAAGCTGGGAACTTTGTCCCTGCTGGTTTCTAAATTTTTTAAAGGTATTCACTGTTCATCTCCTCCATAGAAAAAACACATGGTAAACAGCGGAATCCTAAAATTCATTCACCTAGATTCATTTTTTAATTTACTCAATGTTTGGGGAGCGACACCAAGATACGAAGCGATGTGATATGACTTAACTTGGTTAAATATAAATGGGTATTCATCAAGTAAACGGTCATACCTTTGGGCAGCAGTCTCTGACATGAGAGACAGGACACGCTTGTATGTAGCCGAATAATAAGTGTTATGCATCCATATTCTTGCTAAACGCCCCCATTTTTTATCTTGTGATATAAACTTATCAAGTGCTTCCAAAGACGTTACATAAAAAACCGAATCTTCTAGAGTCTCAAAATTGAGCATTGACCCTGTTTTTTCGTAAAAGCTGACACTATCGTCCATAAAGTGGTTTAAACCATGTTTGCTTTTTCCGCGAAAATAGAGCTGCCAAGTATGTTCTTTACCATTCATATCATTTAAAAATGATCTCGCTAAGCCACGTTTAATAAACCATATCTCACTAAATACTTCGCCAGCATGATGTACCCGCGTTCCCTTTTTGACATGTTTTACGTCAAATATTGCGCACGCATCAGCCCACTCATTATCATTGACTGGGATATAATTCTCGATCATTTTCTTAAAGTATTTCATATACCTATAATCTTTTAAATATAACGCCCATTACTTGTTCGATTTATTGTATTGCGTTAAACAGTAAATTAATATAGTCAAGTAAAGTGCGATGTTCGAAATACTTGTACAACACCAAATTAAAAGTATCATTAAAGATGACTTTTACTTATCTGACATAAAAAACCTTCAAGTGTATCCTTCCAAATTTAACGCCGCGATAAGAAGCAAAATTTAGCTGAATCTATTTTATCTACTAATACTCTGGAGCTAATGTTTTATAAATTTCTTCAAGGTATCTCGACTCTTCAGCCCTGCCTTTAATTATCAAGACCGCGCCATCAGGCGTATCTGACTCTCTAAGAACTGCCGTCTCGTAAGGACACATTCCTACATAACCGCCGGTTTCGTTATGACACCCAATCGCCATTGTTCCTTTCAGACCTTCCCAATGGGTAAACCTTATGAACGTAGCTTTATCAAAGGTACTTTGTCTTCCCAATGAAACCCATGAATTATTGAAGTAATCGAACCCATTTTCGCTAGCAACTTTCAGAAATTCATCGTATCCAAGTGCCACTGTTAAACTCCCATTTATTTTAGGGTTTTGAATTTCTAGCTGGCATTTATTTTTCTTAGAAGGATTCGACACTAGATGCCAATCATCGCTTATTGCGATGGAAAACCTACATTCACTAAGGGTAAGGCGCTCATTATTACTTGCGTTTATCTTGAATGAGAAAATTATGGAAAGAATTAAAAGCAAAACTCTCATTTGAATAGTAACCCTAATGCCCGCATGTATCGCTAATCAAACTTGGCTAAAATAGGTAGCACACAAACTAAGCCAAGCTTTGTTAGTCCATTTTTTAATTAAGTTGTTATACACTAACCTACCTGCGGGCTCAAAATAGTTTTGACCGTAATTCAATCTGGTGGTTACTTGCATTAAATCATAACTTTCGTGCAAATCATTTTTAGGGCCGATAACTCCCCCTTAGTTGAAAGCCAATAACCCCGCCCTGCGCGCATTCTTGACGTTGAGCTTTAAAAGCTTACTTCAAACTCTTAGGCACTAAATTCAATGATTACTCTTGGGTATATAACACCCGCATAATGGGTAGCTTAAGTTTACAAAATTTAGCGATAATGAATGCGACTATGCTTCAGATAAACATTTACTAATGTGCTTGTTAAGTTTGCGCACTTTACTATTCGCGATTTTCCTTTTGTATATTTAATAGGGAAGCCATCTTTTTTTGCCATCAAGCTGTGTGTAAATAAGCTAAGGTTTTCATTTTTACGTTTGGGTGATACAACTTCCTTCAAGCCAATTCGATTGGCAACCCCTTTAAATTTTTGTCTACAAACTTCCTTGAAATTCTCTATCGCGTCGGAGTCAGCCATATCTCATTGCAAGCCTAACAAATTGTCTTCAACCGTCCACCAGAAGCGGAGGGCCTCCTGAAAGTAACCAAAAGTGGGCATGTTATATACATTTTTTTCCTATTGCTTGAACTACTGAGGCAAGACCAGTGTGGAAAGTACCTTCAATGACATCTCTTTCAGTTTCGATAAGGTGACTGAACTTTAGCCGCTTAAATTCTTTGGTCAGCGATTCTTTCGTCTGCATAGTATCTATACAATCACCGCCA
The DNA here is from genome assembly GCF_022347805.1 of Pseudoalteromonas sp. Of7M-16. Taxonomy (NCBI): domain Bacteria; kingdom Pseudomonadati; phylum Pseudomonadota; class Gammaproteobacteria; order Alteromonadales; family Pseudoalteromonadaceae; genus Pseudoalteromonas; species Pseudoalteromonas sp. Of7M-16. The sequence goes on along the minus strand of NZ_JAKRFY010000004.1, from coordinate 175,527 downwards.
CCAGTGCCATATTGGAGCTGATTAGGTGTATACGATTCAGTAAGAAAAACGCCGCCGAGCCGCAAGCCTGACTCAACTTTAAAGTGCACTAATTCACGAAGCTTTGAAGGTAGTGGGCAGAATATCGAAATAATGCCATCCCAACAGTCTTCTCCGAAATTAAATTCACTAAGGTCTGCATGGATACATTCAATTGATACATTATTTGCTTTCGCGAGTTTTTTGGCTTTCTCCAAACCAACGGTGGAGCTATCTACAGCTGTAACACAGTAGCCTTGTTTTGCTAGAAATATCGCATTTCGTCCTTCTCCCTCTGCCAGACTCAAAATTCTTCCTTTTGGAAGCATCTTGAATTGCTCCCTTAAGAAGTTATTCGGCTCAATACCATATGCATATTCATCTGTGTCGTAACGTTCATCCCACATAAAATCTCCTTGAAGTAATTCAAATGATTAATTTGAAATAGAACACCCGCTTTGTAGGTGAAAAAGGTTTGGCTAAATTTAGCGACGAAGCAGCACTATCGGCGATCGGCGCTTTTGTTTAACTGTCTTGTTAGCCGCTGATTACACCTCTACTTTTCGTTACCTTTTCCCTGTTTTTTCTTTTGCTCTAAGACCAAAGCGGCACCAATCGCAATACCGACTCCAACACCTAACGCTAAATTTCCAAGAGCTACACCTATCCCTGAACCAATAGCAACCCCTATACCAAGGCCAAATACGACCGGATTCTTTTGAGTTTGATTATTTTTATCGCAATTACCCATTTGAACTCCTTAAGCAACTAACATCTTACTAAAATTCGCAAATTAAATTTGGCAACGTTGGAGTAAACCAACTATGTTTCGCTAACTATTTTGCTAACTTTTGGGTATACGAGATTGAACTAGTCAGTAATAACAAGTCCCACAGACAACGCACCCAAATAATTAGCTGTGACCACATATCCTGCCAAAGCGTATTTCCGTATACACTCACCCACTCTAGCCTGACAAATAAACAGATACAATCTATTTAGTGTTGTTTATCCCTAAAAATAAATTTGTGTAGTCGCCAAGTAATTGCAAATTCAAAAATTGCAGATATCAGTATCAACGAGAGCTCTGTGTATACTTAGCCCCCACCCAAGGTCTGATAATGTTTGGATAAACTGTGTAACGAAGCGAAACTGAGCCAGTCATTATCAATCTCACTTGAACAGCTTGTGATAGCTTTTAAGATGAACGCAAAACAAACAACGTTTTGGTATGGTGGCACTTTGTATGCCAATACAACCCATCGCCATTAAAAGCATAAATCTGACCAATATTTGAACTGATTATATTAGGAATACCAAGCTGTAATATACCCAGATTGTTATTTTTAGAAAAATACCATCTGGTTTAAAGCACTGATCAATTGATTCAATAAACCAATTTTTTGCCCCCCATCTTGAAGTGTTTGTTATTCACCGATACTTTCTATTAGTTTGATAATACGCTGCTCCAAAGCTTTTGGATCTGGCCAAAGCTTGTGAGAATATAGCCAACCATGCCTTGGTCCAATTCGAAGCTTACCTGACTGAGAAGATGTTGCGGCGGAAGTAACTTGAACGGGAGTTGCTTGATTTTTAGTTAATGTCCATTGGTGCCCTCCGCGGCCATCACGTATATCATGAATATGGCACTCCAACCCACGATCTGTAACTCTCAACTCTGTAGATTGTTTCGCTGTAGAGAAAATTTCAATCCTTTCATCAGAGGCTTCTATATTTTCATCAGACAAGTATTTTCTGTATCCATACCAACCAACCCAGCAAGCAACTAGGAATTGTCCAAAAGTTGCAAGCGAGGCTAAGATGTCCCATCCTGACGTTTGACTCATAAGTTATCTATCCTAAGGTACACTGCGCACAGATAAGGTGTCTTTTTTAACACGTGCTCGTATTTTCGGCCTTGTACCGACACAATAAGCCTATATATGGGCCGCTTTAATGCGATTTTTACATGTTTGCAGCTTTAGCAATAACTTTAGCACATGCTTAAAAAAACAACCCCGCTCTTAATCGCTACGTATATTCTTTGCCAAACTGACCTTGGCACCTTTTCAATCACTTTTTGGGAATGTAGACAATAGCAATTGAGAGAATCAAACTAACTACCCCCCTGCTTCCTCCTTAAAGAAACAGCGTTGATTACAAGAGAGAATTGCCAAAGGCTAGCGTGCTTAGCGCCTGACCTTGGCAATTACCATGTGCTCTCTCAGTTTGTCAGCAACCACTATTTATCGTTGGTCTCTCTGCAAATCAATCCAGTCAACTATGGTGTTTATTGCACTAGGCGAGAAGTGTTCCTTTTTTATAGAAAACAGCGCATCTAGTGGTAAATCTGGTTTCATCAAGCCGTGCGTGGCATTATGAATTGTGACCTGCTCTAGGCTGGCATAGGGTTGCGTTGAGCTTGCAAAAGCGTGTGCAAATTCAACTTGGCTATGTTCAATGTCGACATGCACATCACTATCGCCATATATGGCTAACATGGGAAAATTAAGTTTACTAAAGCCTTCAAAGACATCTGCATCAATGTTTTTTCTAACAAAGTTAAATCTCGCTTCGTCTTTTATCGGCTCTGGCATATAAGGGTCCTGATGTAAAGCGGCTGACAAGTAGTGGTCATACCCTGCTTTTATAAGCTGATACTCTGCCGCGCTTAGCAGATTAATACGCTCCAACGCAGCTGCGTCATCTACACTAATTTTTCCTTCGTCCACCAAACGGATCCACATACTGTATTGGCTCTGAGACAACCAGTTAGCAGCACCGCCAACAAGCACCATAAAGTTGATTTGCGATTCACTGTGCAAATTTGCGAATACCCAACTTGCTTGGCTAAAACCAAGTAACCCAATCTGATTTTGTTGGTAACCTGCAACTCGGAGATATTGAATCGCATCTCGTACTTCGGTAGCCCTATCTTTCATGGATTGTGACAACCAATTGCCTTGTGATTTGCCAATCCCTGGTTTGTCCCACGAAAACGTAGCAATATTTTTTGCAGCCAATGACTCAATAATGGGGATATAGAAACTTTTCGCAGTACTGTCCATTGCACCATCACCGTGAACAAAAATGACGATAGGATCAGATGCGGTATGATGTTTTGGTTTATAAAGGCGACCAACCAGATGGTGATTGAGTGAATCAAAGGTATGCGTTGTATATTGAAGGTCGTTTTGCCCGCGATTATTGTTACAAGCAGATAATAAAGTGGCAAAAATAAAGGCGGCTGATAATACCCAATAATTATACTTTTCCATGACGAGCTGTTTCCTTTGCAAGTAAAGTCAATGAAACTATAAATGCTTTTTATGTGAGAAACTGTGAGTAGTCGTAACTGGTTGCCTAGCAATATGCTACTGTTTGTCTTCTTTGCTACAAAAACGTCTTAACGCGGCTTGTGTTGGTGCAACCAGTATTGGCCTGTGCTTTTGTTGTTCTATACTAATATCGAGACAGCCGATTTGTGCCTTTTTGTTCGATTTAATTATATGTATGCGTACGTTAGCTTTTCGAATTCTTCCGGGATGTTGGAAACTCGAAATAGCTCAGAATCAATACATTTAAGCTTTTTCGTACGTCGGTGTAATAAAATTCATTTGGATATGGTAATAAAATATAATCAAGAAATAATACAAGAATAGGTATTTCACCATCCTATCAAAGTACTAGAACTTCAATATAGAGCGTAATAAACCCGACTAAAAATTCAAAAGTGAAAGCAAGGCAAACTATATAGCCATCTATAATAGACTAATTATACGTCTGTAATGTTCAACAAAGTCGATATAAGCAGTTAAAAGCGTTCCATATCCATGAAGAGCGCTAGCGTGAGCAGGTTCCAGGCCCTATATCTTGTGTTCAAGGTGATATAGAATTTTATCTTGCCTATCGATTATAAAGGCACTTACGTATTCAGTGTAATGGCCATAATAAGTCAATCGATTAAAATTAACCAAATACCGAGGTGAAATGAGTTCACCTTTTTTGGGTAGCCAGTTTTTGACATTTGGGTTGCCCGCTGCCATAGCCAATTCCAGAGCATTATTAAGTATTTCACTATTCAAGGGGAGCTCTTTCCAACTAGTAAAGGCTCCGTCAATTATTCCCGTTGGTATTTTAGACAGTTTAATGGCATATGCTTTTGCGAAATCACCATCTATACTGAGCGTAGGGCTTTCGTAACTATGTAAAACTCTTTCGAAGCTGTCTTCTCCCAAATTTGACCAGTTGAGGGATACTCTTACTTCGGCAAAGGTCGCTTTGTCAATCTTCTCTGGTTTTTCAAAGTGCCAAAAAACAGATATAGCAAAGCCAAATACGATTATTGCAGAAACATAACCCCAAATTTCAAAAACCATTCTAACGTATTTCAATGTTCAATATCCCTCAAGGAGTTAATACCTTTATTCAACGGCGAAGATTAGCTGGCTAAAAGAGCACAATCCGTCTGTTTTGCGTCCACTTTTGGTCCGATTGATATATTTTTTACTCAACAAAAAGATTTAGTCAAAAGAATGTGCAGGAAACCGTATATTTAACTCCACATCAAAGACTCTTTTATAACAAAAAAATATAAAATGACAAATGAATAAACCAAACTGTAAATAGTTTAAGTTAAATTCCTTGATAGCACCGTCACTTCTTTCCATTCTTTTTCTATATTAACTATATCGGTACTAATTTGGCAAAGAGTCATTGTTACAACTACCATAACCACTAGCTATATAGCTCCCTTAAAAAAGGTCACCCTATGAGTAGTAAATGTTAGGTTTGCCATTTTTATTTGAGTTATATTTTCGGAATAGAATAGGAGCGACATACTTTGGGGAGCTACCTGAAAAGCCTGTTATGCCAAGTTTACCAATAATACTTTTTAATTGCATTTGTCACATCATTATACATCGAATTATCGAAGTGAGCATGGAGAGAAATATTGATAAACACGTCTCCAAATTCGCTTTTAAACTTCCAAACCGCAAACTGATCCATTTCGGTATTTGCGAACTTAGCCAACAAGCTAATCATTTTAGAAAACTCTTCATCTGTCATTTTTTTATTGTTAGACATCGGCTATACTCCCCCTTGTATTTATTCACATTAAGCCTTGCTAATAGACGTTTAGATTCTGCTTGGAAAGAAACAGCATGTATGAAATTAAACTCATTTACTGAAGCGCAGAAAACTAACTGTGAGTGTAAAACACCGTTTTCAATTAGGTAATTTGATACGGCAGTAGCCCTATCAGCGGCTAAAGAAATTGAACTCCCTCCACTGGGCTCAGCCTCACTTGCCCCCCTTTAATATGCAAAACTACTGAAGGAAATTTCTTTAAGAACTTTACATGCTCATCCAGTTTCAATTGATTTTTTGCAGTTAGCTCTGAATAACCAAGCTCAAACTCTATAACTCTCATTTCTTCTGACTCAATAGAGAACTTTTCAGAAACAGACTCTGCACTCAGCGAATTCGAGGTAATTTGTAGCATGAACAGAAATATTACCTTTAATTTCACTTAAATTCCTCGAGATTATATAAGCTCATCTGAATTTTATCATATTAAACAGTCTATTACTCACTCAATTTGCTGTTTAAAATAGTATCAAATAATGCCGGTAGACAGTCAGGCTTGAAAGCGTCAATACCTTCTTGTTCCATCTCTTCTCGTGACCACCATTTCCATTTTTGGATTGTGGACTTTTCTTCTTCAGTCCACTGGGCGGCAAACACCTTACTGTTAGTAGCACACCTAACTAAATAGTACTTTTCTTGCCATATTGCAGGGGTAGATCTCGCTACAGCAAAAATATCTTCCCGCTCCAAAAGTAATTCACCGATGTCATTTGTTAATCCGGTTTCTTCATACAGTTCTCTTTTGGCTGCGTCTAAATAAGATTCACCTTCTTTTAGTTCTCCACCTGCTGTGGCCCAAAATGGTTCGCTCTTATGTTCGTCCTTATATTGAAACAACAACAATTCATCTTGTTCATTCACTATCATTAGCCTTGAGCATTGTCTTGTTTTCAAATTTTTACTCCTATAGTTCTTAGTTCATAGCTGTACACTAGCGTGAATTTTTGGAGTTTTCATTTATTCAAAACCAACATCTGCTGCCAATAAAATTAAGTTTATTTAATAATTTTAGTACCTTAACAGCTTTATTTTGAATATTTAACGCCCCAATACCCGCTAACAACCTAATTTACGTTGGTTCAAAACCGAGGGACATCTCCCGTTCAGCTATTTATGGTGCATGCGCATTCCCTTACTCAACAGTTGGACTTATCAGCTATCAAAGGATAGAGGTCATATACTGCGTTTTTCTACAAACATTGGGAGGAATCGAAATTATCACATGCTCCAATTAGAAAGCTGAACGTGAAGTAAGAACCTCAGAGTGTCTAAAAACTTGATGTTTGCTCGTCAGGTTAAATCAATAAGCCAACTGTATAGGGAGCATGCTGAAGAACGATAAAAATCAGCGTTGCCTCTTACATTCTGATTGTTTAGCGCGCCTAGCTGCATTTGCTCTTTTATTTAGTTCACAGACTATAGGGTTGACAGAAAAAAGCTTGGAATTCGTATCTGGCATAAACAGGCATTCTGATTCGGATGCTCCTTCGGCACGTACTTCAAGTCGTATCAAGTGCCTAAACCACATTTCATGCCTCACTTTGACTATCTCTTTTAGTTCTACCCGTCGCTGTTTATTATTGTTTATGAACAATAAAGCATCTCCATCATCATACACCGCATCAGGCACGTCCAAACGACAAAATTTAAAGAAGGTAAACCCATAAACTATTGTGAAAATTGGCGAAAATATGAGGCTCATTGACCCATTAAATAAGAATACTGATGTAAAAACAGCTGGAATTAAGACAAAAAATACAAACATAATCATGTTGTATATCGCATTGTTATGATAGGTACTAAATGAGATTTTTTCATGTGTGCATCTGGATTCGACTCTTCTTTTTCAGCAATCAACCTATCGATTTCCTTTGCCCTTTCAGGGTACTTATCGCGATCAATTGCCTGAGCAGACAGATACAAATCATTAAGAGAATAGGTAGAAAAGTCTATTTTTCGAGCCATATGTATTACTCCCCACAAGCGGCTGAATATGCGCGACAGCGGCCAAAAACCTTACTAGTCGACATATTTTAGCGTGCCTAAAACCATGCCAACTTTACTTTTTTATTTTAATATTCGCAATGGAATAATATCTCGCAACCAGCCCTGTATCTGTAAGCACTACTATAAAACTAAAAGATAGAACCTTGTTATTTGCGACAAGAGTTGCAGTCATGACACTTGTTGGGCAAGCTGGTTGCTCAGTCTGGGAAAAGCGTTCAAGATTATTTGGTGCGCAATAAAGTTTATTGAAACGAGATTAAAATTAATGGAAGTGGAATAAACGCATGATAGGTGAAAGATTTTATCGACCCAATTAGTTCAGCAGACACAGTTAAAAGAATAGTAACTAGCTACATCGAGTATTTTGATTTATTAACTTTAATTATGGGTTAATGTGAAGAAAGTATGCATATTAACTTGGAACTACTGAAAATTTTAGCTAGTAAGTATGTGTGCCGTGTATGAAAAAAGAAGAAAAGTATGAAAATAGTCTAATCTGAACACATTTACCCAATACGGCCTGGCATCAAGTTGTCATAGAGGGGTAAAGGGAATTGAATATAAATCATGTTCAATTCCCACAAGGTAATTTGGTTACAGAATTCATTTTTCAGATTTAAACTGAATAGGTTGGCGTATTTTCAGTTTGAAGTAATTTTTACTATCAAGTAAAAACTTACCCGGTCACCACCTTCTCTTTTACTTTTAAATCAACTTATTAGTTTGTAAAAACACCAATAAAGTTTGCTTGGCTACATTCATTGTTCGAGTAATTGTGTATTCTAACTTTTTTGCCACTCATTGACGCTGCGAGTGCAATTGAAAAAGCTTGATTATAGGATTGCTCTGACTGCGACTTATTTGCGGGAAACTCAACAGATCCATTGGCGCATGGGCCTGTGCCTCCACTTAGCTTCACATAAAAAACATCTTTATTGCTACTAGTACTAGCAACCTCAGTAATTACAGCATCCCTAACCAATTCTCCTGCACCACTATAGAATGGTAAAATAAACAAACTCAAACAAAGCATTTTTTTCATAAGTCCCTCCAATAAACTAACTTATTTCCCTGCAAAGAAATTGCACATTTAAAAATTTAAAATTTAGATTTAAAAACCATAGTAACAAATTAATATAAATATAAAAGATACCAATTTGATTTTACAAACAAATTAACCACGAAGACTTAACCTCTTCGTGAACTACTAGTAACTAATCATGATTAGCAGCATACACTTTAAAAAATACAGTGTGTTGCTTATAATCAAGGCACTAACTCAAGAACACTTCTTGTGATCTTACCAAACCAACTAAAGTCCTTTTAATTATCAATTAAATTAATCTAGAGGGCACTATGAGAAGTTCGCACATTGAAATTTTAAATTCTTTTTGTGCCATGTATATGGCCTATTAAATAAATTAATAAGCCAGCTGTGCTGTAAAAGGAAAGTAATCAGTATTGCTTTTAACTTTATTACTGTTTGACGTGTTTTTTATTTTGTTTAATTCACCAATCAAGGTCTAAAACTCCCACTTAGTAAACTCAATCAGACTGTTTTAATTACGCCTTCAGTTCGGACTTGAAGTTGTATTACATGGCCTATCCCACACATTTTCAAATACCTAAATACGAACTTCCCTTACTTGTTTGATTCTAAACTGGTAACGGAATGAAAAATGAGTGAAAGGTAGAGATGAAAAGCACCACCTAATCGCAATTAAGTGGTACTCAGTAGGTTGATTTTGAAACCAGTTAGAGGGTTATATTTCAAGGTGCAAAAACTTGAGTATATCTTTAGCCAGCTCTAAGCAAAAAGCATTGCATTCGTATAAAAAATGGCTTTAACACTACTTTTCTATACTTATTCCGTTTAGAGCTATTTGACCTAAGCTTAATATGACAGTGTTTAAATCAAGCGATTGTAAGGACGTTTTCATAATATTTATCGCGTACACTGAATACTAAATTGGTGTAAGTTTTTTAGTATCCTTTTAAAAACAACCAACTAAATTTCATTTCTTTGTGACTGTCTAAGTTCATGATTTAGTTGTTCAAAGCCAATTTTGCTGATTTTTAATACTAAACTTTGACGTTTTACACTCAACTGCGATACATGTCGAGAAACCACATCATAAACTCGCCATTGACCTTGTGTATCTTGCTTAAATTTAAAAATCAATTGCGAACGTTCGCTATTGGCTTTCTCGATTTCAATCGCTGCTTCGGCAAACTTGCGACCCTGATTGGTTTGCAAAGTCTTTAACGCTACATCAGCCCCTTTATAGTCAATAAGCACCTGCGCATACATGTTTACTAACTGAGACTCTATCAACTTGGTGAATTCTGCGGTTTGCTGTCTATCTAGCCCCCGAACATGTTTGCCAAGTAGCTTTAAGGACGAAAACTCTAAGTCGAGATGAGGAACAAGCTGTGCATTAACCAGTTGTTTCGCCCTTTGATCTCGCTCTACGTCGGGTAGTGCAGCCAATTGTTGTGTCGCATCCTTAAATTGCAAACTCAAGTCATGGGCCAAAGTATCAAGCTGCGTGTACGACGTGACACTTTGCTGGCTATGCGCTGAAAAGCTCAAACTCATTGCCAGTCCAACTAAGAAAGTAAGTGCTTTTAACAAGTTGTTAGTCATGATGTTCTCTTTCGTCGTTAAGGTGCGATTAAGCTAATTGTACACCTCCTTTACCGATAAATATGTCAACAAAACTTCAAATGATTGATGCCATAACGGCACAAATTGAAAATATCAAATAAAAACAAACGACTATCAAAATGATGCCAATAAAGCACCAATAAGGTGCTTTAATACTTCTATTTAGACACAAAAAGAACGCGCAAAATACATCAAAATGGTTATCGAGAAGTACTCTATGAAACACATACCTAGCCTTCTTTTTTCTTTAGCCTTGTCGACTTCGGCAATGGCCGGTACATCCCACGGTTATGGCATACATTACATTCATGGTGAGGGTGATGTTCGAGGTGTTAAGCTTGCATATCAATATCATACCAATGACTGGCTACCAGAAAACTGGCACCTAGTTAATATGTATTTTGAATCAAGCGTTAACTTTTGGCGGTTTGGCGACAGCGGCAAGTATGATCAAAATTTTGTATTGGCCGTCTCCCCTGTGATCCAATACCCTATCACTACCGTCTACAACAAGCCTTTATCCATTGAATTTGGCATTGGCGTAGCGTTATTAGAAGATACGCAGTTTGCAGGTAAGAACGTCAGCACTCACTATCAATTTGAAGACAGGCTTGGATTTGTTTATGACTTAGGAGATGCCAATATCGCGATGCGATATATTCATTATTCTAACGCGGGGTTTAAAAGCCCCAACCCAGGGCTGGACTTTTTATCTTTATCGTACTCAGCAAAGTTCTAAACGAAAAAGCCACAACCTAGGTTGTGGCTTTTTTTATGCGTGTTCTATTTTTATCACTGGCCGCTTTTGACACGAAGAAGTAAGCAAACACGACAAAGTATCTTTTACGGCTTGAGCACTAAACTCTATGAGCTCGATATCAGGCACTTTAAGCTGCCCTGACTTCACATCCGCTAGTAACTTTTGGCCCATAAAGCATAAGTGCTGTTGTGCACATAAGTTGTTTGCCAACCAAGCACCGCCAATTGACACCACTCCAATATTTGGCGCTTTTTCAAACAGCAACTCTTCCGGGATATGACCAAAACCATTTAAACAGGCAATACGACCACAAAAACGCAAATGTCTCAGGTCTTCGATAAAAGAATCTCCACCTGATGTATTTAAAATACAATCGAATCCTTCAGGACCTATTTCACGTTTGATTTGATCACAAACGCTGTCTGATTCACAGTCGAAGGCAAAATCTGCACCGAGCTTACGCAGCCTTTTGTGATGTTCCTTTTGTGCAAAAGCAAATACTTGTGCGCCTTTTTGCTTTGCGTACTGAATTGCAAAGTGCGCCACCGCCCCTTGTGCACTGTTAATTGCTAAAGAGTCGCCCTCTGTAAGCTTTAACTTTTCAATCGCAAGCAACGCAGCCATACCTGCATTAGGTAAGATAACCGCCACCTCAGGGCTGATATCCGTAGGTAATTCAGACACTGCATGGTTTGGCACTACGGCAAACTCTTTTAACATTCCTTTTTGGGCTAAATTTGCATTAAATAAAACCCGCGCCCCTGCTTTAGGAAACACCCCCTTACCTGCTTTGACCACAGTGCCAACAGCGTCAAGGCCCAAAATATGCGGGTATTCCCATTGGCTAAACCCATCCCTTGCCATTCTCGCATCTAAGTGATTGAGTGCCACATATTCAATGGCTACCAGCAGCTCATTGCTACTTGGTTCTGGCATCGCCTGCTCGCTCATGACTAAATCAAAGTCAAGCCCATGCGAGCGTAGCTCCAAGGCCTTCATCTTAGTTTGTTCGGTAGACATAGTTACTTGTTTCTCCAAAAGTGGCGCGTTTGCGAGCATTAAATGCTCGCAACTAAAGCCTTAGACCATTGCCCGTTTAATTCACCATATACACTTACCGACGAACTTAGTAGCATATTTCTCATGGCCATTTGCGATTGTTGCGCTATTAAAACATCTTGCCGCGCATCCAACAACTCAAGATAACCCAATTGTCCCTCTTTATATCCCGCTGTTGCTTGTAAATACGCATTTTCTGCCGCTACAACTTGCTCATGTGCATAATTTAGCTGCACTTTTGCTTGAGATAAAGCCCGGAGTGAATACTCAGCTTGCGCAAGTACATTGGTAAGCTTTTGGCGATAGTCATAATAGCTGGCCTGTGTGATCGCCTCTTGTCTATCCAGCTGAGCCAGCAGTTGTGGATAGCTAAACAGCGACCAACTCAGGGTTGGTGATACCTGCCAATTTGACTGGGTATCACTAAAGTTTATAGCCGTTGGGTTCAATACTCCCGCAAACGCAGAAAAACTGATATCTGGGTATAAAGCACGCTCAGCACTTTGCGACAAGTAACTTTGCTGCTTTAACGTTGCGATGGCACTTTGCACATCACCGCGTTGTAATAATGCATCTGAGGCCGAGCTCAAATTCACCGTAATCGCAAGCTGTTCGTAGCGCGACTTATTAAGCGCAAGTAGGCCCAGATTGCCTGTCGATTTGTTGGTCAATACAGCCAGCGTTTGCTCAACTTGTGCAAGCTCAGTCGCTATTTGTGGTAGCCGCTGCTTATGCTCAAAATATTGTGACTTGGTACGATTAAGCTCAAGCTCAGTGGCTACGCCTTCTTTAACACGGATCTCAATGATCGCAATGGACTCTTCCAGCGCTTTTAGCTGTGCTTCAGTTAATTGCTGAGTCTGCTGCAGCGCTTGCCATTGTATATAACTTTGAATACTGGTTGTCACTAACTCGCCCGCTAAGGCTTGGTATTGCCCTTGCTGTGATTCGGCTGCCGCTGACGCCGCGTTGGCAAGCTTCGCAATGCGTCCAGATAAATCAACATCCCATGTCAGCGCGCCACCACCGTTTAGTGACTCAGTAACACTGCTTTGGGTACCGTTTGGAAGTAAAGTCGTGCCTCTTTGCGCAGCAATATTCACATTACCTTGCGGTAAACGTGCACGCTGCGCTTCACTTAACCCCGCCATTGCAGCGCGCAAGCGCGCTGCAGAAGCCTTAAGGTTTTGGTTAGCTGACATCACGTCAGCCACCAATTGGTTCAAATTATTGTCTTCTAATTGCTGCCACCAGTTGGCTTCATCAGACATAGTCACTGCTGCCAGTGCCTGCGTGTTTTCAACTTTAGTGTTAAACGTCTGCTGACTTGCCGCTACATCTTGCTCATACGATGTGCTAGTGCACCCAACCACAGAGGCCACAGCAAGACTTATAATAGACAGTTTAATTGCTCGCATGTTTATTGCTCCTTAGGCGTTACTAGACGATAAAATACTGGGGTAAATAGCAAGCCGAACACCGTGACACCTATCATGCCGAAGAATACCGCGTTACCCATGGCTTGACGCATCTCTGCACCCGCTCCAGATGCCAATACTAGCGGTACAACACCTGCGGTAAAGGCGATAGATGTCATCAAAATTGGACGCAATCTTAAACGACATGCTTCAATAATTGCCTCTAAGTGTGTCGCGCCCTGAACATGTTTGTCTCTGGCAAATTCCACCATCAATATGGCGTTTTTCGATGCCAGCGCAACTAATACAATCAATGCAATTTGCGTGAATATATTGTTGTCACCGCCAAGCATATATACACCTGCTAGCGCTGAGAATATTGTCATAGGTACGATTAAGATGATCGCCAGTGGCAAGCGTAAACTCTCGTATTGCGCTGCTAGAACCATAAATACCAGTACCACAACCAAGGGGAATACGTACACCATAGTATTACCAGCCAAGATCTGCTGATACGTCACTTCTGTCCACTCAAAAGCCATGCCTTCAGGCAGCGATTTTTCAAGCACTTTTTCAATCGCTTGCTGCGCCTGATCCGAGCTGTAACCTGGCGCTGGACTACCGTTAAGCTCAGCGGTCACGTACCCGTTGTAGTGCATCACACGATCTGGACCCGTCGTCGCTTCTACAGTCACAACGGAACCCAGAGGTACCATGTTGCCAGCAGCGTTACGTACTTTAAGATTATTTATTTGCTCCTTCTTGGCTCTAAACTCAGCGTCAGCTTGTGCTTTCACTTGGTAAGTACGGCCAAACAAGTTGAAATCGTTTACGTATACAGAACCGAGGTATACTTGCAGCGCATCAAATACTTCCTGTAATGGAATACCTTGAATAAGCGCCTGCTCACGGTCGATATTAATATCCATTTGCGGAACCTGTACTCTAAAGCTTGAGTAAAGGCCAGTTAGTGCTGGGTCTTGCTGAGCAGCACCAATGGTCGCTTGCAGCGCAGCAAAGAGCGCTTCAAACCCTTGGTTAGCTCGGTCCTGAATTTGTAGTTTAAAACCACCCGTTGTGCCTAAGCCTAAAATTGGCGGCGGCGGAAATACTGCCACAAAGGCTTCATCAATGGCTGCAAAACGCATATTAAGCTGCATCGCAATTGCCTGTGCTGACAAACTCGGGTCATTTCTATCGGCAAAGTCGTCCAAAGGCGTAAACACAATGCCGCTGTTAGTGCTGTTGGTAAAGCCATTCACAGATAGACCAGGGAAAGCAACCGTATGGGCAACACCCGGCACTTCAAGTGCAATTTCTTGCATCTGCTTAATGACTTCCTCTGTACGCTCTAAGCTCGCAGCATCAGGTAATTGCGCAACGGCAACGAGGTACTGCTTGTCTTGTTGTGGAATAAACCCACCTGGCACCGACTGGAACAAACCAATAGTAGAGCCAACCAATGCAAGATATACCACGCCCACAACCACACTCATACGAATCAGCTTTTTAACGACGGCTTCATAGCCTTTTGCACCTTTATCAAATAAACGGTTGAACGGCTTGAATAACCACGCGCCAAATAGCTTGTCTAAAATACGGGTTAGTCGGTCTTTTGGCGCATCATGCGACTTTAACAAAATAGCTGACAGCGCTGGTGACAACGTCAGTGAGTTAAATGCTGAAATCAGCGTTGAAATAGTAATAGTTAATGCAAACTGCTTATAAAACTGACCAGACAAGCCTGTGATAAATGCCGTTGGGATAAATACCGCACACAATACAAATGCGATGGCGATAATTGGGCCTGTAACTTCGGTCATGGCAATTTTAGTTGCCTCATATGGACTGTGACCGTCGGCAATATTACGTTCGACGTTTTCAACCACAACAATGGCGTCATCAACAACAATACCGATTGCCAATACCAAACCGAATAAAGATAAGGTATTGATAGAGACACCTAACATTTGCATCACAGCAAACGTACCAATCAATGATACTGGTACAGCGATCAGAGGGATGATAGACGCACGCCAAGTTTGTAAAAACACCACCACCACGACAACAACCAGTAGGATCGCTTCCATTAACGTCATGATAACGGCATCAATTGAGCCACGCACAAACACAGTTGGATCATAGGCAATTTCGTATGTCATACCCGCTGGGAACGTTTTCTCAAGACGTGACATGGCCTCGCGCACATCGTCCGACAATTCAATTGCATTGGTACCCGGGCGTTGGAAAATCGGCATCGCCAATGCTGGCTGATTATCTAACATGGCACGCAGTGCATAGTTTTCTTGACCAAGCTCAACACGCGCTATGTCTTTTAAGCGAGTTAGTGCGCCATTCTCGCCCACTTTAATTACAACACTTTCAAATTCTTCAATGCTGCCTAAACGACCTTTTACATTTAATAAAATCTGGAATTGGTTTTCTTCAGGCGTCGGTTGTGCACCCAATGAGCCTGCAGCGACTTGCTGGTTTTGAGTACGTAGCGCATTAACCACATCTGAAGCAGTGAGGTTACGTGCAGCAAGGGCATCTGGGTTTAACCACACACGCATCGAATACTTAGCACCACCAAATAGCTGTAAGTCACCAACACCGGGTAAGCGCTTTAATTCATCTTTGATATATAAATCGGCGTAGTTAGCCATGTAAGCAGTGTCTTGCTCGCCATTTGGCGAAACTAAATGTACAACCAATGCGAGGTTAGGCGACGACTTTTGAGCGGTTACACCCAAACGCTGTACTTCTTGCGGCAATCGCGGTAACGCATTGTTTACACGGTTTTGTACCTGTACTTGCGCTTGGTCAAGATCTGTGCCCAGTGCAAAGGTTACAGTCAGCGTTAAGCGACCGTCACTGGTTGCTTGCGAGCCGTGATACAACATATTTTCAAGGCCATTTAGCTCCTGCTCAAGGGGCGTAGCCACCGTCTCTGCAATAACCTTAGGGTTTGCGCCAGGGTATGTTGCGCTGACAACCACAGTTGGTGGTACAACTTCTGGGTATTCACTGACCGGCAGCTGGAACAGAGAAATAGCTCCTGTGATGATAAAAATCATCGACAACATGGCCGCAAAAATAGGCCGGTTTATAAAAAAGTGGGAAAATTTCATAACGCTCTCTTAGTTTGCCGCACTGAGTAAAACAGGTGCTGATTCAGACTGCTTTAAGACAAACTGAGTATTTTCAAATGCTAAGCTGACTGAATTTGGTGTAATTGGCATACCCGGCCCCACTCGCGCTGGACCATTTACCGCAATGCGATCGCCCGCTTCTAGGCCCGATTTAATTGCGCGGAATGCGCCATAACGCTCACCTAGCTCAACCAAGCGATATTGCAATACATTGTTTTCATCAATGGTTAATACAAATCGGTTTTTTAAATCTGTGCCAATTGCGCGTTCTGGGACGATAGCCATTTGCTGTGCATTTTGTGCACCGATTGATACACGCGCAAATGAACCTGGCTTAAGATTATGTTGTTGTGCATCAAATACTGCACGCACGCGCAGTGTTCCGGTATTTGGGTTAATTTCGTTGTCGATAAAATCAAGCTTACCTGATACCTGCGTTGCTTGACCTAGGCGCTGCAATTGCACTGAAATTTCATCTTCAACAGACACATCAGCAAATTGGCGACTCCAAGTACGCTCATCAACATCAAAGTAGGCGTAAATTTCATCATCAGAAACAATGGTTGTCAGTTCCGTCTCACCCGCTTTAACGTAATTACCCTTGGTCGCTACCGCGCGAGAAATAGTGCCACTGATTGGCGCAGAAACTTGACTAAACTCCAAATCTAACTGCGCATTTTGCAGACGTGCCTCGATGGCATTTTTGTTGGCTATTGCGCTACGAAGTGTCGCACTGCGCTGCTCTGCTTCTTCTGTAGAAATGGCATTTTGTGCCACCAAACGATTTGCACGCTCAGCTTCACCGCGAGCTTGCTCTAAACTTGCTTCAGCGCTTACAAGCTGTGCCTGTAAAGTGTCAATTTGTGCTTGAAAAGGTCTCGGGTCAAGGCTAAATAATAATTGCCCTTTGTTGACACGTTCACCTTCGGTAAATGCCATACGTTCAATCTGACCGGATACACGAGGTTTAAGCAAAACACGTTCTGGGGCTTCGAGGCGTGTAGTAAATGTATGCCAAGACTGAACTTGCTCAAGCTGCACGCTTGCAACGTCAATAGTTAATGGTGGCGGCTGTTGTCCTTGCTGTGCATTAGACTGGCCACAACCACTTAAAACGAGGGCAAGGGCCACTGCACTGAGTGATAAACCTAACTTTTTCATTTGTTGCTCCGCTGGAAATTAATATGTGGACATCGTACGCCTGTTATTAATGACTAAAAATAGTGGTTTTTTAAAAACATTAATGCCAGAATGGCACCAATAGTCATTTTAGTGATGCCAATAATGGATACAACTAGTCGTTTAATCATGCTTTTAGAAGTTGTTGAGCAAGGCTCTTTTTCAAAAGCAGCTGAACTAAGAAACATTGACCGCTCTGTTATATCTAAACAAATCAGTAAATTGGAAGAAGAGCTTGGTGTTCGATTATTAAATCGTACAACCCGTTCATTTTCCTTAACCGCCGCTGGTGCAGAAATGGTAAAAAAGGCAGCAGAGCTTAGGTTACTGCTGCAAGACACAGTGCAAATGGCTGAAAACTACCACCAAGAAGCCAGAGGGTTATTGCGAATAACTTCATCGAGTTATTTAGGTAAATACTACCTAATGCCCGTCATCAATGACTTTCAAAAGCGTTTTCCGCAAGTCACAATAGAGCTGCGACTAGATGACAGAGTGATTGACATGGTCTCCGAAGGGTTCGATTTGGCTTTTCGTGTTGGTGAACCTAGAGACTCCTCCTTAATTGCCAGAAAAATAGCTCGCAATCGTATGCTCATTCTAGCTACGCCGCAGTTTATCGAAACCTATGGTGAGCCAAAAAAGATGGCAGATTTAGCCGAGCTGCCCGCTGCAGCCTATACAAGTAATCATATTCGTTTTGAGTCGATTAGTTACATTGATGAAAAAGGAAAGCAACGAGAGCAACCCATCAATCCCGTATTCAAATCAAATGATGGTGAGGCGCTGTTAGAAAAAGTGCTATCTCACAATGCCTTTTGTACGGCACCTGCATTTTTCTTTGCCGATCACGTTGACCACGAACAGCTGGTCCCTATGCTAACCGACGTCAATTTGCCTGATTACAGTGCCATGTATGCGGTGTATCCTCACCGAGATCTCCCTGTGAGAACACGCCTATTCTTAGACGCAGCAAGACATTATATTGGTGAACCCATCCCACGCTGGGAGCATAATATTCCTAGAATAAACGAGATATACCAACCCAAGTAAAACCCACAAAGGTTGAGGACATATCACTTCACCCTTTGCATCGGACCGGCCTAGCGCTTTCTTGTAAAAGCGTTTTGGCAGATGCCATTTTCAAACCGCTCAGAAAATGTGCATGCAAAGTTAAGTGCCTGTGATTGCTCGCCAAATAAGCGTATGCCACTGCCCAATACAATAGGGATGGTGGTGATGATCATTTCGTCAATCATATCTGCTTTTAAAAAGCTCTGTATTGTCACGCCGCCATCAATATAAAGATTCTCAAACCCCTCGTCGTTTAGCTGTTTTACAAGCTGCGGCAGCTCCCCATTGACCAATCTTATTTTATCTTCATAGCCATTAGGTATGGCCTGCAACGTATTGCTCAGCACAAATACGGGTTTGGTATACGGCCAATCACAGTCAAGACCGCATACGAGCTCAAAGGTGTTTCGTCCCATCACTAACGCATCTATCGAAGCGATATGTTTTTCATATCCCAAATCAAGCCCTTCAGTACCGGGGATTGAATGCAGCCAATCAATGCCATTATTCTTGTCTGCGATATAACCGTCCAAGCTCGTTGCAATAAATACGATATTAGCCATGAATTCCTCTTAGTTGATTTAAGTAATAAACGCAGTTATTCTACACTGTAGAATAAAACCGTCAAATATTGAGTTAGATATGAGCAATGATGCGAAAAAGCGCGGCCGTCCCCAAAAATCACAAAGTGCACTAAGTAAAACAGCTATCATTCGTGCCGCTAAAAATATGATGGCAACAACAGGCAATATTCCCAGTATCCGCAAGTTATCAGCACAACTTGGGGTAGATGCAATGGCGATTTACCATTACTTTAAAAACAAAGATGCCCTGTTAGAAGCCATTACCACCTCGCTAATTGAAGATATTTATACACCACACAACACAGAAGATTGGCAACAGGAGCTCAGTGCCCTATGCAAAAGTTACCTTGCGATACTGAGCCAGTATGATGGACTATTACACACTTTATTAAGCATGAAATCTGACAGTCCAGCAGAGGTATTTATTGGTCGGTTTGAGAAAATTATCAGCGTCTTAGCACTAGATAGCAGCCAGTTTGAAGTCTTTTTGCATCTGTTAGTAGACTATCTACACGGGTTTTCACTCGCTATGAGCTGCGACAAAGGGAACACACTGAAAATTGACGATATTGATAAGCCTCTTAGATTTTTAATAGCAGGAATTAAGCAGGGCTGATCTTTGGCAGAGCACCCCACGCTTACATAGCTTACTGCGCTATAAATTATTCAATCATCACTATCTCTTTTTGTTGTGATATTAGCTTTTCAAACAGCAATTGTGAGTCACCTACATCAGCAATAGATAATATATTCGCATCAAGCTTTTTAATCAGCTGGTAGTGTGCGTGCTTAATATCATAACGCCATAGCCAATTAGCGCTAGAAAGCCCATACAAAAAGCCGTCGCGTTCAATAAACTGAGCTTTGTGAGCATGTTGGTTTAGTACTGATAAGGCCACTACTTGCCCCTGTTCTACACGCCAAAAATGGCCTTTCAGATCCTGATAAATCAACGATTGGGGCTTTAGCAACACTGCATCTTGAACCGCTGTTTTAAGTAAAATCTCTAACTTTCCTTCAAGAGATAAGGTAGCGAGGTGTGTTTCATCCCGTTCTCTATACGCAATCAAACTGTGAGTTGGGAGTCTAGAGCGGTACAAACCCTCAATGTCTTTGTCAGACACTAAAACCCTGCGCTGGCCACGTAAATCATACTGATAAAGCGCTTGGTTAGTCGCAACAATTATACCTTTACTGGTTTGTAACCACTGAAGCGCGAGTACTCGTTCAGGGCCTTTAATTTGCGTAATACGTTTTGATTGTGTACCACCAGAGAACCAGACTTGATCACTGCCATTTCTCGATGAAATAAACGCCAAATATTTTTCATCTGGGCTAAATTGGCCACCCCACTCTCGTCTAGTAGAGCGACTTTGAGAGACGAACACATTTGACACTTTATCAAGCTCAATAGACGCAGAGACTAAATCCGAATCGTAAGTACCATATGTTCCCACAATAGCATTGGTGTGTGGGTGGAAATTAATGCTATAAATATCTTGATAAAGGGGTAGAGTAATAGGTTTTACTTTGCCATCAAAGTTCAGTTCAAACAGAGCTTTGCCACTACCGTATAGCAGCCTTTGTGAATCAGGATCAAAATTGGGATAGATACGTATACTGCTATCAAATGACGCGGGAAAATCTATGATATTTTGCGCTGCGAGCTCACCAGAAGGCGTCAGCAAACTCAATACTTGCCCACCTTCTTTGTTAAACCCTATCACAGCCAACAATTGATGAGTGGGTGAATACCTTAAGACATATAAATGTAAGTTTTTATCTTCAAAAAGGGTGTCAACTTGGTGATCGCTTGTATTATGTATCGCAACACGCAACTGGTTGCTTTGTGTCTCTAGTGTGGCAATTGAATCTGAAGTTAACCACTGAGGGTGATACATCTTGGTCGACTTACATGTTTTTAGGACATGAGGCGTTTGTGGATTATTCAGGGCCTCAGCAAAGTCGATTGCCACCAAATCCCAGCAGTTTTTTACAGCGTGATCATACTCATTGGACTCCTGCTCACATGCTCGGTTTTGCAAAAAGCCCAGCTTTTTTCCATCTGGAGAAAACGTGAACCCCGAGAACTTAGCGCCGCTCAGTGTGAGCTTAACAGCTTGCTCACTAACAAGATCTTTAGCCCACAGCTCACTCTCGCAATGCGCCAAATGACGATAAAATACCAAGTATTTACCATCCGGTGAAAAGAGCCCCGCGCCTTCTTGTACATCACTGGCAGTCAAAGAAGTAAGCTGGGTAAACTCGATCGCCTCACTCTGCGGCTTTGCAAAATAAAACACACCAATCAAACTGATCATAAGTAATGCAATTACCAAAAAAAGCGCAGGCTTTGCGGCTTTCTTTGTGTCTCTGTGCACCACGTCTGTGGATTGGGTTTGTCGATCGCACCACAAAACTGGCACTTCAAGGCTATACCCTTGTTTTGAGTGCGTTTTAATTACTGACTGTGATTTACCGTCATCGCCAAGTGCCTTTCTCAACTCTGCAATAGCACGCTGCAATGAGTTTGGTGATACAACGACGCTTTTCCAAACCTCGTCAATCATGTCATCATGGCTGACTACTTGCCCCTGCCTTTTGGCCAAGCAATATAAAACCGCGATCACTTTAGGCGGCAAGATCAGCTGTTGGTTTTTATAGGAGATTTGATTTCTCGCGGTATCAATGATCCGCTCGTTTATTATTATTTGTCGCACGTATTTTAGCCTAGCTTTTCTTATCAGTGCTCGCTTATACCCCTAGTAAAACACAAATAAGCAATAATTTCATAAAGATATCAAGATAATTTCAGGCCAATTTCATGTTTCCCTTGCTCAGTTTGTCACACTGTAGCCTCAAATATCACAATAATAATTCAGGAGCGTAACATGCAATTTGTATGGTACATATTATTTTTCATCGCGGCTTTTTGTACGCAAGCTAGCGTAAAACCAATCACAGAAACACCACTTATCGTTGGCAAAACGCTCAGTATTTTCTCCAAATATATAAAGGAAACACCAAATTTTGATGTGTATTTACCCTCGGACTATCACACCACATCTGAAAAACGTACCTACCCACTGGTTGTTACGCTCGATGGTTGGCTGGTCTCTGAGGCAACAAATGGTGTTTTAAGCCACCTCGGCGACACCGCTTCCATGCCACAAGCTATTATCGTATCCATTCACTCTCATGATAGATTTGCATGGGGACCTAAATTGCATGCAAGTTATAGTGGATGGACGGGCGACGTAGAAGGCTTTTCACAAGGACGCTCGCAGGATATGATTAACTACTTGCAAAAAGAGCTGTTTCCATTTTTAAAAAGTCAGTACCGCATCAATGATTTCCGTATTTTCATCGGAGCATCGCCCACAGCGGCATTTGGTTTACATACCTTAAACGCAGCGCCTAAACTATTCAACGCGCATTTTCTATTTGCTGCAACCGATGTACTGGGGTTAGGCTATACACCTGACACCACCATGATTGATGCAATCGCTAAAAGCTTCGAGAAGACCCCCGACAGAGCTGGCTTTCTCTATGTCGCGTCAGCAAAACGAGAAGCTGAGAGAAACCCAGTCAGGTATACACTTGCCAAACAACTTCGAGAAGCGCTCGCCCCTTATTCAAAAACATTTAAGTTAAAAGTCGAACACATTGATGACTATGGTCACTACCCCATGATAGTGCCCGGCTTATTAAACGCCATTGGCTTTGTATTTCCGCGTAAAGATTGGGATATAGGTATTAAATTCATCGAGTTCACAAATAACGGGTATCAAACACTGACAGATATCCTCGCGCATTATCAAATGCTCAGTAAACAAGTGGGCTTTGAGGTCTACCCCAACTTAAACCTAAACAATAATGCAGCCTGTATTCGCGCTATTGCTCAGCGCTTACGAGGTCAAGGTCGCCATGGCGAAGCTGATGAGTTATTTAATTATTGGATATCACACTCGCCAAGCTCTGCGTCAGCTGTCGCAGGACTTGCCGTCAGTAAAGAATTGCAAGGTGAAGCAAAAGAGGCACTGACACTATATCGTAAAGCGTTGACACTATCTGAGCCGGCAAATACCAGAAGAAAGGAATGGTTAACGGGTAAAATAGAAACACTGACAAAAAAGTAAACTCGACCCCTTAAATAATTAGTTTGTAACCCATGAGGACCTGTTCCGTCAGGTCCTATTTACTGTCATTCAAGCGCTTAACTACACTTATAACCATTAACAGAAACTGGGCACGAGTAGTTTGGATCTGAGATTGGACCGCAGCCCATTGCGGAAATACCACCAGCGATTTGACGAGTTTTTTCTTGATTTAATGAAGCCATTGTCTGAGAAAGGTTTTTTACGCTCTTTTTGTTCATTTTTAATTTCATTGTTATTTCCTTTACTTTGTTGAGCCAAGATTGGCAGAACCAGTGTGTCGCTAATTAGCACAAACAGGCACTAGACAATCGTCTAATAAACAAACAAGTTCACAAAAACGTCATATAGTCATAATCTTCTTTTATTGAGATAACATAACAATTACTAATTGATAAAGGACGCTATCATGGTCATGCCACACATACCTATGCCAAATTATGGTCGGATACCGCTCCTAGACACTATTCGCGGGTTTGCCTTATGCGGCATCATATTTGCTAATTTAATGAGCTTTTTTGGATTTTATTCATTAAATTATGTGCAGATCAGTCAACTCCCTTTTGCTGATAGAGCCTCGTTTTTTGTCATTGATTGGCTGGTGGAAGGTAAGTTTTATACCGTGTTCGCCATATTATTTGGCGCAGGATTTGCTCTAATTCATGCGCAAAAGCAAGGTGCTAATTTTGCTTCGTATTGGCGCAAGAGAATGGGTGTATTATTGTTTATTGGCCTCATCCACATGTTTTTTATCTGGCATGGTGATATTCTTGTTTTGTATAGTCTTTTAGGTATGACACTGCCTTGGTTTATGCGCTTATCTGCACCGCGCTTACTTTTTATCGCCCTCACGCTCCTATTTATACCTTTGCTCATTCACCTTATGGCCATGATAAGCAAAGATGCCAGCTTTTGGTCAACTCTAAAATTGATTGCACTAAGCTTAAAATCAAATCTCGGTTATGAACATACCAGCCTACTAAACATGCGCACCTCAACCGAATTCATGGACGTGTTTATTGCAAACATTTATAGCGCTATCCCAAGACCAATGTCTTATCTCATTACGGGAAGGCCTTTTCAAGTTCTAGGGCAATTTTTGCTTGGGATTTATTTTGTCAGAACGTTTATGAAACATGGTCGTATCAACATCGTCATTTCGTGGCAAACAACTTCTTTTTTAGCGTTTGTAGGGCTTTTACTGAATTTAGTGTACGCCGTAGTCAAAGCCATGACAGGCAGCCCGTTTTCTCTTAACTTAATTGGTTTTATGCAAGGTGTGTGTTATCACCTAGGCTGCTTATTTTTGGCACTCACTTACCTTGCTTGCATCGTCAAATTAATCGATAAATGTCACTGTAAGGTTGCACTTGGGCTTAGCACACTAGGGCGCATGTCACTCACCATGTACTTAATGCAAACCACTTTCTGCGTCATGCTGTTTTATGGGTATGGCTTAGCACTGATGAATACTTTACCGTTTTATTTGATTGGTGTATTTGGTGCTGTCATTTTAGCTGCGCAAATATCTTTTGGGCTGTGGTGGCTTAATCAATTTCAACAAGGTCCAATAGAGATGATGTGGCGAAAAGCGTTGTAAATTGATAAAAAAGGGCCGGTAGTCCGGCCCTTTGGTCGATTTCAAGAGGAGATTATTTACACTCGCCTAGGTGTTTCCAAACCGCCCAACGACTAGAGTATTGCGCTGGGTTTTGATTACGCGTCCACCACTTAGCTTGGTATAACTGCCCATCTAAACTGGCTTGTTTACCAGAGGTATATACACTGCTTGCCTGCCACGCTGGTACATCACAACTTGGCTTACTGGCGTTCACTTTAAAGCGATGAGTTGTTGACTGCGTGCTCAGGCCCTGTGCATCTGTTGCAATGGCAAATACACTGTAGCTGCCAGCTGACGTTGCTTTAAAGTTTGCACTGTATGGTGCGACGCTTGATACCGCCACTTGTTTGCCATTGATAAAATAAGCAACTTGTTTCAAGTCATTATCTTTATCACTTGCCACCACTGATAGCGCAATTTGCTCACCTACATTGTATGTACTGCCGTTTACCGGGGTGATTAAGCTAACACTCGGCGCCTCTGGTGTTGGCTCAGGCTGTGTTTGTGTCACTGTAATGGCGCGGCTAACTTCAGCAGATTGAGCGTCATCATTGTCATATGCTACCGCGCTAAGTTTATATACACCTACTTCCAATGGTTGGTAGTTAAAGGCATAAGGCGCGCGCGTTAGTTCAGTTAACGCTTGACCATTAACACTTACTGCAACCTTGGCGACTTCCCCATCAGTATCGCTGGCACTAAATCTCACAGATACGGACTCACCTAATTCGATAGTTGTATTGCTAGAAGGTGCTGACATGCTCAAGCTTGGTGCTTTATTTGGCTTATCGGTCGCTCCACCACACTCAAGCCCTTTTTTCCAAACACCCCAAGAGCCTGAATTGCTCGCTGGGTTTTGATCTCGGTTCCACCACTTGGCCTCGTATTCAAAACCATCAAAAGCGACTTTATTACCTTGGGTATACACTTTGCCACCTTGCCATGGTGCAGTTTGGCATTGGCTCGGGTCAATCAGGTTAAATGACAGCGGCGCGGCATCCGCAGACAAACCTTCGTTGTCTGTTACACGGGCAGTTACCGTATACAGCCCTGTTTTATCACTACTAAAGTCACTCTCATATGGCGCTTCTAGATCAGTATTGTGCAGCGTGCCGTTAACGAAGAACTCTACTTTTTCTACCGCTCCATACTCATCATCAGCATTGGCTTTGAGCGTAATATTACTGCCTATTTTATATCGGCCATTGCTATCTGGGCTGGTGATTGAAATGGTGGGCGCTTTATTTTCTGTACAAGCGAATACACCAACGGCTTTAAATGCGTCACCAACCGCTTTGGTATCGTATCCCAAGTCCGCAGCTGCACCTGTAACACCGCACGCTAGAGATTCAAAGTTGCCATTGTAAACCCAAAAGTTTTTATTTGCGTGTAGCATCACTTCATAGGCTTTTTTGACACCCCAACCTTCGCTGTTTGCAAGCAAGTAAAAAGCGCGGTTGAATACCCCTGAGCTGTGGTGAACACCCATGCCGAGTTTAAATTTGCTGGCATGGCCGATAGACTTGCCATCGCGCTCTGGGTTTTCCATGTAACGTAGCGCCGTTCTATTTTTAAAGATGCTGGCGCCGATCAACCAGTCAACTTCACACATCCCATCTGGTCTTTGGTTCATAAAACATTCAAGTGCTTCAGAAGTCATATCAGAGAATGATTCATTCACACCACCAGACATATTGCTATAGACCAGTTTTGAGTTTTGGTGTGTCACGCCATGACCGATTTCATGGGCAACCACACCCAAAGACGTAAATGGGTATACTCCATAGTTGTCCAAGTCGCCATCACCAAATGTGACTTCTTTACCATTCCAAAATGCATTTAAATAGTCTTTACGATAGTGAATACGCATTACAAGATCGCCCGATAATGCGCGGCTATCAAACCAATCGTTAAACATATCTATAGTCGCTTGCCCATAGAACATCGCGTCATTTAGCGGTGAGTACGCACCATTTACATGCTTATGAGTGTTCTCATAACAGGGGAATTGATACGTCTCGGTATTGGTTGTACCGTGCTCCATATCGATCACACGAATATCTGTATCGGACATTTCACACGTGCCATTACCTAAGTCGGTGGCGTGAAACTTGGGCATGTCTTCACCGTAATAGTGCTTACCGATTTTTTCGTTGCCGCCCGGGCCCATGCCTATTTTAGAGTGATTAAGGGTTTCAATTCTAGATAACACTTCACCGGTGTGAGCATCGATTGCAAACTCAGGTCGGCTCGGCGCATGCTCTGTCTCTGCAAACACAGTGACTAAATAAGCGAGTTTTGCTTTCCCTTGATGAGGGTAAATCACCAGCTCTGCTTGTTCATCTGACGTCGCAAGTAACTCAGCGATTTGCTCTTTTGCAAACTCAATGGCTTGTTTGTCAGTAATACTCGCTTTGACGGTAGCCAATGACAAATTTGGCACGACTGAGCCGCTGATAGAGGTGATCTCCCCTTCAGGTTGAAACCACACACTTAAGAAGTTTTGTTCATCATGGTGAGTGACAATTTCTCCCCCATATACACGCACACCTTTGTAATACTGACTGCGTCGCATATGACGCCCATCGTGCGTTTTTTGATGGGTTACAAACTCAAGTTCGCCTTGCTGATCTGTAGAGCTTGCTCTAAAGAAGCTTTGATGCTGTGACAACTGAGACTTGATGCTCGCTTTTAATTGTTCATTGTTGTGCAGGCTCACAGGCTCACTGGCAAATGCAGCAGCGGTTGAAAATACACCAACACTTGCCGCGACCAGTAGCGCGACTTTTTTAGCTTTAAACATGGATTTTTACTCTGTACTTGTTGTTATAGTAAGAAGGTGCATCCATGCACCTGAATGAACTCGGTTAGATTTAACTCGGTTAGATTTAACTCGGTTAGAATTAACTCGGTTAGATTTAACTCGGTTAGAATTAACTCACTTGATTAACCCGTTACAGCTTGCGCCATACTGAGTTGCTACCAGGGGTTTGGCCACGTGTCCACCAGCGAGCTTGATAGGTTTCACCGTTGTGAACCACTTTGTCTCCACCGGTATACACTAGGTCACTGCGCCAATCGCGCACTTTGCCATCGTCTGGAATGATCTCCGCCCATACACCGCCATTACTAGGCACAGCACCTCGGGTCCACCAACGCGCTTTGTATTGAACACCTTTGTACCAAACTGTATTTCCGCCGGTGTATACCTTGTTGGCATCCCAAGTTGTTTTGCCGTCGCCCGGCGTTGGCTCAGGATCTGTCTCGACATTTTTAACGGTCACATTGAACTGACGCGTGACACTGTGCTCGCCGTCAGACACAACCACTGTGCCTGTGAGCGTCTCAGTTTTTGATACTTCTCCTGCTTTTACAGTCACTGCATTGCCAGTCCCCACTATAGTGTGGCCCGGTAATTGCCATGCAAAGCTCAGTGCTTTTCCTTCCGGATCGGTTGCCGTTACGCTTACTGATTTAGTGGTATTTTCATCCAATGTAATCGCTGAAATAGTGCCAACAACTGGCGCTTTGTTTTCTACAACGGGTGCTTTGACAATCACTTTAACCGTACGGTTAACAGTGTTTGCACCATCACTTACAGCTAGGTTTACTGTAAATACAGAGTCATTTGTCACGCTAGGCGCTGTGACGATAACGCTGTCATTCTCACTTTGCAGGTTCAGAGCGGCGTCACCTTGCCAAGAAAAAGTAAGTGCTTTTCCTTCTGGGTCTGTCGCCCGTGCCGTCAAAACGTGAATATCACCTGCATTTAACGTAATCTGGCTGGTTAATGAAACAATAGGCGCTTTATTAACAGGCGTTGGGTTAGTCACCTTGCCTGCAAGCCCCTCGTGCATTGCATTTAAGATGTCACCATTGTCTGCATCAATTTCCCACGCGAATAGACCTGCTAAGTTATGCTCACGTACATAGCGACCTTTTGCGCGCACAGAGCGAGGGCTGTCATAGGTAACCAAGGTACCCTTTTGGCGATTCCAAACATATGCTGCTTCAGCTTGTTCATCGTACCCAACTTCAAAACCGTTAATACCTTGCTCATCATGACCAATCATGTGCGCTTTGAGTCCCTTGTAATCGATTACGCCTGCTTCCCACACACCTTGAGACGTTGAACCGCGTAATTTGCCATTGGCAGGTGCCGTCATTGGGTTGTCTGCAATTTGCGCATTTTGCGGGTAAACACCTTCCCAGCCACGGCCATACATAGCTGTACCAACTACAAGTTTTTCGCTTGGCACACCTTGCGCTAAGAGCAGCTTAATGGCGTTATCTAGCGTATACGCTGGGCCCTTTCTCGCTTCACCTTTATCATCAACGCCCGTACCGTTGCACTCATCTGCAGACATATGTGAACCACAGTAAATCGCAGTCTGATGGCCGGTCACATTGTTCCAGCCACCGGCAAAGTCATAAGTCATGGCGAAGATATAATCCATGTACTGCGCGGCTTGCTGATAATCTACATCTTCGATTTTGTCGTAGCCCGTACCAATCGCGGAAGTCAGTTCAAACTCACGTCCCATCTCTACTTCAAGTTCATCAAGCATCTCGCGAAGCTCTTTCATCAAGATGATATAAACTTCACCGTCTTTATCTGAACCTAAGTCTGGATTCGCGCCATCACCGCCCGGAAACTCCCAGTCAATGTCGATACCGTCGTAGAATTTCCATGTTTTTAAGAATTCACGCATCGAGTTCACAAAAGTGTCGCGGTTTGCTTTTACGTCAAAATCAAAGAACGGATCAGACAATGTCCAACCACCCACTGAAGGCAAAATTTTCAGGTCTGGATTGCGCTGTTTGAGTGCCATTAATTGTGCATAAGTACCGCGAATTGGGTCCTTTGAGCTGATCCCTGGCAGTGCTTTTTGCACCGCAGCCCACGGATCGTGGATCACCACTTCATAGTCCTTTGAGCTGCCACATGCCAGCTTTAGCGCTCTCAAACTGTTACCATTTTCGATTTCAGCCAGTGAGTCATTTGGACCACATACAGGAATAAAGCCATAGAGTAAGTGAGTTAAGTTATCTGCGGGAATTTGCGTGACATCAAACTTACGGCCATAAATACCCCACTCAACAAAATAAGCCCCGACAACAGTATTTGAGTCTGTATCGAACTTTCTATTGTTTGGATTCACATTCAGTTTTAGTGGCTCTAAGTGACCACCATCAGTATCGGCAATCACAATGGGCTTAGAAGCAGACATTGAACAACCTGATGCATCACAAAGCGCAATTCTCAGTTCATGACGACCCGACTTGTGATAAGGGAAGCGAATAGTGCCGCCCGTCGTGCCCTCAGCTAATGTGCCTTCGTTGACAACTTTGTTGTCAAAATATACTTTATAGCTATTACCGCCTTTGCCTGACCACGCGTTCCATTCAATTTGGATATCGACCACATCCTTAGCTTGTATAAGTTGCTTGTATGAGCCGCGGCCGTAGATATTTACATCAACAAATGAGTAGTTTTGTGGCTTCCAGTTGATGCTTGGTGTTGAAGGCGCAGCGACAGCTGTGGCACTTGCAAGGGCAGCGCCAACGGCTGCTGCTGTGGTTAAAAATTTAAACATTTCGAATTACCTCTTTGATGTATTTATAGTTTTTTCCAAACAGAATGTTGGTCTGGTTGTTGATTACGAGTCCACCAGCGAGCTTGATAGCGCTCACCGTTAAAAGTTACAATTTCGCCACCGCGATAGGCTTTGCTTGACTGCCATGACGTATTACCTGCATCCGAATCATCGCCGCTCGGCACTAATTCCCATGCGTGGCTTGAGGTTGGAAGTTGGCCACGTACCCACCATTTAGCACGGTAAGTTTTGCCTTGATAAACCACGGTGTCGCCAGCTGTGTAGATTTTGCTTGGCTGCCAAGTATCGTCTGTCGGTTTGTCTGGCGTCCCCGGATCGGTATCGATGTTTTTAACATTCACAACCAGTGGTACTGTTTTGCTTAAACTGCCATCTGACACGGTCACTTTGCCGTCAAAGCGAGTATCTGCGTCCACCTTTGGCGCAGTGATCGTGATGGTTGAACCAGAACCTGTGAAGCTCAATGCACTTGGTAGCTGCCAGTCAAAGTCGAGCGTTGGCTGCTCGTCATCGAATGCATGGACATGCAAATGCTTGCTCTGCCCCTCATCTATCGTGATTGGCGCAGGTGTATGTACCGTAGGTGCTGTATTTTTCGGCTTTGAGATCACCGATAGGTTGTAGCTATATGATTTATCAGATACGAATACCTGATTGCTGGAGATTGCGTTTGGATTAAATACAATGTTGCCGGTATTATCTTTCACACCAATGCGAATAATATCGGCAAACTGTGTCGTCAGGTTAGACGCAAACTGTGCTTGCCACTGATTTGCATTGGTCTTTGTGACGTCGAAGCGCTCTTGAATGAGTTCATTTCCATCACCGTTAAACACTCGAACCCACACTGTATCGCCGGCAGTTGCCTCTTGGCCCTGTTTTACAAAGTACTCTACTGGATACCATGTGTCTGGCGTTGGTGTTGGATCTGTACTGCGTACTATGGTCACGTCACTACAGTTGTAAAACCCCTCTCCTACTACATCGTCACGCTGCCAGCGGCTATACAGAATCGCATCACCTGCAAACTTTTCTGGGATTGCCACTTCCATTTCGTAATAACGCTTACCATCTGGCGCCATAAAAAACGCAATGTTTCCGTGCTCTTGGACTAGCTCTAAGTCACTCCAAGCAAGCGGCTTTTGCTTAAATTCAGTGCCCGGCTTAGTTAAGTAGAACTGCCAAAAACTAGGGTTATGGGGCGTCGTTGCGCGATAACGGATTTTCACTTTACCCTGAGCATTTGGCGTGATCTCCGTTGTTTGCCATTCAGTAGATGGAATATTCATTCCCGCTTTTTGGCTATCACCCGCACCACACAAGGTGCCATCAGGAATGTTAGCCTCTACTGCCGTTTGGTTACGAAAGTCTGCTGTATTGGTTGCGAACTCATGCTTTTGAATAAACTGCACATGCTCAGATTTCAAATATGCGGCACGACATGCTGCATTCGGGATTTTTGAGCCATCTTTTGGCCACCAAAATCCACCTTGCTCCTGACAGATTGCTTGCCTAGCTTTGGGAAAATCCATATAGCCGTGTGCATTCACTTTACCGATAACGCCCACACCTAAGGCTACGCCCAGCGCGCATAAGGTTACTTGTTGTCTCATAGTTTTCTCATTTATTGATTGTAAGAGTGATCCGCAGATCACTCTGGTTGGGAATAAACGTGGCCGTTACAGACTACACACTTTCTGCCAAGCACCGCCGTTACTTGGTGTGCCATTTGTCCACCACTTGGCTTTATAAACCGCGCCGTTATGGATCATCATGTCACCGCCGACAGCATGGCTCGGATCGCCAGCCCAGTTAGTGCGAGGCCAATTAGGGTAAGTGTTGATGTTTTCAATTTTCACACCTTCACACTGCTGACCATTTGGCGGGTTTTTGTCGCCATCACCTGGATTTGGAACATGCTTTTTAGCGACTGGTAATTCAGGGTATTCAGAGGCAAATGCGTACTGTTTGCCGTCTTTTTCGATGGTAAAGTTCACAGGGCCCGTGATAGGCATGTAGTACATCACTTGTGCATTGATGGTTTCGCCCGGCGCAAACGACTCAAGCTGACCGCCCCACTCATTTTTGAAGGTAATTGAAAAACGATGGAATTCATTTTCAAAACCACCGATGTTATTGCCAGCAGAATTCGAAGCATCATGTTCAACACGCATGCCTAACTTTTTGCGCGCATTCCAATTTGATTTGAAAATTGCTGAAGTTGACGTTGGCACGTTGAACGTAATCGTTGCGCCAGTCAGGTCGATTTCTGAGTTGTTGGTAAAAGCAAATGTTGGACGAATTGGATAGTTTTGGTCGCCAATAGGGAAGTCTTTCGCTTCAAATGCAATATCAACCGCTTCGCTTGGCGTAGTAAATGTGCCATCACCAACATGCGTATCATAAGCAACACCACTTTGGTTAAAGGTGTTGTATGCTAGCGCTGTCATTGTTGAGCCCATGAAGTACTCGCCTTTGTCAGCATGGTAGTCAAAGTCACCTGCCAGCTCCCAGAACATCACGCCGCCCAATCCCTTATCAACAACGTAGTCTAGTTTGGTTTTCATAGACTCAGTGTCTTCCATTGAAAGGAATACCTTTTTCTCTGCGTTATATAACCAAGGCGCTATGGCTACGTCGTCGTAATGACGCACATAGTCACCGCGCAGTACATCATCGGCATCTGTATCAGGCGTTAAGCCATATACTTCTAGGTAGCTTGGGTTAATACCGTGTTCAAGGTTTTTAGCGTGCCAAAGTGGGTTCGATCCTGCGGCAACTTCTTGACCGTTTTCAATGTCGTGCCATAGGTTGTCGATACCAATTGCACCGTTACCACATTTGTTCTTTTCACCAATCCCCGTGCCTTTCGGGCAGTTGCTTTGATTTGGCAGTGGTGCGCGACCCCAAAGGCCATTGTCACCACCACGCACATCCTTGAATCCACGGGTATAGTACGGAATACCAATGTTGATACGACCAGCAGGCAGCGCACCACGGAAATAGTTCACCGCCCAATCTGTATTCAAGTAACCAATACCACCGAACTCTTTAGTGCCGTAGACATTCCACACCTTAAGCTCTGTGTCTTTACCCGTGTCATACAACGGTGCATTGTGACCAACGTGATCATTCCACGCTCCGTGCAGGTCATAAGACATGATATTGACAAAGTCTAGGTATTGCGCTGTTTGGAACGTTTCCATTCCACGTAGTAAGTAACCAGATGACGGAGAAGCAATCGTTAACATATAGTGTTTGTCATCTTGCTCACCCGCTTTATCAAGGGCTTCACGTAACTCTTTCATCAGCACTTGATAGGACTTGTTTAGACCTGCACGTCTGGCATTGCTGACCGGGAAATCTTCAGGGTGACCTGAGTCTTTCATCGAAGATGGATATTCATAGTCTACGTCCAAGCCATCAAAGCCATAGGTTCTTAAAAATTCAACTGAGCTTTTCACAAACTGAGCAATACCAGCATGGTTTACGCTGCCATCAGCATTTGTGGTCATCGTGTAGAAACCACCGTTATTCACGCGTTTACCAGTTTCATCGAAATAACCACCAGTCTCAGCCCAGCCACCAACCGAGATCATGGTTTTCACGTGTGGATATTGCTTTTTGTATTTATTCAGTAAGTTGAAGTGGCCTTTGTATGGCAAGCTAGGGTCCATCTCTGCACCTGCAACGCCTGGCCAAGTCATGTTAGTTGCCGCGTTACCTTGTGCATTTGGGTTACCTATGCTGATCTCATTTTTGTCATTAACGTGAGCAAACGCATAGTTGATGTGAGTGATTTTATCCCATGGTATGTCTTTAACCAGATAGCTAGGTTGATCATTTTTACCGTGGCGCCAGCTCGTAAAGTAACCAATCACACGTCTTGGGTGATCTGCGCCCATTTTTTCTCGGCCTTCACTATCATAAATATCACAGTAAGACGGCGTTATACCGGGAGTTTGGTATAAGCCAGCTGGACGACAGTCGTCATGTGAACCTTGACCATCATCTTTTGCTTTCACCGTAAAGGTTCTGCTTATTTTTTCTGATTCTAAGCCGTGTTCATCTTTAGCGACTAAGACGAATGTCTGTGGGCCTTTTGCAGTGGCTGTCCATGTATATTCGAACTCATTTTGCGATGTGCTCACTACTTCGATGCCATTCACAGAGAGTGATTGAGCCAAAGTATCTGACTCTTTATCATTTGCAATCAAAGTAAATACAATCTGACTACCCACTTCCAACTCACTTGGCAATTGTGCTGCTAAACGAGCAATCGGGGCGGTATTTTGATCTTTAGGTGGAAGTGTCTCAACGCTGACTTTGCGGCTCACCGATTTCGCAGTTGCGCCATCATCATCCAATGCCACACCATGAAATTCGTGTTTGCCTTGTTTTGCTTGCCACGTAAAACGATATGGCGCTTGGCTTAGCACTTTCACCAACGCATCATTATGATAAATCGCAACATGCTTTACTTCACCATCGCTATCACTGGCTGAAAAGTCGATGATCACTTCTTCATTCTCAGCCACTGTAACATCTGCAATTGGCTTAAGTAGCTTGATAGAAGGCGCTAAGTTTATTGGCTCTGAGCCACTGCACTCTCCAAGCTTTGTCCACTCTTGCCACTGACCGGACTTTAGCTTTGGTGAAGAGCGGTTCCACCAATTGGCACGATATGCAACGTTATCTTGTTGCACCTGGTTGCCGCCAACATAAATTTTACCCGCTTCCCAAGTCGCAAGGCTGTCACAGTTCACTTCAGCAAAAGCCGATGCACTGATCAAACCCATTGTAATGGCACTGAGCTTGAGTACCTTATTCGAGGATTTAGACACGCTCATTTGATTATTCCTAATTTGTATGTTTTTTGTTTATAAAATTACATTCAGTAACATAATTACCTAATGCGATACTGAGCAGCGGCGATTGTACCGATCCAAAACACCATCACAAGGGATTAGCCAAAATTAAAAAACACAAACCAAATAACTAGAAAAAACACGTTTTTTAGTAAAAAGGCAGGATACATAACATATTGAAATTGATTAACTTGTTGATAAAATCACAACAAATAGGCGCATTGTAAAGTTTACATAATTTACATTAAATCCGTTTACCTTTATTTACATTACAAAGTGGACAAACCAGAACTCAATACCTTTTTCTATGGTTTAAAATTAATAACAGCACTTTTTTATACTTATTTCACAATTGAAACAGGACCCAAATAGGGAACTGTTAAAAATAACTAAAATTACATTTTTGTTTAAACAAAGAATAAATTAGTAATTTCATGGTTTTATTGAAACTTTGAGAATAAAGCTGAACGCTTCAAATAATATAGAGAGTTGTCAATCAGACATTTTAACTAGAAAGTAGTTTTATTAGAGAAATAAATGCTTATTAACACAACGGTTAACACAAATAAAACATTTGTACATTTGACTCTTAGAACCATCACGCTAAGGTTAAATTACTTTTATTTGATAGAGCATTTTTGACATGCGATTTTTGTTTAAAATTTTGTTTACCATGTTGGTTTTTTGTGCGGGTTTTGCACTAGGTGTGTACTCTCTTCCAATTATGATGGCCCCACCCTCCCCTACACAAACGGCCTTATCCGAAGTTGCGAATCAAGCAAAATTCACCGCAGTTTTTAGTAAAGACCTAAAAGGCTCTGACTTTTTGCACTTTGGTGAAGGAGATGTCTTTATTGGTGAACATACAATAGGCTTTGAAGGTAGGTTAGCGCCAGGCCCTGACTACCGTCTTTATTTATCACCAACGTTTGTCGAAAATGAAGCTGAGTTTGAACAGCATAAAAATACAATGCAATTTGTATCTGCTGTCACGTCATTTAATGGCTTTATTGTCGATGTACCGAAGGGTGTAGACGTAAGTAAATTTAAAACGGTTGTTGTATGGTGTGAGACATTCGGAGAATTTATAACCGCAGGAACTTATCAATAATACACTTTCTAAGTCTAATGAAAAGGGCCTAAGTGGCCCTCACTATTTTAATAGCGCCCTAGGTGATCCTCACATCCTTCTGCGATATAAGCATCCAGCCCCTTATAGTAAGCTCTAATATAATTAGTGTATTCATTACCTCTCTTGGTGTAACCATAAAACTCATAAGAAGAAGTATCGATTCTATCTAACAAGATTTTCTCTTTTTTATTTTCATAGTAATGCTGCAGAGTTATACGCAATCGACCAAAGTCATTTTGCCCCAAATAACTCGTTTTATAGGTCCCCTTACCCATAAAGTTAATGTGTTTATACATGCTGTCATATTTGGAGTTAGATACTACAACCAAACGTTTACCAGCCTTAACACAAACTTTGTAGTAATCTTCATAATCACCACCACTGCCAATCTCATTACCTTCGATATACAGAACACCACGGTGCATTCTATTACCATCCAACGGGTCTCGCTCATTAGTTGGGAAAGGAACGAAGTCATCTGGTCTCGCAGCATTGGTATCGCCAGCATCAAATGAATCGCCAGCACCGAATGAGTCACCTGCGCCGAATGAATCGCCTGCGCCGAATGAATCGCCTGCGCCGAATGAGTCACCTGCGCCGAATGAGTCACCTGCGCCGAATGAGTCACCTGCTGCAAACTGGCTGTTTAACTCAGATCCTTCATAGCCCGAACTCAGATGAGCTGGTTGTTCCTCAGCATTAAAGTAATCGATGGTTTGTGAAACGGCCTTACCTGAATGAACGGCCACAAGCACAATAGGTAAAACTGATTTTATGTTAAATTTCATTTAAATCCCTTAATTGTTGTTACGGTTAGATGGTTTATTGGAATACTAAGTCCTTATTGTGTGTCACTGAGTTCCCAAGGGGCTTTAAAATCGATGCAACTCAATCTGGGGGGAAACTAGTTGACACCATAATCATGCAACAACCTGCTTTGTTATCTAATAAGCAAGAAATAAGCAAAATACTCGTTCTAAAATAACGAGTAAAAGTACTCCAAAAGTTTAACTTTGGGAGTACTTAATAGCATCTAGATTACATTAGGCTTAAAATCTGGAACCTGTCGTATATTCACAACCTTCAGCGATATACATATCTGAGCCTTTATAATAAGCGCGTAATGTGCCAGCATGATTACCATTAATCAACGTATAGCCATTAAACTCATATTTGCCGCCGCTGTACTTATACAGAACCATGGACTCCTTGACATGGCCAAAGTCAAAAGTTAAATCAAGCTCTAAATAGCCATAATCTGAGCCGTAAAGACTCATCGGCTGATAAGCCCCTTGAAGAATATAGCGGTTTTGGAGCGCCATTAGATCAAATTGAGAATGTGCACCTGATATAACGCGGTCATTTGATTTAATACACACTTTCATATAGTCGTAATAATTACCATCATTGTTGTTATCAACCTCTAGGTAAAGAACACCATGATGGATATAACCGTGAGTATCAGAGTTTAATTCGCCCGTTGGGAAAGCTTCAAAGTCTATGGGACGACTACCGAACGAATCACCTGCGCCGAATGAATCACCTGCGCCGAATGAATCACCTGCACCGAATGAATCGCCTGCACCGAATGAATCGCCTGCACCGAATGAATCACCTGCACCGAATGAATCACCTGCCGAAAATTGACTATCAAATTGATTGCTTTCAAAACCTGCACTCGCCTCAACAGGCTTTTGGTCGGCAGTATAAAAATCAATAGTTTGTGAAACTGCATTACCAGAGTGAACTGCAACAAGTGCAATTGGAAGGACTGTTTTTAAGTCGAATTTCATTTAATTCCCTTAATTTACGTTGCTATTGGAGTGTTAATTCATATATTAATTTATCTAGCATGGCGCTCAGCTCGATGCGAACTTTAACATCGTAATCAGCCCATACATTCAATGGCAGATGGTTTATGTGGCTTGCGATTGTCGCGACAATGTACTTTATTGAACCACACAGCAGCAGCTGATAAACAAACGACTGGCGTTCTTTACGCAATTCATAGATAAATCGATTCAATTGTCCTTTTACTTCGGTAATTGAATCAGCGCCACCAACCTGCGCCTTTAATATTTTCAGTTTGTCACACGCATCATTAAAGTACTCGCCAACGTTTAGCTGAGATCCAGAATGAGTACTAGCGTACGCGACAACCGTAGGCATTAATTTATATTTAGATTTTTTATCAAATTTCAAATCTTCAAAGTTTGCAACCTGCGTCCCTTTAATATGCGCACCATCACTTGTATTGGTTACTGTGGCAGAGGGATTGTATCCAAGCAGTCTCTCTTGAGCAGCCCGAGCCTCATTAAAAATCCGTGAAGTGAATACAAATGGCCTAAAATTGCCTTTAACTTTCATTTCATTGTCAAAATTAACATTAGAAAGTAAATTGGTTGGCTCATAGTAGCTCGACAGCTGACTGTGATGTTTTTGGTGATCGACATATCCGTAATCACAGCCGAGTAATATAATGTTTTTAAAACCCATTCTAATAAATGACGCAACGGCCATGTTTGTTACCGTTGGGTTACAATGATAAAGCGCTTTGCACCCATCTCCAGAAAGGTTGGCAAGCTCAGCTCCGAGATCATTGCCTTTTGCAAAGACAATTCTATTATCAAATTGAGTGAGCAATTTGGGGTAAACGGTACTAAGTGCAATAAGCACCACATCTTTGTTACTTGGATCTACCAGTTCAGCCTCTTTGATTTCAAAATTAACTGAAGTTCTCTCCATTTCTATATGAAAATCAGGTTTGATCCCAGCTTTCATTAGAGGTGCTAGAGATGTTCCGCAAGAGACAATAAATGCATGATCTGACTGTTTTTTTAATTCATCTATACTTTTGTCCAATGACGGCCCATTACCAACAATCACGACTGGAAAACTTTCAAACTCAGAAAAAACATTTTCGTGGCAAGAAACTGTCGAGTTTAAACGGTTTTCGCTTGTATGTTTCAAACCAAGTAACTCGTCTTCCAAAAAGCCCCACATGCTTGCAAAGCTATTGCGCCACTGCTTAAACTCGCTAAATATTTGGTCCGTCAATGGCGTACTGTAATGACGATACAGGCTGATATCGGATAGTAAATGAACGCCATTTTGGTCTATTAGGCCTTTCATTTCGCTAAGAAACTGGTCGTAACTCTCTATATTGAAAAAGTTGATTGAACCCGCTCTACTTTCACACTCTGCATGTAAAGCTGCAAAGTTAATATGTTGACATGCCATCGCGTAATGCTCGGCACTCGATTCTACGACTATCACATCCGTGTATCGTATTTTTGAAAGAAGCTTTGGAATGTGATAGCCCGCACCGAGTCCTAAAACAATCAATGTACCACGTTGCGGTTTTGAGTTACTTTTTCTTCCCAAATTATCCGCAATACTATTTAAATTATTAATACAAAGTTGATGTGTATATTCGTAAGTATTGGTTGAAAAACTAAGGCTTAAATGGGCCGGGTGTTGAAGGAATAAATCAACTTGTTTGTAACATTTACCTTCAGCGTGTTCACCATAAAAGCTACTTTGGAATTCAGATATCTGGGAAAGTTTTTTAGAACAAATGCGATTATAGAAAGGATTTGGAAAATACCTTTTAAGGTACGCCAAGTTTTGCTCAAATAGTTCCATATAGTTTATAAATTCCAAATAGTTATAGCCTAATAATTTTTCCACCAATCTGCTTTTTCGTCAATAAAAAATAGAGGAAGGCCACCAAACATATCAGTTAGTAATTTAGAATTAATAACTTAATTTTAATTTTTAAAATTCATTAACTTACACTGACTTAATTACTACACAAACCGAGGGGATTGAAGACTAAAATTATTAATAAAATAATAATTTTTATTTTATTAATAAAAAAAGCCACGCAATTGCGTGGCTGGAGAAACATTGCATGGGTATATTGCAATGAATAAAGCCTAGCTGAACAATCAGCTATAAAGGGAAACCTATGCAGCGACAGCTGGGTCCAATTCTCGAATTAGATACTCAAACGCACCTAAACTAGCACTCGCGCCACTTCCCATAGCAATGACTATCTGTTTGAAAGGGGTTGTGGTCACATCGCCTGCCGCAAAAACACCTTGCATACTTGTAGACCCTTTATTATCAATTTCTATTTCACCAAACTGGTTTATTTCAACAT
The DNA here is from genome assembly GCF_022347805.1 of Pseudoalteromonas sp. Of7M-16. Lineage (NCBI taxonomy): Bacteria > Pseudomonadati > Pseudomonadota > Gammaproteobacteria > Alteromonadales > Pseudoalteromonadaceae > Pseudoalteromonas > Pseudoalteromonas sp. Of7M-16. Next base: position 134,896 of record NZ_JAKRFY010000004.1, on the reverse strand, counting down.
CGCTGTTTTGCAACCATTCTGAGTTTGGCACTAATCCTATTTGTACAAATACACCTGCAATCACAATTGAGTGCGCTTCGCCTGAATCCCGATCCAAATATTGTAAACCGGTCACTTTATTCGTATCGCCGAGTATTTCCGTCGTTTGCACATTCGTGCGTATATCAATGTTTGGAATACTCTTAGCTTTATTGATCAATACCTGATCTGCTTTAAGTTCACTGGCAAACTCAAGCACGGTGACATGTTCAACAATATTTGCGAGATCTATTGCCGCTTCGATACCAGAATTGCCCCCACCAATAACCGCAACAGGTTTGCCTTTAAATAACGGTCCATCACAATGCGGACAATATGCAACACCTCTACCTTTGTATTCCTGCTCTCCTGGTACATTAACATTACGCCAACGTGCACCCGTTGATATCACTACAGACTTCGCTTTTAATTTAGCCCCATTCTCTAGCTCAATATCCAAATAATTACTTCTTTCAATGTGCGTAACTCTGTTACCAGTCATAACATCCACATCGTACTGTTTAACGTGTTGCTCCAATTGGGCGACTAATTTGGGGCCCTCTGTTTCTTTAACAGAGATAAAGTTTTCAATACTCATTGTGTCGGCAACTTGTCCACCAAACCGCTCTGCAACTACGCCAGTATTTAAGCCTTTCCTCGCGGCATATACCGCGGCTGATGCTCCTGCTGGGCCGCCACCAATCACCAAAACATCAAAAGGAGCTTTGCTACTCAGTTTTTCGGCTTCTTTTTGAGCTGAGTTTTGATCTAGCTTTTTCAATATGTCTGACAAACCAATTGCACCTTGGCTAAATAGCTGACCATTGAGATAGACGCTCGGAACGGCCATAATGTTGCGCTCTTCAACTTCTTGCTGGAATAGTGCGCCATCGATCATAGTTGTTGTAATTTTGGGGTTGTTTACCGCTAGAGTATTGAGAGCTTGCACAACTTGTGGGCAAGTCTGGCAGCTCAACGATATGTACACTTCGAAATTCAGGTTTTTATCAATTGCCTTAATTACCTCAACTTCATCATGGTCCAATTTACTTGCATGACCGCCACTATGCAGTAACGCAAGAACCAAGCTGGTAAACTCATGACCCATAGGTACACCCGCAAAACTGAGTTGTGTTTTTGATTCAACGGAGCTGACCACCATAGAAGGTCTTCTCGCGTTAATATCATAGTTTTCAACCACTGTTAGGTGTTCACTCAAAGCAGCAAGATCATGTGCGAGTGAGTTCAATTCATTGGACTTATCACTGCTGTCCAGCGCGACTCTCAGCTCCACAGGCGAGTTAATATTCTTAAAGTGCTCTTTTAGTTGGCTTTTAATTTGCGCATCTAACATATTTATAATTCCTCATTGAAACGCTACGCACATGGTTGCTTGATTTAAGGGATGCAAATTCAAGTGATACCTACCAGCAAATGCTGGCAGGTATGGTGTGAGTCAAATTAGATTTTACCCACAAGGTCTAAAGAAGGCGCTAATGTCTCTTCACCTGGCTGCCATGATGCTGGGCAAACTTCGCCGTCATGTGTTGCAATGTACTGAGCAGCTTGAACTTTACGCAATAGCTCTTTTGCGCTGCGACCAATCCCTAAATCATGTGTTTCAACAACTTTGATTTCACCTTCTGGGTTGATAACAAACGTGCCGCGAAGTGCGAGGCCTTCCTCTTCAATCATCACACCGAAATTGCGGGTGATTTTACCTGTCGGGTCGCCAATCATCGGGAAGTCAATTTTTTTGATGGTGTCAGAAGCATCATGCCATGCTTTGTGTGTGAAGTGAGTGTCTGTTGATACAGAGTATACTTCAACACCCATTTCCTGAAGCTGTGCATAGTGGTCAGCCAAATCGCCAAGCTCTGTCGGACACACAAAAGTAAAGTCCGCAGGGTAGAAAAAAACAATGCTCCACTTACCAAGTAAATTTTGCTCTGAAACTTCAACAAAATCACCCTTGTGGTATGCAGTTGCGCTGAAAGGTAAAAGCTTTGTATTAATCAATGAAGTGCTCATGACTATCCTCTATATTAAGTTTGTATTTTGTCTTTGCGAGTACCCTCGCCTTGCTTGAATACAAAGATATAGACTTAGCACTTTTAAATAAAATTGATTAAAACTATCATTGCTATCGATAAATTTGATTAAATAAACTCAACCCCATTGTAAACCTTAGGTATAATCTACTCGTAGTAATAGTGGTGACCTCAATGGACCCACATATTTGACTAAATCAAACTAATTAAGAGTTTTTATGCACCCGTACTTTAACCATATTCAATTAGGCTATTTGGGCTTTGTGCCTTTTTTACTTTGCATTGCAGCAACACTAATGTTGGGAAGCTCGGAATCCCTGGTCGGTGTTTTCAGTTTTTACAGTATGGGCATTCTGGCGTTTATGGCAGGGACCATGTGGCGCGCAGGGGAACAACCAAAGGCCCACGCAATTTTGGCGGTGGTGGTTGTACTTCCATTTCCTTTACTTTATTTGGTTTCTTTTACCGCACAACTTAGCTACCTTGCCGCTAGCTATTGGCTGGTACTTTGGTTTGAAAAAAGTATGCCTAAGTGGCAAGAAACACATAAAGACTACAAACAAATGCGCTTTGTCATTACCTCTGTTGTTTTTGTATCGCACCTATTTATGATTTCACAAGCAATTGAATTGACGAGATAGAATAAACGTTTAACCTCACAATCATGGCGGCACCATAACTATTCCTTTAATGCAATGTAAAAAAGCTACACGTTTCGAGTGTAATCAATTAACATTATCGAACAGTGTTCAGGTGCCGGCCCAACAATCCTCTTTTAAAATCCGGTACCTGCCGAAGTACTGCAAGGTTCTTATTGAGCATTTGACAACTATTTAATTCAAAGATTTGAATCAGTGCGGTAAATTAGTTCGCAACTAAGCAGATCAATAATAATACTGCTATAAGTTAAAGAGTAGCGTTAGGAGTGCATACATGATTCAAAAGCTGCTTTACGGGGTGATAGGGCTATTTGTGTTCACCTTTTATCTTTGGATGAGAGAGCAACCTGGTGATCTGCTGGACTCACTAGAGGAGTTGTTTTGGTTTACTATCGCCTCAACGATGATCGTTTATTCAGCACCGCATTTAAAGAACAACATTTTAATATGGGCATGGTCTATATACTGTTTGGGTTTACTGCTGGATCTGCTGGACGATTTTATCGCCGTGGACATATTTCCAGTTATCGCGCTAGACACGTCACTTAAACAGATTGGCTTTTTACTCATATGCTATGCACTGTACACCATGATAGTCAGACAAAGAGACACCATATCTCAACTCAACAATGAAATTGTGCAAAGACGACGACTGGAAGAAAAGCTTAAATTTGATGCAACCCATGATGAACTCACTCAGATAGGAAATCGCAGAGCCTGCTTTACCCAATTCAAGACACTTTGCGAGCAACATACAACTTTATTTTATTTTGACTTAGATGATTTTAAATGCGCCAACGACAAATTTGGGCACAGCTGTGGCGATTTAATCTTGAAAAAAGTAGCACACTCTTTGAGCACACAGTTTGGCGAAGAACGTTGTTTTAGGATCGGGGGTGATGAGTTTGTCGCATTTGGTAGTTTTGATACAGACAATGACGAGCAACTTCGCAAAAAGCTTTTAGAAGAAGTCTTTGAATACGGTGTCGGTATTAGCATTGGTTTCACTGCTACAGACACAGAAATTGCCCCTGATAAATTACTACATCTCGCTGATGCGGCCATGTACAGTAACAAACGCCTTAAGTCTGTTCGCTCTAAACCTCGGGTCAGTTAACATCTTACCATGCCTTTCATTAGTACAATAAAAGCAGTCCCAACATAAAACCCTTTGATTTAAGGCTTAAAAAATAGAGTACTATTAAAACATTTATGGTTAAATGGCATCATTAAGATGTTAAAGCTGGCGTATTGCGAAAAATTCATAGCAAACCGTCGCTTGTTGATGTGTCATTATCAAATCATTCAGACACATACCTAATACACTATGCACTCATATTACAAAGGAGATTGACTCGTGCTAACCAACTTATTCTCCAGCTCAGAAATAAAAGCAGAACTTTCGCAATTAAAACGTGAGTTGGCACAACAAGTACAAGAAAATGAGCGCCTTACAACTGAAAACAACCAACTACAATCACAGTTGATAGAAGCACAACAGCAGCTAAATGATAATACCGACAATCAGCTCTTGCAGTGTGCTCTATCCGGTATGAGCCAAGTAGAAGGGATCAGAGAGACGGTACTTCACAGCTTTCAAAATATAGAGCAAGACAGCGCAGCCATAGCAGAAGTTAATCAGTCGTTCGAAACGTCAGAAAAGTCACTAGCAAACATTCTGGCTGGTATGAGCCAGCTTTCTGAAAATATGTCGAGTATGACCGACAATATTTCAGGCCTATCTCATATGGCTGACAATATTCACACTTTTGTCGCAACGATCTCCAAAATTTCAGATCAAACTAATTTGTTAGCACTTAATGCTGCAATTGAAGCTGCACGAGCGGGTGAAGCTGGCAGAGGATTCAGTGTTGTAGCAGATGAAGTTAGAGCTTTGGCAAATAACACCAGCGCATCTGCTAACGAAGTATCAGAGTTAGTCACCAAGATCATTGATACAACCCAACTTACAGTGAAAGATGTGTCAGTGATCCAAGAGTCAAATAAAAATTTATCTCACAGTATTGAGCACCTAAATGATGAATATGGAGACATTGTTAATACGTGCGGTTCAATGAAGCAAACTATCACCAATGCTACCCAGCAGACTTTTATTCAAACAGTGAAACTTGATCACGTCGTTTGGAAAAGCGAAGTCTACGCCGTGATCATGGGAAGCAGTAATAAAACTGTCGGCAATTTTGCCGATCATACATCGTGTCGCCTTGGTAAATGGTTCCTAGGAGATGGCTCTAAACAATATTCAAACAACTCTGCTTATAAGCGCCTAGAGCAGCCACACAAAGAAGTACACAGATCCGGTGTAGAGGCTATTAAAAAGTTCCAAGATGGTGACAAACAGGGGGCAGTACAACAGCTCAATAGAATGGAGCAAGCCAGCGTAGAGGTTATGCATTTGTTGGATGATCTTAGAAACACTTAATGCAGTTAGACGATATATTTCTCCTTCGATTGACGACTTTTATAGTTAAATCTTGATATAATTCGCCACTTTTAATTAGTCAGTGTTTATCATGCAATTAGACCCAAAGTGGCGAATACTAACAGTGGGAGATGGCGATTTAAGCTTCTCCTACTCCATCAAAAAGCACCTTCAACCTCAGCAAATTATCGCCAGTATTTACGACAGCGAAGCTATTTTGCGAGAGAAGTATCAAAATCATGCTTTAGACAAGTTGATAGCGTCCAATACACCTGTGTTGACTGAGTTTGATGCCACTGACAAAGCATCTTGGTCTCGCTTGAATGGGCAGACATTCGACGCTGTGATTTTTCAGTTTCCGCTTATTCCTGCTTTTGCTTCACATGACGAGTTTAAACAGAACTCACTGAGCATAAATACATTAAATAGACGCCTACTGAGGTATTTTTTGACTTATTCACAGTCAATTGCTTTAGATAAACAAGGGCCAATGCTCAGTATCATAACGTCAAAAGATGTTAAGCCATATTGCGAATGGAACCTCGAACAAACCTTACATCAATCACTTAATCTAAACTACCTAGGACAAAGTGATTTTGATATAACGCGGTTTCCTGAGTATAAAATACGCAATGTCGACAGAGACAAACACGTAAAAGATACCCGAGGGATCAGTTACTTTTGGTCACCCAAGCCCGCACCATCACTACCACTTACCAAACCCAGCTATTTATCTGAGTCTCACTGTGCCATGTGCCGTGTTGGTCCATTTCTAACAGAGCAAGACAAACAAGCGCATTTAAATTCAAAAAAGCATAAACAGATGTCTAAACATGAACAGGCTTGGCAAGCATACTTAAGTCAAGCAGCCGATTGACCCTGCAAATATATAACAAATAGAAAAAATACAACCTCCATTTTTAAAGTGTTTTAGTTACAAATAAAACACTTTTGAAACAACAAAAACTGCGAAATAAACAATAATGGAATAATGTATACAAAGTGATTGTGTATCCTTAAAGAAAACCTTAGACTTGCGCCCTCTTTGAATTAGCGGGCTTCGTTATGCAAATTCTAGACAAACGATTTTTATACGCAATTGCATGTCTTCTTTTAGCTATGGTGACTATTCAGTCTGGCGCATCAATCGCAAAGCAATTATTTCCATATGTTGGCCCCGAAGGAACGACAGCCTACCGCTTGGGGTTTTCTGCCTTGATATTGTGCCTCATTTTTAGACCTTGGAGAAAACTCCCCGCCAATTGGCGACCGGTTATTCTTTATGGCCTCTCATTGGGGATCATGAATTTGACATTTTACTATGCCATTGAACGTATTCCATTGGGCATTGGTGTCGCATTGGAATTTACCGGGCCACTGGCAGTCGCATTATTTTCGTCCAAACGCAAGCGTGATTACCTCTGGGTGCTACTCGCCATTGCCGGGATCATAATGCTGCTTCCAAATATGAGTGAAGTGGATGGACTGGATCCTATTGGTGTGATACTGGCTCTGGTAGCGGGTGCTTTCTGGGCCGGATACATTATATTTGGTAAAAAAACTGGTGGACAAAGCTCAGGAGGCATAGCAGTCACTTTGGGCATGAGTGTCGCAGCTTTCGCGATAGTCCCCTACGGCGTCATTTCTCAGGGCAGTGCACTACTTGACTGGTCCCTTATCCCACTCGGCATTGCTATTGGGTTATTATCGAGTGCACTACCATACAGTCTGGAAATGGTGGCACTGCGCAATATGCCTGCGCAGGGCTTTAGTATTATGATGAGCTTAGAGCCTGCGGTCGCAGCTCTAGCTGGTTTGCTGATTTTAGGTGAGCTGCTTACATTTTCACAATGGATCGCCATAATTTTAGTGATCACCGCATCGCTAGGCAGCTCAATAGCCACCAAAGAATCCTAAAAAACCAACTAAGGGCCTGCTTCAGGAGCGGGTCCTTCTAACCCCACGGTGACGGTAAATCAGACTCCTCTACCTCAACTTCCAGCTCAAAGTGCAAATTTTCAGGTGCTGAGCTCGAGGGTTCGATCTCAGGTAGCGTGGCAAAATGAAGTTTCAGCCACTGCTGTTGCTCATATAGCATATGCAGTAAATCTTTTTCATCCTGATATTCATGACCACTATTTGGTAACAAAACAAGCTTGGCGGTCTTGCCTAAATCGTTCAGCGCACTAAACATTCTTTCCGATTGGACCGGGTAGCTGCCTTCCTTCCTATCTTGATAGCCATGGATCAACAACACCGAACTGCGAATATTTTGCGCAGAGAATAAGGGAGAATTAGCTAAATACTTGCTAGATTCAACCCACAAACTTTGCTCGCCAGCACCAAAAACAAACGGAGATAGCGTCAAGTTATAAGTACCACTTCGCGCGATCCCGGTGACAAAGTAGTCTGTTTGAGTTAACAGTTTAAGTACGCTTGTGGCTGCAAAACCATGGCCGCCTATGGCTATTTTTTCTTTGTCCGCAATACCTTGAGAGACCAAAGTATCAACTATTGCCTTTGCACTGGCCCTCAGCTGTTGGTCAAACTGCTCTCCTTGATTTTGCGCACTCAGCATAGGCATATTTTTGATATTGAGCACAGCATACCCCTCATGAACAAATGGCACGCCACTCTTGGCATCTAGATCAGGGAATAGGTAAGGCGACGAGATGACTTGCTTACTATTTTGCTCATTTGTGTCATTAAGCCATACCACAACTGGTACTCGACCCATGCTAGGATCAAAGCTTTTAGGTAAATAAAAGTCTCCTTTAATTACACCACCGGCACCAACACTGAAACGCATTTCCTCTTTGCGGATCCCTTGCATACTTGGATATGGGTGTGGGTACTTAGTAAGTTGCTCGACAACATCAAACGTCAAATTACGAGAGAAGTAGTTTGTTGGATTGTCTTTGGACTCTTTACGCGTGACGAATTGCATACCATCATCTGAAAGCACAGCCACAACTCGCTCGAAATATGGAGATTTTGACTCCCAAATAGGCGTCATTAGGTTACCTCGCGCATCGAATCTTGCAAGATAAGGTATATCTGCCTCACCTTGTTTTTTTGTACCAGTGATAAATATGTAGCGACCTCCAGCAACCTTAATTACCGAAGCGCCAATATCATTTTTGGTCGTTACCAATTCGCGGCTTTCACCTTTAGAAAGGCCCTCAAATAAGTTCAACTTAACTTGAGCACGGTCTGGCGTTAATGGCGAAAATGCATAGTAGTCTTTTTCATTATTTCCGGCATCAATGACCATTAACCCAAGCTGATTGTCACCCCACATTATCTCCGATAGCCGCCCCTCAATGTCAGCGTAGTGGCGAGGGTTACGTCTAAACGGCGCTGAAATACTGTACAAACTTTCGCTGTCGCTGTCTAAATCCGACTGGGCCCATATCAAGGTTGCGCCTTTATCAGCACGCCACTGGAATACTCGTTTAACGGTTGCATCTGTAAATGGTTGAGTAAGACTATCTTGTTCGGAAACAGTAACCTGCGGTCGGTAAACTTCATAAAGCGGCGCACCTCTCATTCCCCAGATCTGCCAAACACTATAGTGTTGTTTATCAAAGTCTTCTTCCGTCATCTGCGACAAGTTTTGTATATCCATCATAGCAACCAACAAGTTGGTCGAGTCAGGCGACGCTTTAAAGCTGCTAAAATAAGCAGGTTGTCCGATTGGAACTTCTCTCCCTTTTAGCGGTACTTTATATAGTTGCCCTAATGCTAACTGTGTAAACTGTGCATGTTTTGGCGCATCAAAAGCATCAGACGGTTTTATTTGTGCAGTTGAATTAACAACCAATGGACCATTCGCATTTGATTGCTCTGCGCTACGAGTAACGCTTTGACGGCTATGATTCACTCTAATATTGGCAATGAGGCCTGAACTATCGGCCAGCCACTCGAAAGGTTTTGCCATTGTAAAGCCATTGAGTGGGAAATTGGACAAGCTCTTAGGTTGGCGTTGTTTAATATCATACACCCATAAGTATCCACCTGTTTGAGTCTCTAAAATAAACGCAAGATAGCGTCCATTTGCACTCCAAGTAGGCTGAATAATGTGACCTTCGGGGATATTGTTCACCTTGATTAGAGCGCCGGTGTCAATATGCTTAAATGAAACACCAGCATAACGCTCGGCATCTGGACGCAAGCTGGTTTCAGGGTTTATCTGCACACCAAGTATGCTCAGCGGTGGACGCTGTTGACCGAATGATTTACCAGTATTATCGGCTTCTAGGGGCGTAAGTAATGCCATCCAGCTGCCTTTGGCGTTTACAAGAGCTTTTGGGACACTGTGATGTTGTATAAGCTCCGCAATTTCAGCCGAAGGTTGTTTATAGCTTGATGGATTAGCATAAACTCCATTGCTCAACACACATGCGCATACAAATAGTATTAAAGCCCTGATAATTATCACTTCTATAGTCCTAGTCTATTAGCCACAACGGGACATGATATCCTTATTTTTCACCAAGTGCAGTAATTTAGAGACATATTGCATTTAAAAAGCTGTTTTTTAGACTATTGTTTTATACAGAACAGCATCAATTGAATTGTAAGTTGCAGAGTCGAAGTTGATAGGTTTAAACTATGCAACCGTCATCAGCACAACCTATGCGATCAGGCACTTATGAACAACGACAAAAAACCAGAAAAAATAACAATTTTTGATGTTGCCAAAGAAGCGCAAGTTTCCAAATCTACAGTTTCCCTTGTATTAACTCACTCCGACAAAGTAAGTGACAAAAGTAAAGAAAAAGTTCTCAAAGCCATTGAAAAGCTTGGCTATGTATATAATAGAGATGCGGCTGCACTGCGCAGTAAAAAATCCAACCTCGTCGCGGTCGTTATCAATGATTTAACCAACCCCTATTCAGCGCAATTGGCGGTGGGCTTAGAAAAGCACATTTATGCGCTAGGTATGGTGCCGATGCTAGTAAATACCGGGGAGGATTTTACCCGTCAACAACAAGTTGTTAATACCCTCAAAGAGTACAATGTCTCTGCGTTTGTCATGGTTCCTGCACCAGGCACAACCAAAGAATGGGTGAACCAACTGGTTTCAACCGGGTTTCCTGTCATCAACATCATGCGAGAAATCCAGTTTGCTGAAGCCCCCTGCATTTTGCCTGACAACCAAAAAGGCACACACTTAGCAACAGAGCATTTATTGCAAAAAGGGCTGTCATCAATTGCTTTTTTAGGCGGTACTGATGAAATATCCGACTACCATGAACGATTGAGTGGGTTTCGCTCAGCAATATCTGCCCACGTTGATCAAATTCAATCCCATGAAATAATGGCACCAACGAACCGCCAAGGCGGCAGAGATGCATTCCATCAACTTTTCAGTATCGCTCCAGATATCCAAGCAATTGTGTGCTTCAGTGATGTCATTGCCTATGGCGCAATGGAAGCAATGCGCGAACACAATCTAGTACCTGGCAAAGATATCAAAGTGATTGGATTTGATGACCTTGCTGATTCGCGCTTAATGCGCCCCGCACTGTCATCGGTTCGTATTGATGCAAACGACATTGGTAAGCGGACTTGTCAGGCACTTAGTGAAATCCTTAACAAATCTCAACCACCGGTGAGAACACTGGTAGATATATCTTTACAAATACGAGAATCATCTTCTTAAATGACCAAAGTTTTAGTTATCGGCTATGTATGGCCAGAGCCTAATTCATCGGCAGCTGGCGTGCACATGCTGTCTTTATTGCAATTTTTTAAAGCACATGGCTGGCAGGTAGAATTTGCAAGTCCGGCGCAACAAACAGACCATATGGTCGACTTATCAAGTTATGGCATTACAAGCAAGCCAATAGCACTCAACTGTAGCTCGTTTGATCAGTATATCGAAGCGATGTCGCCTGATATCGTCCTGTTTGATCGTTTTATGATGGAAGAGCAGTTTGGCTGGCGGGTAGATAAATTTGCGCCCAATGCACTCAAGATTTTAGATACGGAAGACTTACAATGTTTGAGAGGGGCTCGTCACAGTGCAGTCAAAGCCGGCGTTGATTTTCATCGCGACCAATTGTTAGATAGCGAACTTGCCAAACGAGAGATAGCGGCAATATTACGGTGTGATTTATCTTTGATCATTTCTGATTATGAACTGGAGTTACTGACAAATACATTTAACGTCAGTCCTCGGCTGTTGTTGCACTTACCTTTTTTAGTCGACTTAACACAAATTCCGTCACAGCTTCCAAGCTTTGATGAGCGAAAGCACTTTATGACCATAGGTAACTTTCGTCACGCGCCAAACTGGGATTCTGTCCTTTATTTACAGAAGTTGTGGCCAACAATCAAAAAGCGGCTTCCGGATGCTGAACTGCACATTTATGGTTCATACCCGCCCAAAAAAGCAACTGCCCTTCACAACCCGAAAACTGGCTTTCTTATTAAAGGCTGGGCAGACGACGCAATTGACGTGATGAAACATAGCCGTGTTTGTTTATCACCTCTTAGGTTTGGAGCAGGTATAAAGGGTAAGTTTTTGGAAGCGATGTTAACTCAGACGCCATGTGTAACAACCCCTGTCGGCGCTGAAGGTATGCACGGCGCTTTGCCGTGGCATGGTGCTATTGCGGCAAATGAAAAAGAGTTTATCGACGAAGCGGTCGAGCTCTATAGCAATGAGTCTTACTTTAAACAGGCACAATCAAACGGCTTGAATATTTTGTCTGATAGGTATGATAAAAGCGCTTTGTATAGACGACTCGAATGCAAAATATCTACTATTCAGAGTAATTTGACTCAGCATCGTACGCAAAACTTTTATGGACAGATGCTCAAACACCATACACTCCGTAGTACCCAATATATGTCCCAATGGATTGAAGAAAAAAATGCAAATAAAATGCGTTGAAAATCAGACAAAACTGGTTAGAATGCGCGGCGTAACTTATTATTAGTTTTGCAGAAATAAACAACGAGTCAAAACTTCTGTTTTTATCTTGAACTAATTGCGCCGCGAACCATGTTGCAACATGCTTTTATGCCTTTTTTCGAACGAAAAAGTCCGCCAAAAGCGCTTCAAATTTGCAACATAATTTTGCGATACCATAAGGTACTATGTTTTTGTTATTTGGGATTTAAGTACGCCGTACTTAAATATCTGGGCTCGCCCTTAATCACGCAACTATTAGGTATTGCACAGTTGAATTCAGCTACGTTTACCCAAAAGCGCAAGTTTATCGTTAAACTTGGCAAAATGCTTCATCAATATGGAACCCCTGCCTTTCGATTAGAAGCACATTTAATGGAAGTGGCCACACACCTTGGATTAAAATCATCTTTTGTTATGTCGCCTACATCAGTCACTTTTGTTATATGGACCGATGGACATGAAGAAGAATACACCCATGTAGCGCGTGTTGAGCCTGGCGATCACGATTTGGGTTCTTTGGCCAACACTGATGACGTCGTGAACAAAATGCTTGCTGGTGAGCTAAGTGTAACCCAAGCTGATGAAAGCTTAGATCAAATCCAAAATGCCGACTCACCCTATTCGCGCTGGCAAATGGCTGTGGCCTTTGCGATTTCTGGTGGCGCATTTGCCATGCTAATGGGAACAAGTTGGAGTGATGTGATTTGGTCAGGCATTATTTCAATCTTGGTTTATCTCTTCATTCTTTGGTCTGAACACTCAAAGCGCGTTACCCACATGTTAGAACCCATGGTTGCTATCGCGGCAGCATTTGTGGCTTGTGCAGTTTCTGCTTACTTTGATCCTCAGTTGAACATCCGCTTAGTCGTGCTGTCGGCCATCATAGTGTTTATTCCAGGTCTGGCTCTCGCTCTGGGGTTTGCTGAACTCTCTGCAAGACATTTAGTTTCTGGCACTGCGCGCGTTATGGATGCCTTTATGCTGCTCTTCAAGTTATATTTTGGTGCATTTTTAGGTATCAGCATCGGATTCTATGTCTTTGGTCAAGTCGACTTTGTGCAACCTGAAGCATTGCCTAAATGGACCGCATGGCTAGCAGTATTTTTACTGTGTATGAGCTTAGTTGTCATTTTCAAAACTAAGTTAAAGCATATTCCTTGGTGCATTACATCTGGCTTTATAGCCTATGCAGTCTCAGTTAGCGCAGCCATTTATTTTGATTATGCGCTTGGGACATTTGCGGGGGCTTTTGCCGTAGGTATATTCAGTAACATCTTCAACAGAGTAGAAAACGCACCTGCATCAATTGTGACTATGAAAGGGCTAATTGTGCTCGTTCCGGGTTCAAAAACATATATCGGGCTTAATTCACTGATCGAAGGACAGAGTTTTGTAATGGCTGATCATATCGGACAACAAACCTTCTTAATATTTATGTCCCTTGTTGCAGGTCTGATATTCGCTAACGTAACGCTTCCACCTAAAAAGAGCTTGTAAATAATAACGTAATTAATTGAGCCATACGGTTGTATGGCTCCCCTGAATGGCAAACCGCCACCAGCCTAGGTAACCTTAATATTTATGTCTCTTGTTACAACCTGATATTGGCCAACGTAAACCCTTCCACCTAATAAGGCTTGTAAATAACAACGTAATTGAGTGAGCCATACGCTTGTATGACTCCCCTTGAAGGCAATCCATCACCAGCTTAGGTAATCTACCCGGCCTCTGTGGCGCTGACTTCAGGCTTTCTCTAAAACGACTTTACATTGACTCCTCGTTCTACACCAACTTCACATTATGGCGAACATTGCCCTATTTAAATTATCTATTTCAAAGTTACCATAACCAAGACGCAGTATCTGGGTATGCGCCGTTGGGTTTTTGTTCTTTAACCACTACATTTATCAAATCTTAAATATCATTAGTTGTGAATGTAAATATAATTTCATTACCACATAGACAAGTAAATTTATTTATAAAGCTCAAAATAAAACAAATAATTTTTTATCTTGATAAAAATCATGAAGTTAAATCACCAAAATTTATAAAAAATCACATTTCACAACTATTAATATTCATTCAAGATTTAACAACTGCTCTTGTTGTTAAATCTTAATTGCACAAGATTACATTCGAGTGATTACGTTCAAATTTCATCCAAGGGGATTGGTATCATGTTTAACAATAAGAATAAGTTGTCGCTGGCAATAAGCTCAGCATTGATGGGGTCAACTTTATATATTTCGCCGTTTGCATTTGCTGAAAATGACAGCGCTGTTTCAAATCAGAAAGAAGTGGAAGTGATTCAAGTTCGTGGCATACGTGGTAGCGTTGTAAAGTCGCTTAATACAAAGCGTTATGCAGATGCAATCGTTGACGCTGTCACAGCTGAAGACATAGGTAAATTTCCAGACCAAAATGTTGCCGAGTCATTGCAACGTATCACAGGTGTGTCTTTAACTCGTAACTTCGGTGAGGGTGAACGCGTTAGCATTCGAGGTACCAGCGAAAGCCAAAACCGTACATTACTCAACGGCCAAGCAGTCGGTTCAGCTGACTGGTGGACAAACTCAGCAGCCAGCCGCGGTTTCAACTACACCATGCTTCCCTCTGAAATCGTCGCAGGCCTTGAAGTCTATAAATCACCGGAAGCTGATATAGACGAAGGTTCAATCGGTGGAACTATCGTTGTTAAAACAAGAAAACCGCTGGATTTAGATGCAAACAAAATCGCAGGATCATTACTCGCACAATATAGTGAAGTGTCCGGTGAAACTGATCCTCAAGCGTCAATCATGTACAACTTTAAAAATGATGATGAAACTTTTGGCGCACTTGTTTCTGTAATTCGACAAGAAAGAAACCTTCGTCGAGATGGTATTGAGGCGTGGAGTTGGGCTGATAGAACCATTACGATGGCTGACGGAACAGTTCACGAAGATGTGTACAGTCCTGGCGGTGGTGGTTCAGCAATGTTCTCACAAGAGCGAGTCAGAACAGGCGTCACATTAGCACTTCAATATCGCCCTAGCGATGCGACCGATATCTCATTTAATTTACTAGATTCTACGCTTGATGCTGATAATGAAAACCAAAACTTCCTGTGGTTACCAGAACGTGGCGGCTCTCAATATACTGATATCACCATAATCGATCATGATAAAGTAGGTAGAATGGTTGTTGGTGGCACTATGGGGCTCTCTCCTGATGGCACCAACATTCTAAATGAAACCAAAGTCAGAAACTCGCAACTTAAAACAAAAGCCTATGACTTAAAAGTCGAACATGAAGGCGAGCTTTGGCACTCTACATACCAGCTTGGTTACACTGAAGGCACTGGTGGTTCGCAGGCGGACCGTTCGGTCGGTTGGGTTGGAAACTATGTACATTCTTATGACACTTCACAAGTTGAAGACGTTAAAACATCTTACGGCGCAGACCCAAAAGATGGCTCGAAATGGAACCTTGGCTTTTTGCGATACGACAGTAACGACGCAAAAGACGATGAAACCTACTTCCAAGCAGATTTTAAACGCCCTATCGACGTTGCTGTTTTTAGCGAAATCAAAATGGGCGTAAAATATCGTGACCACAGTCGCTTTAATACCAAACACACAACTCAAAACCGTACTGATTTGAATTGGAGTCTAGCAGACTATTCGCTGAGTATGCCAAGTGATTATCTTTCTGGATTAGGCTCATCAGGCACTTTACGAGCATATGCTATTACAGATTCAGATAAGGTACGCCAAGATGGTGACGCACTGAACTGGCCTTATGAAGTTTTAAAGGCCAGTACGTTCGACATCAAAGAAAAGATTTTGGCAGGTTATGTTAAAACAACGATAGATGCTGATGGCATGCGTGGTAACTTAGGTGTAAGGCTTGTACATACTAAACAAGAGTCGTCAGCATTTGCTGGTGCATCTGGTGCTGAGCTGTGGACAACCCAAGATAAAGATTACTTTGACGTTTTGCCTAGTATCAACTTAGCAATCGATTTAAATGACGATCTACTAATGCGATTCAGTGCAGCAAGAGTAATGTCTAGACCTGACTACGCAAGTATGACTGCTTCAACTTCATACAACGTGGAGACCCAAACGGGTACTGGTGGTAATCCAGATATCGACCCATTCCGTGCAACCCAGTTTGATACAGGTATTGAGTGGTATTTCAATGAAGCGGGTATATTCTCAGCCGTCTTCTTTTACAAAGATATCCAATCATTCCTTGATAGTACACCCGCTTTTGAGACTCATGAAAACACTTTGATCCGAATTAGTCGTCCGTCAAATGGTCGCGCGGGTCGGATCCAAGGTCTTGAGTTTGGCTACCAACAAGAATTACTAGAAGGTTTTGGTGTTTCAGCCAATTACACCTACGTAGATGGCGAAGCGAAAGACAAAGATGGTAACGACGTTACTATCCCAGGTAACTCTGAGCACACCATCAACTTAAGCGCATACTACGAAAACGAAAGCCTAAGCGGTCGCATTTCTTACAATCACCGCTCTGGTTATGACTCAGGTAATGACTGGCCTGGCTATATTGATGCCTATGGACAAGTAGACGCCAATATTACTTACAACATTAATGAAAACTTAGCAGTTGTACTCGAGGCAATAAACCTCACAGACGAGCATACATTTAGCTATCAAGAAGAAGGTGTTGAGCAAGCCCTTACCGGTGTCTATGCCGATGGCCGACGCTTTGTTGCCGGTGTTCGCTTTAACTTCTAACACTAGAAAAACCTCCCTGTGAAAAAGCTTTAAACACCGGGAGGTTATTTATAAGTTCGCTGCTAACACAGCGGCATTAGGCGATGGAAGGCCCCTCCCTGCCCAGGAGACTTTGAGCTGAAGTCTACGCTTGTAGACCTTCAGCTTTTCTTTTTAAACACCTTATACTTTGAGAATATGGTAATTGTTTTTAAAAGCTGTAGAATCGGTCATTTAGGTACATAAATTAGCATAGTGAATAAGTAAAATTACACTTAACGCAAGTTAGGTAGTTAGCAAAGGGTGCCATTTTAGTCAGCATGAACCATTTTAGGCCTATTAAACTCTTGGTATTGATTTTGGTCTTGTTGTCACCAACAAGCCAGGCTGATTTATATACTGCCACGCAGTATTACCAGCAGCAAAAATACGTCAAAGCCTATAACGAGTTTTATCAACTGGCCCAACTAGGTAACGGCGATGCCATTTATAATTTGGCCGTAATGTCATTACATGGCCAAGGAACTGAAAAAAACCTTTCATCAGCCCACGCGTGGTTTTCACTCGCTGCTGAGTACGGTATTTCAGAATCTCTTAAAACAGCCCAGCTAATTTCTTCTCAATATGCTAACCAACAAGTTTTAGCACAAGTACTAAACGATAAAAAAGAACGCTTTGGCTATCAGTATGTGAGCCAAAGTTATTACCCAAACTTAGACCATACAATAGCGCCCAGCGGTACATTGTCGCGAGTTTATGAAAAGCTACCAGAGTATCCAGAGCAAGCAGCAAGGCAAGGCCTTGAAGGCTGGGTTTGGTTGGAGTTTGATATAGACACATCTGGTGTGGTCAAAAACCTCGTCGTAATTGATGACTACCCTAAGAATATCTTTGCTTCGGCCTTAATCAATGCGGTAAGCGTTTGGCGTTACAAACCCGGTCAGGCAAAAAAAAATCATTCGTTGATCTATCATTTCACCACCTTTAAAGGAAAAGAGTATAAGCGGACACTCGCATTTCAGCAGCAAGATTATCAGGTTGAAATAAAGCGTCATATTGACGCTGCTGAACAAGGTAATGCACAAGTTCAATACTACATTGCAAACTGGTTGAGCTCTGACAAATATAACGCTAGCCAGCTACTTAAGTATCATTGGCGAGATGACAGCGCCTATCTGACTATGTTACTTGCTGCGGCCAAAAACGACCTACCGATAGCCCAATACAAACTTGCAATGGAGCTGTTGACCAGCACTAATAAAAATCAATTTAGTGTGGCTTTAAATTGGCTGAAAAGAAGTGCGAACAAATTCCCGCCAGCTCAATACAAACTCGCAACGCTGTATAGTGACAAAAACAGCCAAATTTACGCGCCGAGTGAGGCCACTAAGTGGTTCACTAAATCTATTGAGGGAGACAAGCGCGCTGCTAAAGCACTTAGCTTGCATTTATATAATCACACCATGGGTAGTGACGACGTTACTTTTTGGCTGAATAAAGGCCTCGAGCTAGATAAAAATGACCCAGAGTTACTTTTATTAAAAGCCAAACTAACTAGCTCTAATGACAAAAATGAAGCTTTAAAATTAGCAAAAAATGCGCAAAAACAAGCCCTGAAGCGTCAATGGAACACCGCATTAATTGAAGAGTTTCTCGAAACACTACGTTAAATTGAAAAGTAGAATATCACTTCTCTAAAACCCAGTTCATGGCTACTACGGAAAGCCCCCGTGACTTCGCCCAACTATGACCAACTACTCAACTTTCACGTCATAACATTTAAATATGTAAAGCCATTTATATTTAGTCATTTATTAACGAGACTGAGCGGCTGTTACGATTGTTCTTTCTGTGCAACCAGCACAAATCTCTCCGTATTGCATACGCGCCTTAAATACGCGATCTTGTTGATCAAAGAGGGTATAAGAGTTCGAAAATAATGCAGCATCAAGTTTAAAATGCTCAGCCAGTGTTGCAAAGATCACTGGGTTTTCACCAGTTTTTTGCGCTTTTTGTTCAAAGTGAACTCTTCCAATATAGGTTAGTTTTTGCTTAGAGCTCACAAACCTTTGTTGCGTTTTACCTTTTTTATAAGTTGAACTATATGGTGCACTCACCTGCCACCCGACGATTCTGTATGCGCCTTCAGGGAGGCTTATTGCAAACACACCATGTTCATTGACATTAGAGTTCAAGGAAATAAAGGTCGACTCTTCAGTATCCATATTTTGAAAATGAAGTTGATAATCCGCATATGCGCCACTGTAGGACATAGTACCCCAAACAACGCCTTTGCTCGGTTTTACATTTTCTACATAAACATCATCAATATTTTGAGAGGCACAACCACTAATAAAAATGGTCGTCAATATACTGCAAATGCGCTTCAATCCCTTCATAAAAATACCGCCTTTAGTTGAAACCACAACTACACACTGCACTTTTATCTACCTAATTGCAACAAATAAAACATTAAAGCAAACTTTACTCTAAGATAAACTCGTGCAGGACAATATCCATTTCAAGGTTTTCGACACGGTTTAGAATGATCTGCGTACCACTTGCCGTCGTACTAAGGCCTAAGTCAGCATTTACATCATACAGGTGTAAGCCTATATCAGCGATAAACTCATTTTTTTGCAATTGGCTGTTAAAATTAAACAATGACAACTGATGACCTTGCCTAATAACATAATAAATTCCATTTTCATGAACCGCAGGGCGGTATAGCTGCAACGAATGAGAGAGCTGCTGTAGCGGAATTTCCCCTTCCAACGCTTCAAATAAATACCCTTTAACATCCTCAATATATGATTGAAAGCTAATATTTTTCTTTACAAGTGGTACATACTGCTGTGCATTTTCAAGCAACAATGCATTGCTGGCATTGGCGATATCATGACGCCATAACTGGGGTTGGTTTGATTCTGATGTCTCGAAAAAGAGTGCTTTACTGTCATCGGACCAATAAATATTTTTTAAAGACTGGTTTTCCTTTACGACAGAGCGCGGAGTTTTAGAAAAGGTACTGATTATAAATAGTGTATTAGACTGGCTTAAAACAGCCAAGTATTCACCATTGGGCGCAAAAACCAGCAGTTTCGGTGTATCTTGTATTGGTAATTTAGTCAAAAGGCTTGGACTAGATTTAAACTGGTGCTTTGACCATATTTCTACATTTTCAATATGAGGATCGGCGTGTGAAGCCGCCGAAACATAAGCCAATTGCATACCATCTGCAGAAATACTGGCATGGGTGTCTATCCGTGAATTAGAAGAAATAGGTTCAAAACTATCACCTTGCAAGTTGTACGCATATAAGTTCACTTCGGCAATGCCTTCAGTATGTGCAATAAGCCCCTTATTTCGATCCAGCGATATTTCTGACACCTCACCAAATGGTTTATACAAAGAGACCTCTTCATTGCTCGCTGAGTGTAACTTTAGCTCTTTGCCCACACTCAAAATATCACTGTCACTCAGGCCAAAATACGGCTTCCCTTGTATGTCTATTTTCGTCGTCTTCGCAACCTTTCCATCATCATTCAATAGACCTTGATACCATTGTTGCGCCTGCTGATAAATAACTCGGTTACCGCGCATATGGTAGTCTTCAGCACGCGTTACCACTGCTCGCCCAGACAAGTTGATCTGCCTATCTTCTGTCGCTTCTATTTGATATTTAACTAGCTCCTTGTTACCCGCATTCATCTCTCTAACAAAAAGCTGTCCTGATGAGTTCCAAGTCACGTTGCCAGGTATTTGTGCACTGTCACAATCTAAGATAAATACATCTTTATTTAAGCGCCAAAGTTCTATGGTGTTGTGCACTGAAATAGCTCTTATTTCACAGCTAAATGGACTATATCGATAATAAAGTAGCCAGTTCCCGTCCATCGACCAACTTGGTGCTTGCTCACTATACCCCGAAGATTTGATTGTGTGTGAGGTGTTGGTCTGAAGGTCATAGACCACTAAGTCATACTGACTTTCCCCTGTTACAATCTGGCTATAGGCAAGAAAGCGGCCATTGGGTGAAAAGTTCAAATAAACCTCAGCACCAGGAGATGACGTTAAACGTGATACATATTTAACTTGTGTAATAGGTTTAAATACACTGAAATCGAATAAAACTAAAAATGAGCAAAGCCCCCCAATTAATAGCCCAGCAGTTAGCCAGTTTAAAGGCACATTTTTTTGTGGTGTTTTCGCGTGCTGAATCATTGTTGGTGCATTTGCAACATCAGCAATGCACTGATAGCCAACTCTTGGCACAGTTTTAATGAATTTAGGTTCTTTAGACGTATCGTTTAGGGTCTTGCGAATTTGGGCTACAAGCTGGCTTACTGAGTTATCACTAACAATTAAATTTGGCCAAAGCTGGTTAATAATGTCATCTCTGCTAACTGGGTTCGGCGCTCTGTCAATCAATAACTTTATTAGTGCCAATTGCTTATGCTCTAAGGGAAACCAATTCCCTTCGACTCTGGCACTCATTTTTTGAGTATCAATTAAAACATCATTTAACAAAAAGCGTTCAAACCGCATTTATTGATCCAATCTAAAACAGGCCTTAACCATACAGTTCAACACATCGCGGACTATTCCATTATGATCACACTATGTTATGATGGGGGACAAATTTATTTTACCTAAAAGCAACTTTACAGCACTTTCTGTTGCACTTAAATAGAAATATAAAAGCAAAGTTTCCCGTACGTTAAATAAAAATAGGAGTTGGAAACAATGATTATGAAACGCTTTATTTACCTGTTTCACCTCCTAATGCTATTTATATGTTCTGTTTGTTTCAGCCAGCAAACACAAAATCATCAAGACAAGTCCAGCCAGGACCCAACGAAAAAGTCGAGTGCGAGTGACGACCTAATACATATTGAAATCAGGGCCTTCCATGACAGCGTTGTCAAGTCTCTCAATGTAAAGCGTTTTAGTCAACAAACATCAGACAGTATAAGCACGCAAGAAATCGGTAAATTCCCTGATAAAAATGTTGCAGAAGCACTTCAACGGATCACCGGGATTTCACTATCGCGGGTTCAAGGCGAAGGCGAGCGAGTCGGCGTTAGAGGCACCACACCTGAGCAAAACCGCACCTACCTCAATGGTCAATACTTAGCATCTGCTGATTGGTGGATTTCTTCTTTACCAAGTAGAGGATTCAACTTTACCTTACTACCAGCGGACATCGTATCGAGTTTAGAAGTGTATAAAACACCTAAAGCCAACCAAGATGAAGGCTCATTAGGTGGTGCTATTAACATCAAAACTCTCGATCCATTTTATTCTGAACCAGGTACTCTGTCCCTCACCTCTCAATTGCAATATAACGACTTGTCGCAGCAATATGACCCCCAACTATCAGCTGTTTATAGCTGGATAAATCCATCACAAAATTTCGCTTTGTTGTTTTCCGTTAACCACCAGCAACGTAGCTTACGCAGAGATGGTCTAGAATCCTGGGGATGGCATGAGCGCGATTATACAATTAATGATGCGGGGCAGTTAACCCCAGCAAAAGCTCAAACTGGCGACCTTCAAAAAATATGGTCTCCCGGCGGCGGTGGCTCTGCGGTATTTCAACAAGATAGGGCACTTACAAGCTTTACCTCCAGTGCAACCTACCATATCGATGAGCACTGGACTTTAAGAACCCACCTTCTACATTCGCAGCTCAGTGCCGATAATTCAAACCAGAATTTCCTTTGGCAACCGGGCAAAGCTTTAGATGCAGGTAGTCAACTTAGTGACTATCAGATAATCGACCAGACTCTAGCCTATGGAAGTTTAACACCAGCCACGGCACAGCCATTTAATACCAGTATGGAAGCCATTTGGAGAGAAGCACAGATCCAAACACAAAGTGTTCATTTTGACCTTTCATACGTTGGTCCTTGGTGGCATGCACAGTACCAAGCTGGGTATACGCACGGTGACGGTGGTACAAGCGAAGATAATACCGCACAATTTGCAACCAATACCCACTATAGCTTTGACACGAGACAAGTAAAAAATATTAAAACCAGTTATAACACTTCACCACTCAACCCTAACCAATGGTTTATCAGTGAAGCACGCAATGACAGTCAAGACGGTAACGATGTTGGTTACTTTCTGCAAAAAGACTTCTCTCGCGCTCTCTCTTATCAACACCTTCAAACTTTCCGTTTTGGAGGAAAATATAAACGCCATAAACGAGATTTTATTCGCATGCGCTCGCAGCATGGAGGTCTGGATGGGTTGGCTGGACAATTAAATACGACTCTTGCGGACTATCCTGCACAATTTGTTAGTGGTTATTTAGATGGCGTCGGAGATCAACACACATTAAAAGAGTACAGTTTTGCCGATATCAAAACATTAGCAGACGACTTTTCGAAACTAAACTTTGTTCAATCAGAAGAAAAGACCAGCCGCTTTTCAATTGAAGAAGAAACGCTCGCAGGCTACGCTATGCTTGAACTTGCAGGCGATACATACCAAGCGAACTTAGGCGTGCGAGTTGTATCAACTTGGCAAAAATCCAGCGCATATGAACGCATTGCAACCTTACCCAGTGATCAAGCTAATTATACTTGGCAGACTAAATCAAAAAATTACACCGATATTTTACCTAGCCTCAATATTCAATTTGATTTGACCGATCAACTCATTTCTCGATTCGCAGTCGCGAGAGTTATGTCACGTGCTCAATTCCATCATTTGATGCCTTCAACCAACTACAACGTGACACAAGCCCAAGGGCAAGGTGGAAATCCAGACCTTGATCCATACAGAGCCACCCAGTTTGATTTTGGATTTGAGTGGTATTTTGCTGATTCAGCGCTCGCGTCTATCGCCCTATTCAGCAAAGATGTTGAGTCGTTCATCGAGTTCAATCGCCAACTCGAATCTCATGAAGGCATTTTAATGTCGATAGACAGGCCTATCAATGGTGCGGGAGGTGTGATCCGAGGCCTTGAGCTCAGCTATCAACAGGCCATAGCATACGGGTTTGGCGTCATTGCCAACTACACCTTTGTTGACGGCGATCGTACATCACAACTTTCAGGACAATCGGATTGGATCCCAGGTACTTCAAGACACAGTGCAAACTTAACTGCCTATTACGAAAATAGCTTTATCAGTATGAGGCTTGCGCACAACTACCGTACCAAGTTCGCAACAGGCATTGGTGAAACGAAAATGGATGACTATGGTCAACTAGATGGCAATGTGACGCTGTCACTGAATGATGATTTGGATCTTATCTTTGAGTTTCTGAATATCAATAATGAGCTTATTTACACATACGACAGAAATGAATATGCACCAACAGCCATTTATCAAAACGGTCGCCGCTTTTATTTTGGTGCAAGGTATCGTTTCAATACACACTAGATTTAGCAAAAACCTAGCAAAATCCAACCGCATACTCCGTACGTCATATTCTGCACTAGGGTTTAACATTAATCCTAGTGTAGGCCGCTCTTCTATCAAAACAGCTAGCAATCAGCCTCTTTCTCAGCGTGCTAAGTTCAGCCTAGTTTTTACGTTATTTACTGCTATCAAAAAGCGTTTAAACGGCTAATGCATTGAAAGTAAAAACAACTCTACAAATTTAGCGGTAATAAATAATTCGTTTCTCAGGAGAGAACACAAAACCGTGAGTTAAAATAGCAATGATGTCGCGGTAAAAATGTTCATTTTTAATCACTCATCGATTATGCTTATTTATGCAATTAAGCTGTTAGTCGCATACCTAGGACGATTAGTCGCAAACAGTGGTTTTCTGTAAGGCCGAACGTAAAATGGCGTAAATTTTTTATAGCTCGACGTTTCACGTCTTTCTCACACTCTTTTTCAAGGCTAGTATAATGAAATTGATAAAATCGACTATTGCTCTTGCTGTTGGCCTCGTCAGCACAAGTGCTTTGGCAATAGCTCAGTCAGATACAATCACCCTAGAAGATATTCCAAAAATTCAAAAAGTCATCAGTTCAGCGGTAAGCCCTGATGGTGAGTCAGTAGCATTCACCCGCTCAGTGCCGCGTGAACTGTACGTTGACAAAAATGGAAAAAACTTTTCTGAGCTTCACCTTGTTGATGACAATGGCGTCGAGCGTCCGTTTATTACCGGCAAAGTGAATATCAGCAGCATCTCTTGGTCAGCTGATGGTCAATTTATTTATTTCTTAACGAAGAAAAAAACAGATAAGTTTAAAACTTTGTATCGCATTGCCTTTAACGGCGGTGAGGCACAAAAGGTATTTGCTTTAAAAGACACGTCCATATCAAAATATCAGCTTAGCCCTAACGGGAAACAAGTTGCAGTCCTTGCCATGCCAGCAAAAGATAGCTCTGAAAAAGAGCTGAAAAAACTTGGTTTTATGGCCGAAGTATATGAACTGGGCCTAAAGAACAAACAGCTTCACATCATTAACCTAGAACCAAGCCAAAAGCCTATCACGCCTGATGTGGTCGCCGTAGAAGGGTATGTAAGCGATGTTAATTGGTCCGATGATGCGAGCAAACTGCTTGTAAAAACGCAGCCTACAGCACTCATAGATGACCAATACATGAAGTCTCAATGGCATGTTATGGATGCCAAAACAAGGCAAATAACCACATCGTTTAAAACTGAAGGTAAGTTAGGTGAAGCCGAGTTTTCACACGATGGTAAGTATATTGCTATTTTAGGCGCTGAAGACAAACACGATCCTGCAAAAGGTCGCTTATTCTTAGCAAATGCAGAAACAGGCAAAGTTGAAGAGTGGATCCCTAATTTCATGGGCCATATTGGCGACTTTGAGTGGTCTAATCGCAAAAATACACTGAACTTCGTAGGGCATGTAGGTGCCGAAAGCTTTGTTGGTCAAATTAAAGTTGGTTCGCAAAAATATAAAAAATTAGTCAAAGAAGGCCGATTTATTGCCGGTCGATTGTCTGTTTCTGACTCAGACAAAACAATTGCACTAACAGCCCACACTGCAAAACACCCGAGCGAAGTGTTTATGCTGCGCAAAAAACGCCCTACTCGTTTGTCTAATTCAAACGCATGGTTAGATAACAAACGTTTTGCAAAACAAGAAGCACTGACTTTCAAAGCGCGAGATGGTGTTGAAATTGGCGGTGTACTTATCTACCCACTGGATTATCAAGAAGGCCAACGCTACCCACTTATAATGTCTGTGCACGGCGGTCCAGAGTCTCACGATAAAAATGGCTGGTTAACGAGCTATTCAGATCCTGGCCAAATGGGCGCAGCACGCGGCTATGCTATATTTTATCCAAATTACCGTGGCTCTACGGGCAAAGGCGTTGACTACTCAAAGTTAGGCCAAGGTGACTACGCAGGCAAAGAGTTTGACGACCTAGTCGATATGAAAAAATACCTTGTCGACATTGGTTTAGTTGATACAAAACGCGTAGGTATAACTGGCGGCTCTTACGGTGGTTATGCGTCTGCTTGGGGCGCGACAAAACTTACTGAACATTTCGCGGCAAGTGTTATGTTTGTTGGTGTCACAAACCAATTATCAAAATTTGGCACAACTGATATTTCAAATGAAATGTTTTTGGTACACGCGCGCTCTTATCCTTGGCAGAAGTGGCAATGGTATCTGGAACGAAGCCCTATATACTGGGCCGGTCAGTCAAAAACACCACTGTTGATTATGCATGGTAAAGATGATCCACGTGTACACCCTGCACAATCAATGGAATTGTACAGATATATGAAAGTACAAGGTAAAGATGTTCGCCTGATTTATTACCCGGGAGAAGGTCACGGCAATCGCAAAGTGGCAGCACAATATGATTACAGCATTCGTCTAATGCGTTGGATGGATAACTACCTTATCCACGGAAACAAAGCTATGCCTGACTATAAAATAGATCATGCAGCTAAACTTAAAGCGACGAAAGAAGCGAATAAATAAGTAATTCCATGTCAAAAGAGTAAAGCGATGTAAAGTCGTTTTGCTCTTTTCTTTTTGCCACTCAAAAATATGCTTACCAAAAATTCATTACTCC
Source organism: Pseudoalteromonas sp. Of7M-16 (assembly GCF_022347805.1). Classification (NCBI taxonomy): domain Bacteria; kingdom Pseudomonadati; phylum Pseudomonadota; class Gammaproteobacteria; order Alteromonadales; family Pseudoalteromonadaceae; genus Pseudoalteromonas; species Pseudoalteromonas sp. Of7M-16. The sequence goes on along the minus strand of NZ_JAKRFY010000004.1, from coordinate 108,044 downwards.
TTTGAATTCTCAATGACCCCTTCCATGCGCTTCAAAGCATGAGAAAGTTTAATACCTTCCCAAAAAGAACAATAATTTTGGCAAGCTTATTTTTGAGCTGTCCCCATAATAAATCAAAAGCGCTCAAAATAAAACCAAAATATTTTCAATGTATAAACGAAAAATAAACATTTAAATTGACGGATCAAAAAACACCTCTATCGGCTCAATACGCCCTTTCAAGGTAACTTCAGCGGCTTTTTGTAAGTCAATGTGTTCTGATTGAACAACACTCACTTTACTGATAAGCAACGGTTTTTTTAAATCTTTGGTTTTGCTCTCAATTCTAGCAGCAACATTAACTGTGTCTCCAATGACGGTGTAATCCATACAACTGACACTGCCAACATTGCCGGCAATAGCTTCGCCACTGTGAACACCAATGCCAATTTCTAAACTCGGCAATCCTTCGTCGACAAACTCTTTGTTTAGTGCTTCTAGCGCCTGCAACATCTCTTTTGCCGCATCTATCGCATTTCTGGCACTGTTACCTTCATCTTGGGGAGTGCCAAAAATTGCCATAATTGCGTCACCAATAAATTTATCAACCATGCCATCATATTTAAAAACGATAACACTCATGGCTGAAAAATAGCGATTTAATAAACCGGTTATGACTTCGGGCTCATGCGACTCACACAAGCTTGTAAAACGTCTTATATCAGCCATAAGTACGGTGACATTGCGCCGTTCGCCACCGGGCTCGATATCGACTTTGCCCGTTTCAACCGCACTCACTAGCTTTTTTGGTAAATACCTAAGTAACCTTTCTCTGTGGCGTAGACGGGTATAGGTGTTTGTGATGTAACTTGAAATTGACCACGCCAGTAGACCCGAGAACAATATGATAATCTGTTCATGCATTTCAATCGCCCGGGCAGTGCCACTGTGTTCTAAAATAATGGTTCCTGTTGCCAAACAACATAACGTTGAATAGTAAATAATGAGTTTGCCCTGCCTAAACGCACTCATCACATTAAACAAAATCAATGCGCTAATGAGCATTAATTCAAATTCAGTATTGTGCATATCATGTAAAAAGTGCCCAATCTCAGACAAAAACTCCATTTCCAGTGTGATTGCCAAGATAATGAGATAGTCGAATAGAATTGATACATACTTTAACCAAGGCTTATACCCCTCACTTTTAGCAAAGCGTGCCACGCACAAACACCAAATTGCAGTCAACGCCATAGTGCCAACGTCTACAATGATAAGCGTCCAATCTATCCCTCTATTTAGCAAGCCTATCAAAAGCTCTAGAATAAATAGTGACATCAGCCCCACAAATCGAATTTGGTTGATGTGGAATTCCATTTCCATCTCTCTTTGCTGATAACAGTCTGTGAGTAACACATCAAAAGACTCATCTATATCCTTTAACCATTTCATAAATATCTTGCCACCATTTAGTCTCTTTTATTTACCGCTACAAAAATCATACGCAGCTACACCTAACTCCTTTAGTGTAGCTTGGTCACTTTCAAATACATTAAGCGATAAAAACTAAGTGGAATTCAGAGCATTCACAAATGACAGCCTCTGCGCTACTATTGCAGCCACTACAATGGAGTGATTGCCCAAACCATGCTGTATTTTTTAGACTTTAAATTCGATATTCAACAAGGATTACTCTTTAAAAATCAGAGTAATGTGCCTTTAACCCCTACACAATGTAAGCTGTTAACACTATTAATCGAATCAAAAGATAAAGTTCTTAGCAAAGAGGACATACTTGATCATGTTTGGCAAGATCGCGTGGTATCTGAACAAGTCGTATTCCAAAATATCAGCCAACTAAGGGCGCTAATTTCAGACGAAGCGATAAAAACCTTTCCCAAACGCGGCTATCAATGGCAGCTTGTACTAAGCACACCACCAGTTGGCGACACTCCATCGGACGAACACCCACTTAAGAATACAGGTAGAGCAAGCCTGCCTCTGATCCTAGCGCTAATTTCATTTGCAACGATCAGTCTTTGTGCTTTGTTTTGGTATTGGCCTAGCAGTAACATCACAACAAACCATAGTGTCCCCCAAAAAGCTCAATCAGTTTTGTTAGTGCCTATTTCCCCGCGGTTTGAGGGGCACCTCAGCTCTGAAACACAAGCCCTAAACAATACCTTGTCTACCAATTACCTTGCTCCTAGTAATACTAGCTCCGCACAAGCGATATTCAATTCACCTTACATAGAATACAAAAAACTCGTGCCCTCTTCGGACAAGCTAATTTTGAGTGGTTTTGTATATCAACAACGTATTGAAGATGAACACGTATTTTTACTGGAATACCGCCTTCAAGGCCACTTAAGGCATTGGCAAGGATATCTGTACGGCTCCACTGTCAATGACCTTAAAGCACAGTTAAAAAGAAAAATAGATAGCCTTGTACAGTCAGACTATTTCTATCTGCAAATAGACTCCTTTACAACCTCAGAGCTGGCAATGCTCAATAACCAAGACCCTAATGATTTAGACGTTTTAAAACATCTGATAGAACGTTTGCTGTCTGAATATAACCACAATGTGGCCAGCGCTCGAATTGAGCAAATGATAAGCCTGAGTGAGCAACAAAACCACCCGATATACATGGCCTATGCACAATGGTTAAAAGCGCGTTTATTCATCGCATTAAACCAGTTTCAACTCGCACAACAGCACTTAGAGCAAGCCAGCAACTTGATGGACCAAGCCGACTTTAATGCACTCAACAGCGAAATCAGTAAGTCACTTGCAGATGTTGCCGCACACCACAAAGATTTCCCAACAATTCAAAAGCATTTATATAAATCTGCCAGCCAAGCTCGCTTGGCTAACCGACCAGTCCAAGAGATAAGGGCTTATACTCTGCTATCGATAAATGCATTTAAACTAAAGCGTGAGAAAGAGAAGTACGACTATTTGTTTCAAGCCAAAACACTCCTTGCCGATCATCAACTCGACGGTTCTCACTATATGCTTATTTTTTACCACTTTGCGCTGTTTGAGCAAACCGTTGAGGAAAAGCAACGATTTTATTTAAAAGTGCTAGAACAACCAGTTACACCTGAAAACTACTGGGTGTTTTTCTCTGTCAGTGAACAGCTCGCGAATTTATATCTAGGTCAAGATCAGTCTGAGCAAGCTTTGGCTTTAACAAGTAATATTACTGAGCCCGCCAGGAAACACTTTTTACTTGCCAAAATTTATCATCGACTAGAGCAGCCCGAGTTAGCTAAGCAACACGCACGCACAAGCTTTAATACCGCCCGAATGCAACATATTGACTGGGTAGGACTAGATATGGCGCTCAAACTATTGGAGTTGGGAGCCGAGCTACAAGATGAAACCGATGCCATGATCTACCGTCACTACATCCAAAATACAGCTCGCCCCAGATGGCAGCGCGTTAACCGAGAAAAGCTCTCAAAATTAGGGGTGATTAACCCTTATGAGCAGAACAAGAAGAAGATCTAACTTGATATATTAAAAGTTTATACATGAGCTTAGTGATTAGAAGAGTAGATTTGAGTGTCATCTGGTCGTTTTGAGAGAACAAGAGACTGTCAGATATCATTTTTCACCCAACAATTCGGAGCTATCCAACTCAAATTTTGTTACAACATACTGTTTGCAACTCGCCTAGTATTTTGTTCTAGTCAAACCCGTGAAAAAGAATAAGGACTTCATGATGAAAGACAGTGCTGAGGATATAAGGAATGAATTTAAAGCAAAGTTCTTATATTGGAAAAATGTGAAAAGTAAAAAAACTAGGGCTGCATTTATATTATTATTTCCGTGCTTGATAGGATTAAAGCCTTCACCACAACTTTAACATTCGATTGGTTTTCAGAGCTAGTGAGATCCTCACAAGTTTAACAGTTAAAGTGTTAATAAAAGCGAGTAGCGATATATTTCGTTACGTATTAGTGACCACCGCTTAATTTTCGAACTATATCACTCTATTTGCGGATACTAAATATGACCATCAAATTCAAACCTCTTACCAAACATGATACTAACTACGCAAAAGTTATAGATCTTTTTTTTGAAGCTTTTCCAAAGGTGCAACGGCTGCCTTCATGGGTTGTTAAATATAGATTGAGAAACGGTAAAGCAGGGTTTTATTCTCTATATGACCAAGATATTTGGGTGGGATTTATCTATGTTAAAGCGTATAAAAACATTATATTTGTAAAGTTTTTTGCAATATCAGAGCAGCGTCGTTCTGATGGCTACGGCAGCAAGGTTATGGATTCGATGAAAGATGAATATTCCGGGCAAAGAGTTATCTTGAATATTGAGGAGCTTGATAATTCAGCGGATAATTTTCAACAGAGAATTAAACGTAAAGCTTTTTATGAAAAAAATGGATTCACTTCTACAGGATATATTGTGAAAGAACCTGCTGAAAGACAAGAGATGCTGATACGCGGTGGGACGATATGCAAAGAAGAGATAGAGGCGATGTACAAACATTTTTTAGGGAATCTCCTGTACGTTATACTGAAGCCTGAAATCCTAGAAATTTAAAGAGACACTTCTAAATTCATTTATTTATTCGGCACTAATGAGTGAATAACGGACATGCGTTTATTCTGTTCTTTGAACGACTCGTAAGCGTGAGGCTTAATCCCGTGAAGAAAGTAGGCTCGCTCCAGCCGTATCCAACAAAAATCGCATTTAATCCAGCGTAGCTTGTAATTATTACTCCGATCAAGCTGGCCACTATCAAGGTTATGAGTCACCATTGAACGGCTTCAGCATCCTTGACATTTCTAACAAGCAAACTAATCTCCCCTAAAAATACACTCATATACTGTGATAATAAACACGCGTACTTATCGTTTATTTCAATGCCATGCACAGGTCAACTAAGTATAAGTACAAGGCTTACCCTGTTTAATTAGTTGGTTTTACATTTTTTGGCGCTTAGTCCGCTTAAACCATTTGCGTTATTCTTTTTTCAATTGTCTCCCTGTACATTCCGGCAATAGAAAGAATTGCATATCAGCCCATGATACCGCTCACGTTAGCAACCGCGATATCAACCGTTCCCAGGTCTTTTGGTAGAGAATAGAGTATAAATGTACAGCCAATTAAAACACTCACTAAGGCCAAAGTTGAAATATGTTGATAGACATACTTGGTCAACTAAACAGACGCGTTTTTAGTAAGACTACTAAGAGGATGTTATTTTACCTCGTTACATAGGTCGACTAGCCAACCAACAAAGATTTCAATTTTATCGCGGTAATGACTTCCTGCGCTAAAGTGAATGAAAAAATCCCCCCAAGGCAAATGGAAGCTTAATGTATCCAGCGCAATAAGCTGGCCTTGTTTGATGAGATCATTAATAATAAAGTCGCAACTCATAGCTATACCGCCGTTCCCTTGTGCTATTTTAGCAGCTAACAACCCATGGCTTACGTGTTGTATTGTTAAGTTTTTAGGTGTCTCTAGTTTTTGTTGTTGTATCCAAATTAGCCAATCCTGTCCGTTCTCAGAGCTTATGAGAGGGAAGTCTAACAAGGATTGAGGCCTATCTAAGTCTAATTGCTTATATATTTCTGGCGCGCAAACTGGAAACCAGTTTTCCTCTCTTATCTGTTGAGAAATAAAATTTGGTGGGGCAGGCCAGGAACCGACTAAAACATCGTACTCAGACGGCTCTGCTAATTCTGCTTCTCCTGTCATTGAAAGGTCTATGCTAATGTCGGGGTTTAATTCATAAAACTCAGGTATTCTCGGTGCTAACCATTCTACCGCGACGGCGGTTTGTGCTATCACTTTGAGCTTAACATTCTTTTCGAGGATAAGGTGATCAGTTACCGTTTGCATTCGCTTAAAGCAATCTTTTATCACTGAGAAAAAAATATCACCATCTCCAGTTAAAGAAATTTTATTGTTGCTCCTTATAAATAGCTTTTTGTTTAAAAATGCTTCTAATGATTTAATTTGATGACTAATTGCACTTTGGCTTACACATAGTTCTTGTGCAGCTAGGCTAAAGCTCAAATGCCGTGCTGTGGCTTCAAATGCTTGCATAGATTTTAATGGTGGTAGCTTACTCACAACATTCCTTATTATTTTTATTCATGAGCACGTTAGTTCTTATCATTTTATTTCATGGGATAAAGATTGTAAATTGAAACTGTCTATCTATAAAACTTATTATAATTAAGGTATTACATGAAAATAACATTAGTTTTATTAGGTGTAGCTCTATTAATGGCCTGTTCATCACCTCAACAACTTAATCAATCGAAAACGACATTAATTTCGGTCGAGGCACTCAAAAGTGATTTTGTACAGCTCAAGGAGCTACTGGATTCTACACACCCTGATCCGAGGTTTACGATGGATGTAGAAGCAGCAAAGCTACATATAAATAAATTGTCAGAGGAGCTAAATACACCGCTTAGCCAATTGGAAGCATGGAAATATATGGCTCAACTCAATCCATTTTTCTCTGATGGTCATATGGCAATTTTTTATCCCAAACTAAATAAAAACTATAACCAGCATATTGCAAACGGGGGACAACTTTTTCCAATTGATATACGGATCAGTAAATCGAATAAGCTTTACGTCAATACCAACAAATACGAGTCACTTGATATAATGTTTGGTGATGAAATAACCAAGATAAACGGTAGTGATGCAAGTGATGTGATTGACACAATTTTAAGCCGGATGCATGGTGATTCTTTAATCCACCGTCAAGCTCTGGCTTCAGATAGGTTTGCTAAGATGTTCTGGCTAATGTATGGAGATTCAGGAGCTTATCACTTTGAAATATACAGTGACTCTAAGCGGCGAGAGGTTGTGATTGATGGCGTCTTTGGCGAGAGTGATAAATCTACCTTCACCATCGATGACTTTCTTAATCGAAAGGTTTTAAATAACAATATTGGCTATTTACGTATCGATAGATTCTATTACCCTCCTTACCTTGAAGAATCATTTTTTAAGTTTATGGAAGAGACTTGGCTGCTATTTAAGCAAGCAAAAGTGCAAGACGTTATTATAGATGTACGTACTAACCCTGGTGGAACGGATCATTACTGGCAAAGAGGTATTTCGCCTTATGTCGCCTCAAAGCCATTTCCATTTATATCTAAATATAAAGTTCGCCTCACTGAGCGTAACTTGAAATTAGGGCCGGCAAAAGGTGACTTAGGCACAATAGTTGAACGCCCGTATAAACCGCTTATACCCGTATCAGGGAAAGAAAATCAAAAAATTCCCGGTAAAGCTTATTTATTAATGGGACCATTGAGTTACTCATCGACAATCTTGTTTCTAACCGCATTTCAAGATGCTCAACAAGCAGTAATTGTAGGTCAGCGAACTGGAGTACGGTCATGTACTACGGGTAGAATTCAACCATTCAAATTGGCTGGCTCTAATCTGGAAGTGACCATACCAACCGCTATATTTACTCGCTCAGCTGGTGCAGTGAAATGTCATGAACCGATAGAGCCTGATATAGTTTTACCTGTAAACTCAGCTGAGCCTGAAAATACAATTTATGAGTTAGAGGAAATAATTATGAAGCAACGTATTAAAAGTTGACCTTGAATCTACTGTTACTTAAGTAACGGTTTAACTACTCCTTTCTCGCTTTATATTTCGGTTTCATTGCGGAAGTTTGACATTTGGACAAGCTAGAAATTAACTAATATTAAAATTAAACATGGATGTGGAAGTTAGTTTTATCAGCTTGTCCTAGAGTGATTATCTCTTCAGTATAATCACTGCGTATTAAGAGAAACTTTTAATATTCCAAAAGGACAGATAAATGATTGATGCCAATGCTCCTTTGCCTCGTATTTTAACCAACTTTTATTGTTCACTGGCATGGCGTTATCGTTCACAATGGTCACAATAATTTTTACAGGTTTCTTTAATACTGTCACTAGCCGGACTTGATTGGCTGTTTCCGTACTGTTTTAGGTAGCTTAATTACTCGGGAGTTACCACAACATGATTTCTCATTGAAATGGAAGCTATGCTGACTATCATCGGTGTCTGTTACTGGTCTGTATCAGAAAATCGGGGTTGACTAAGCCCTATTAGTCGAACTTGATACATGAGCAACACACTGTATTTTTATGTCGTCCATTATAGAAGTCCCTACGCCAACTCTTAACGATAAATGAAGTTGACTATTGGCACCGACACTGTCGAAATTTAAACTTTCAACTTAAAGTCAATTACTTATAAATTTTTTGGTTGGATAAGTATGTTCCCGAACTGACATGTTAGGTTCAACTAATTCTGATAGTCTGCTTTTTTTAAGCTGTTGATTATAATCACAGCGCAAAAAGGTGCGAGCAACGTTACCTCTGAGCTATACCCGTAAACGAAGGAATAGAAAATACCAAGCCTATGGCGCTGCTCCTCACACGTTGTGAGTTTTTGCACAACATTGCTCACCTTTTGTATGGACAAAGTTAAATTACTTGAGAGCAACAACATATGAAAATTTGGACTTACTGCTTCGTCTAGCTTTGTTGCTGTCCTAACAATGCCTTTTTTTTGCTCTCAAACAAGTCCACTAAAAACTCTCTAAAACGCCTTAACCGTGTTACATCCCTATGATCCGGGTGAGACAGTAACCAGACCTCATGATTTAACATAGGTTCACAATCGGGTAAGCGCATCACTCCTTCAAGTTTATCCGCAAAGAAACAAGGTAACATAGCGATCCCTAACCCTGCTTTTAGTGCTTGGGCTTGTAACGCCGCGGTATTAAAGTTATAACGCCTTTTTATATTGGGATATGGAGATATTTTTATCCACTCTGGGTTAGTATCTGTTTCACCCCACCCTAAAAAGCAGGCATCCGTGTCTTTTGCTTCTAAGTCTCTATTTTCAAGGTAATTTTCACTGACATAAAAGCAGCTACTAATCGTCGCTAACTTCCTGCCAATTAAAGGTTCTGGTGGTTGTTTACCAAACCCCAATATACGCACCGCAATATCTGATTCTCTCGAAGAGATGTTAAGTACCTGGCTGGAAATAAGTACTTCAATATCTATCGCTGGATATTGCTCAGTAAATTGATGCAAATGTGGCATAAGCAGCTCATGAGCTAACACATCTGGCAAAGTTAAGTGGATCTCACCACTTAATTCGTGATCTTTTCCTTGTAGCTGGCGCTCAGCACTTAAAATGGCATCTTCAGCTTGGGTGGCATGGCTCATCATTGTTTTCCCTTCATTGGTAAGTTTAAAGCCTGTCACCTTTCGTTCAAATAAACGCGTACCGAGCTGTTTTTCCAAATTATCTATACGACGTTTAACTGTGGTGTGACTAACACCCAGTGCTTCAGCCGTTGCTCTTGCACTGCCAGCTCTTGCAACATGAACAAAAAACTGAACATCCTGCCAGTCTATGGAACTTTTATGCACCGCAAAGGTCTCTTTTTTGCTATATCGGAATGCTGAGTGTCCGTTTAAAATCATTTCATGTCAATAAATTGAAACTTTGAACTTGGGACAAAAACATGAATATAGCTACCGCTATCGAAATAAACTTAGATAAAGACTCCGTATGGAAGCTGCTGGCAGAGGATTTCACGAGCATTCAATTATGGTTTCCAGCTGTTAAAAAATCTTACGCACTGAAAGCACATACCCAATTGGAAGGTGCAAGTTGTGCTGGTCGAGTTTGTGAATTGAGCGATAAACCTTATGGCCTAAAAGCAGAGGAAATAATTACACACTATGACAGCGCCAACGGCACGCTCTCAATGAAAGTGGAAGTGAAAAACGCGCCAAAACTATTTCCGGTACGCAGTAACGATGTAACCTTTACCCTCACCGCTGTATCAACTGATCGCACGTTACTTTCTTTCCAAGCTAAGCCGACACTTAAAGCTCATGGTTACTTACTTTATCCGTTACTTAAGCTTGGTTTAACCAAGAGCTTTAAAGACTTGAACAAGGCATTTAAAGCCCATTGTGAATCAGCGGGCGTTATGCAGCCTGTATAAACCATAACTTCATCATTAATCTAAAGTAAATAACTAAAAACGAGATATATATGACTGCCGTAAAAACTGGATCGTGCGCTTGTGGTGAATTTAATTATGAAGTCTCAGGGGACCCAATGGGTTTAGCTATTTGCCACTGTACTGCCTGCAAAAAACGTACAGGTTCTGCCTTTGGTATGGGCTGCTTTTTTCCAAAAGAAAACCTTAAATTACAAGGTGAATACAAAGAATATACGCGAATAGCAGATAGCGAAAGAAGTGTGACTCACCGCTTCTGTACAAAATGCGGGACAACAATAATGTGGACGGCCCAAGCTATGCCTAACGGCATCGCGGTTGCCGGCGGTAGTTTTGATGACCCGAACTGGATCACGCCTCCTTTACATGCATGGGGAAGTAAAGCATTGCCTTGGTTTCAATTTCCAGAAGGTGTTAACGTCTTTGCAGAAAACCCCAACAAAAAAGTCGTGCTTAAACAAGAGTAAATAGCTCATTTAAGTTACATAAACAAAACGAGAAGATTTAAGAAAAAACAAGCTAAGTAAGATTTTTCCTAGATAGTACGTCAATTGAGCACTTTGATTTTTAGAAGGTTATCACCTAAACCATAGAAATATAAATACTTCTGGCTTTCATTTCACGTTAGAATTTCCCCATAATCAAAAATGAGCGATTTGCTCTTTTTCTGAGGATGGGGACATTCGCTTGCTTTGTAATTAAAAACGGCATTGATAATCAAATGTTAAAGTCCGTTTTTCGTTCATAGCTATCTGCTAGATTTTTTCTTGTTCTGCTCACAAGGGTTAATCCACCTCAATTTTGAGAACTTTTCTCGGTTAACACACTGGTATCGGGTGCGAGCTCTGTTTTGCATGTAGTGACGGCAGGTCATAACATCGGTTTCGTCTTGCAGCTCGGCTCCCAACCCCAATAGTTTGAGAGCCATATCGAGTCCTACCCAGTCAATATGTTGCATCCGGTCAGTATTACATTTTTTGAATATCAAACCAGTTTACTGCGAATAAAGAGGCTTCTCCTTGCACTGTTAATGTGTGACGTCCTTTACTTAAGTTTACCTCAATACCTTGTATTGTTTTCCAACCGCGCTCTCCAGACAATGCAGGGGTTGTAATCACATTGCCATTCACTTTAATCCAGTAACGTTGGTCAGCACCTGAGTGGAACAAACGAATATCCATTTTGTACTTTCCAGCTTCTTTTGCTGCAAGGAAATAACTCGCTTTACTCTTGCCGATAGAGCTAATGATCTTGTCAGACTCTGGTTCAAAACCGGAGTTGATCACATCCACACCGGGCGCAAAGTTAAATGCTTCACCTTGAATACGTGATGGGATCACATGGGCTGTTTTTGAACCACTGTCAGCACTGGCACTTGGCAAACTTTTAGCATCACCATTGAGTGCAATGACATGGTATCTGGCATTGTGTTGCAACGGTTTTTTATCGATAAAGTGCGCTGTTTTGTGGTTTTTAGCCAGTAGCGTACTGACGTTTTTCAAAGGATCTTGTCGATATACTTGATAGCCAGTAACTTGGCCTTTACCAGCTGATTGCCAGGTCACTTTATTATTGCCATTGTCATGACTCGAAACCTTTAAATTTTTTGGTTTAGTGGGGTATTTAGGGTTTTCACGAACATGTTTGGCTTTTACTTTTTGCTGAGCTGCACTCAATTTTTTAACAAACCATGGCGTCCCTTGACTGGCTGGGATATCTTTTCCTTTTGTGTCTCTAACTAGCCTAAACCCTTCAAGTGCCGCAAAGAAGTCTTCATTCATGGACATGCGTTGACTCGAGGTATGTGCAGCCCAATGCCAACTTCCACCACGTCCGACATACACTTCACAGCCATTTTCTTTTACTGCACTGCCATCGGTAGGTGCACCTTGATAGGAGTCTTTGTAACAATCAGCAACGCGCTCAACCACATTGCCTATCATATCATATACACCAAAGCGGTTTGGTTCATATAAACCAACGGTTGAAATGAGAACCTCATTGTCATTGCAATCATTAACGGTATAACCGCCACTATATGAAGCATTATACAATTTCTCTGTCAGCGAATACGCATGTAAATCTGCTACATTAGAATACCGGCAAGCGTTTTGGCTTTTGCCCTCATCACCAAAGTAGTATTTTGTTGTTGTGCCTGCACGTGCGGCGTATTCCCACTCGGCTTCGGTAGGCAAGCGATAGTGTTTACCTGACACTTTTGACAACCATTTGGCATAATTCACAGCATCCTTGCGCGAAACACACACCACAGGGTGAAATTCACTTAACACGTATATATTGTCATCCCAAGTACCATCGCGCTCTCCGCTGCCGAACCAACGACGACCAATTCGGTGTGCACACCCTTGGGTATATTCATATCCTGTTGCTTCGATGAACTTCCTATACTCTGCAACTGTGACTTCATATTTTGCCATTTGAAAAGCAGGCACTGATACTTTGCGAGTCGGTTTTTCATCCTCCCGTCCCTGCTCACTTCCCATCACAAATGTGCCTTTTGGAATGCTCGCCATTGGCGGCTCAATATACTTAGTTTGACCGCTTTGAGCAGGAAACATTGTGGCAACTGACAGCACAGAAAATGCGCTCATAAATACAGGGTGTAATCTCATAATAGCTCCTAATTAATTTGCCACTTGAATATGTGCTAGGTGGGGCTAATAGGTCTTAAAGCTTATCTATTAATTGCTAAAATAGACTTTTGATAGAGCTATACCATTGATAATTATAGATAGATAAATTTAATCGATTTTTTATCATTGAAACATGATGCTTGGTAGCAGCGTGATTAGTGTCATTTTTTTGCAAACAGGTTTTAATTTTGTAGGTCTGGCTTCTTTATTTAAGCAACTATATTCAACCTGACGATGCCAAGTTGAGTGCAGTGCGATTTACGACGTTGACCTCATACTTTTTACGGCTCTACAAGACATGTGTCTAACCATCTTGTTTGTTCACCGCAAGATAGTTGGTAGTTGGAAAAATTGATGCCATTTTAAACAAAAAAGCAAAGGAACCGTGATGAAAACAACAATACAGCTTGCAGCCTTATTTTTGGCATTCAACAGCGTTGCCGACTCTCATATCGATCTACCAGCTAACGATGGCTTTATGCTTAAGGCAAGCTACTTTAGTGCCGAAAAGTCGAATAACACAGCAGTACTGATGTTGCACCAGTGTAATTTCAATCGCTCTATGTACAACCAGATTGGAAAACTACTTTCAGAGCAAGGTAGCCACGCATTGAGTATCGATTTTAGAGGCTATGGCGAGAGTAAAAGCTCAGCATTTGACGTCAGCGAAATTGCCAAAATGAAGAAACAAGAAAGAGCCTCAGCGTGGAAAAACATGACTCGACACTGGCCTCAAGATGTAGAAATAGCCTACGAGTTTCTTAGAAATAAAGTCGGAGAAAATGGAAAAATAGGCGTCATAGGAGCAAGTTGCGGAGGTTCTCAAGCCATTACACTGGCACAGAACAACCCAGTGTCTGCGATCGGCTTTTTCTCTTCGGCACAAAGCTATAGTAATATTCAAAAATATGTCGATGATTTATCAAATAAACCAACAGTGATCATCGCAGCGGAAGAAGATGGTACGACTTACACCAGTGCACAAACTTTATTCACTGAGTCCAAAAACGCCAATAGTCGATTTTTAGTATATAAAGGAAAAGGGCACGGTTATCCACTGTTAGAACAGGATAAAAACCTAGCATACACACTGAGCCATTGGTTTACACAGCAACTAACACCTTAAATCTAACTAATCGGTTGCCAAGCGCGCATTCGTAGGTTTTTTATAACAAAAGAGGTATTTGATGAGCAGCGTGATTATTGTATTAGGGCATAAAAATGACCAATATGGGCAATTATCCCCACTTTCAATTGCACGTTGTCAACTCGCGCTCGATGTATTGGACTCTGATCAGACTAGTAAAATCATATGTACGGGAGGCTTTGGTAAAAATTTCAACCAAACCAAAGCCTCACATGCGAAATATAATCGCCAGTATTTAATCCGCCATGGAGTAGCGCAAAATCAATTCCTAGAGGATGCACACAGTCGTTTTACTATTGAAGATGCAACGTTGACTTATCCACTGCTATCAATGCACAAGGCCACAAAAATCATAATAATTAGCTCCGATTTTCACATACCCCGTGTCAAACTTATTTTCGATTTCGTAATGCCTTCAATAGATAAAACGTATTTGCCAGCGAACAGCCCTGCAAGCCAAAAGGAGCTGCTGCGACTGCAGCAACATGAAGTGTTTGCTAGGCAGCGAGACAGCCAAACTTTGAAGGCTAGCCCCTGTTTTAATTAGAGCTTTAATTCCAACTATGACATAAATATTAAAAAATTTATCTTTCGGTAAATCCGGCTTTCACGCAAGTATCAAACCAATCTTTGTTAGTAATTAGATACTAACTACAAAACACTTAATTTGTATGGATTTAATATTTGATATGAAAAAACTAAATTATTTGCGCCAAGTCAAAAACACACAAATAAAACTTTAAATAAACATACTTTTAACATAACCTTTATCGCCAATTTATCTGTGCAAATTTTAGACATTTCAACAATGGAGGGAAATTATGTCTAATAAATTACGTCTAGCAGTACTTACCTCGTCACTTTTCAGTGCATCTGTCTTGGCAAATATCACAATTGGCAATGTCGGTTTTGACAGCAATACGGTGATCCCAAACCCCGGTTCGGCAAACTTTAATATTAACTACTATTTATTTGGTTCTCAGATATTTAACCCCGGTGGCCAAGTAGAATTTTTCTTAACTAAAGACGGTGGTGCAACAGGCTATTACGTTGGTAGAGAAGCCCCTAATTTAAACTGTGCTAGCAATGGCTGTAGGCCCATAAACACGCAAAATACCTTTAAAGTCAGTCCATTTAATATCGACCCTACCACCAAAGCCTATCTGAGCAGCTTGTGCTTGCCGACCGATTTTCAAGTTGTCGCAAGGTTCAATAACTCAGTATCTGTGAGCCACAACACGGCGTCATTTGGTACTGTTGGTAAACCGGACTGGCTATTCCATTCAGGCTCCATGACTCCTGCAAACATATCTACCGGTTATGCAGGTAATCTTAAAGTCACATTTGTAGTCAAGAATGACGGATGCCCGAACTCGCCAGTATTGCCAAAAGTAGGCGTTTTCTTAGCGGATGCGAATAACAATGCACTGGCTTACTTTGGCGCCGTTCAAGTGCTTAATGATGTTGGTTCACAGCATGAAGTGTTATTACCAATGCGAAATCTCAACTTAGCTAAGGGATCATACCGCATCGTGTTAATGGCTGATGTCGAGCGAAAAGTAAATGAAACCAATGAGAACAATAACTTTGGTGCATTTACGCTGAATGTAACTGATCCTGCTGTGCAATCAGACCAAGAGGCTATTTACTATTACCAACGCAACGCGAATTTGGATAACTCGCCTGAACAATCTGGCTATGGGCTAGAAGAGCTTAGCTACAGCATAACAGAAGAGCAATCGCTTAAAGTTGTGAAGGAGCAAGCGCTCAAACAACAAGACTAATCAAGACTTTGCCATACTCAACAGATCTGAGTATGGCTTTTTCATAACCACAACACTTTAATTGTGACACCCTCTTTCTGATGAGCGGTAGACAATTCTGTCAATTTTCTTCCATTTAATAAAAAAATTCGTACTTGTGTTATTTATTGAAAAAATCCACGTTTTTTAAATTAGCACACACAAAAATGGCATCAAAAAGGAAGGAAAAATGAAAAAAGTATTTGCTTTATGCATGAGCCTTTCGGCTCTTTCGCTCACAGCCCAAGCTGCACCAACTCAATGGCAAGGCTTTTTTAAGGGTCAATGTGAATTAATTGCCCCAGGAAAAGGATCTTTGTATGAGTTTCCTATGTCACTGGAAGTTGGTAGCCCAGTCGACAATCGCGCAGACTGGATAGTAACCTACGGTGAAGGTGCCAATGCACGCCCACGCAATTATACATTGGTTACATTGGATAAAGCCAAGGGGCATTTTGCTGTTGATGAAAACAACGGCATCGTTATAGACCAATACCTGTTTGAAAATAAGTTTGTCAGTTTATTTGAAATAGGGTCAACCAAACTGAATGCTGAATACGAATTGCACAGTGATGGCTCATTGGACGTTGAAATCATCAGTTATACATTTGACACCATTCGTGAAGCACAAGTTGGCCCATATCTAGTTGCTAACTATGGCGGTAAACGAATTCAGAAATGTAAACTGTTTAAATGGTAAAAACCCACTGTTGAAGTAGTTTCTCCCATCAATTCTGTCCGCCTACTCGGGCAGTAATGATAAAACCAAGTACTTGCCCGTTACTTGGTTTTAAAGTGTGAGCTGCTTGGTAAGAAAATAATAATTACAAAAAATATTCTCTTACCAAGCAGTGTCCACACAATTTGTACACCATCCCATCTCAAGCATTTTATTGCTAGCGACTCATTTGATATTGCAAAGGCTATGCGTTTTGGAAGTACAGACTACTGTGTATTTACTAAGAAGTTTAACTGCACATTCTGGTTGCCCGTGATTACCTTTTGCATTCTCGTAGCCGTGCTACTGAGACCATTTTCGTATACTACTTACTTCTTCAGGACTGCAACCCAATGACTCTAGAAAATCCTGATGAACTTCTGGTAAATCGCGCTCAAACTCTCTGTGCCAGCGGTGCATATCATCTTCATCCATCCCTGACGACCTCAGTATATTTACCCACTGTTCTTTGTTCATAATTTTTGTGGTTCTGACCAATGAGTCTTTACCCAGCAGCTCAACAACGAGCTGTTGCTGCTTTCTCAACTCACTTATTTCACTGTTTAAATTGTGCAATCGTTGCTCAAGGATTGCGGTCGAATTGGTATCATCAGAATTCAAAATGTCAGCAATAGATTCTAGGGACAGGCCCGCCTCTCTATAGGTGGCAATTTTTTCCATTTTCTTAAGATCATTGTTCGAATACAGCCGATAATTGGCCTCCGACCTTGCAGATGGCTTCAACAGCCCTATCTTGTCGTAGTACAACAAAGTGCTCCGTGACAAGTCATACATTTTTCCCAGTTGATTAACCGTATACATATGTACCCCATGCAGTCTCGAATCCAAGTAAAAAACTTCTCATCTCAATCACATCATGCCGATTGAATAAGCTGTATTTGGGGACAAGGCCGTGACTGCACGAGTCTCGTGCCTTGTCCCTGCCATCCGCTTAATAATGGCGGTGAATTTTATCGATATTGGCCTCAATCCAGTCTTTCCATTGAGCAATCATTTTTGGATAATGTTTTTTACTGTACAGCTTGAGTAGTTTTTTATTACCCGCCTCAGATAGACCTGTTAAATTATACGTCACTGAAACTAAAGAGCCATTGTCACCACTATTGGACACCACCACACCCACAGTCCCCATACTGACTCCCGGTGTAACCATGGTGTACAGCGCCACATTGCTAGATGTATCATATTCGGAAACATGCCAATAAGTCGTATTGTTTGCATGTTTGGTTAACCAAACAGTGCCTTTTTCGAAGCCATCCCCGCTAAGTATGTTGGGTTTCCAACCCGGCGCCCAAAGAATTTCACCGGGCGCTGTAAATAAAGGCAATGCTTTACTCGGTGGCATGTTTAAGCGAAAAGAACTGCTCCTGTCGATAGTGACAGCATCTTTTTTTACAAACTCAAATTCTTGATCCGCATTATGCTTTTCACTGTAATCCTTAGCCAGTGCACTATTAACCAGCAATAAACTTGTTAAACACATTGCGGTTGAAAACAGATGTTTTTTCACGTTTGGTTCCTCTTTATTTATTTGAATAATGACGCCAGTTGCAAGCTAGGGTATGAAGCTATGGTCAGGTCAACTGCCTTCAAGCGCTTTTTTCAAAACATCAAATTTGACCTGACTAAAGGTTTATAGCCAAGGCTAGTCATGTTTTAAGAGGAGTTGATTATGTCGAACGCGTATAAACAAGCAGCGTATAAAAACATCGAACAGTTAAAATTGTTTACGAAAACAATGCCCGGCTACTTTAAGGGCGTGATGTTAGCGCTCATATCTTGTGGACTATTTGTATATGTGAGTACCATAGTGCGTACTTTGAGCACATCGATAAGTGAATTTGAAATTTTACTTTTTCGGCAGCTCGTTTTTATCATGTTGCTCCTGCCCACTATATTTCGCAATGTGAATACCCTGCGAAAACCCAAGCATGTCCGACTACACATAATAAGAATAATCGGTGCATTTTTCGCACTCTATCTGAGTTTTATCACGCTTAGAGAGTTGCCTTTAGCAAGTGCAATCGCGATTAGTTTCACAAGTGTGTTATTTGTTGCATTATTTTCACCCTTATTCTTATCTGAGAAGATCACGGTAAATCGCTGGGCGACTGTCATTATCGGTTTTATCGGTGTGATGTTAATAATCCAACCTAGTTTCAATGGATCGAAAAGTATCTATTTTGCACTTGGGTTATTTGGAGCGTTAGGAGCTGCGACCACTTCAATTTGTATCAAAAAGATTATCAAAGTTGAATCCAGCACCAACTTACTGGTATACCAAGCTGTATTTATCGCGATTATTACGATAATTCCCGCGGTTAAAAATTGGGTAACACCCACTTTTGAACAAGCTATTTTGCTGGTCACCGTTGGTGTAATTTCTTCACTCGCACAATGGATTGGAGTAACGGCTTTTAAATATGGTGATGCAAATGTCATTGCCAATGTCCAATACAGCAATATTTTATACTCGCTGCTGTTTGGCTACTTTTTATTTCAAGAAATACCTAATTTTACAGCTTTAGCAGGGTGTGTCTTGTTGATATTTAGCGTTTGCTTCAGCTTGCTAAGAAAAACTAACTAACGCCACTCCGTCACTTCAATATCTTAGTGAGCTTGCAAGCCAACATTTTTGAAAAGATGCCAAGCTCGCTTATCGTAAGACAGTCAGATCTGAAATTGAGTAGAGTCTCAGAGTATATAAATGAGACCTTCATTTTGGATAACTTACGATGTTATGAAACACGACTGTTTCTGATATCGCTTCATAGCCATGAGGTTGATCGCTATAAAAGCGTATACGCTCGCCCGCTTCTAACACATGCCACTGCTGATCAAAATAGACTTTCATTTTGCCACGAATTACATGAACATGCTCAACAATCCCGATGTCATGAGGACTGGACATTTGCTGGTGATGATCGAGCAAAGTAATTTCGAACACCTCTATACTGGTATCTTGTTGAAACGGAAATATCGTGTTTACCTTCATTCGCGCGTCTTCGGGAAATACTCGCTCTCCTGACTGTAAAGCCGGTTCATTTGCAAAAAATGCCGAAAAAGAAGTATTTAGTCCACTGGCGATTTTCCACAGCGTCGCAATTGTAGGACTGGATTCTTCACGTTCTATTTGCCCTAACATAGCTTTAGAGACGCCAGTTAATTTTGCGGTGGCATCCAAGCTCAACTTTTTTCTTTTTCTTTCTGCTTTCAAATGGTTAGCGATCTCGGACTTAAACATCGACTCTTTCATTAACTAAACCCCCTATTGTGCGTTATAGCGCACAGTGCTACATTACCTAACGTGCGCTATAACGCACATTAATTTTACTCTACTTCATGGAGCGAGAATGTACCAAAAATCTTCTACGCTAAACCATATCGTTGCTGGCTTCACTGCCGTATTGGTCGGTTATACCAGTTCAATTGTGATCATTTTACAGGCAGCCTCAGCTTCCGGTGCATCACCCAGCCAAATTGAAAGTTGGTTGCTGGCATTAGGGATCGCTATGGGAGCCACCTCGATCGGCTACTCATGGTACTACAAAACTCCCATTCTCACCGCTTGGTCTACACCCGGTGCAGCCATTTTGGTCAGCGCGGCGCCGAATTATGAGCTGCAATACCTTATTGGCGCTTTTGTCTTCACTGGCTTATGCATATTTTTAACTGGGCTTATCTCGCCATTGTCAAAAGCATTACAGCGGATCCCAGCCCCACTAGCAACGGCGATGTTAGGCGCTATTTTATTGCCCTTTTGCATTCGCGCTTTTGAACCTGTAACAACAACTCCAGCGCTATTTTTACTTATGTTTTCGGCCTATATTGCCAGCCAGCGATTGTTCCCAAGGTTCACAATGTTGACCTTACTCGTCATTGGACTAGTTTTTGTATTTCACTCTGATAACACTGTGCTTTTTGCAACTACACTCTCCCTAGCTCAGCCCAGTTGGGTCACACCAAATATCGATCTCTCGGTTATTTTGAACATATCACTCCCCCTATATATAGTTACCATGCTCTCCCAAAACCTACCCGGCATCGCGATGATGAAAACGTATGGTTATCAATCTCCAGTTAAACCTATTTTATTTGGTACTGGTACTGTGAATATGCTTTTTGCGCCCATTGGCGGTTTTAGTTTAAACCTAGCGGCTATCTCTGCTGCTATCTGTATGAATGAGGGAGTAGATAAAGACAAAAGTGCACGATACAAAGCAGTGCTGTGGGCTGGTGTTTTTTATCTATGCGCTGGCGTGCTAGCTACTTCCGTTGTATCAATCTTTTTATCATTCCCCACTGAAATTACGCATATACTTGCCGGATTTGCCTTACTTGGCACCTTACTTATGTGTTTACAAACAGCCTTTCAATCTAAACAGTATCGGGAACCTGCATTACTCACCTTTTTAGTCACCTTGTCTGACGTGAGCTTTTTAAACTTGAATTCAACACTACTGGGGCTCTTTGTTGGCTGGATATATTCGCTCACACTGAAAACAAATGCGTCTGAAAAAGTTTAATACGGTATGAAAACCTCAAGTGAGCCCTTTCTACTCAAATTGGATAAAACGTTAATCAGCAATAGCAGTGCCATGTAGATAACCTTGTACGACTCAATAATTAACCTGCCTGAGTCACTTTTGGGTTTTCTTTTTGAATCATTGAGATAAATGCAAATGCAATCCTTTTTCATTAAAAAAGAAACTTTAATTTAATAAAAAAACATTGTAAAAATATTCCTCCATGCTATAAAAGGATGAGACTTTTGTGAGGAATTTGATATGAAGATGCGCTTCCTTTCTGTTGCTACCATCGTGCTATTATCCGCCTGCGGTGGAGGCGGCGAATCCAACTCTAATAGTAACGCAGCGCCCGATAGCTCTAACTCTTCAAATGCCAATGCAGCCTCTCCAAGCGGCGACCGTACCGAAAGCAGCAGTGATACAAATACGCAAGACAATGTCTCTTCGGGTTCACAAGCCGACAATACAAATGGGCAAAGTGATCATCAAAGTAATGCGGACGGTAATGAATCTTCATCTGAAGGTAACAACGAAGAAAATGAAGGCGCTGCCGATAACATTGGTACTGCACCAATTGTTGACCTGAAGCCCCCCGGTGCGGTGCTGCGCAAAGGCAATGAAATCATTATTAATAGTGTTGTGACTAGCCCAACAGAGAATTTAACTTACGCTTGGATGCAAGTAGCCGGACCCGAAGCCACATTAATAGGTACCGACTCTCAAAATTTGACTGTTATTTTACCAACCACGCATTCAGTCGAAAAAGATCTGTTTACTTTTTCATTAACTGTTACCAATAACGCTGGCTTGAGCACATATGTAGAAACCGACATTGAATCCGTCAATGCAATGACAGAGCTTCAAGCTTCAGCTTTACTACAGCAGGCGACCCTTGGTGCCACACTGACAGAAATACAAGCAGCGACGGGGTTAAGCGAAGAAGAGTGGCTTGACCAACAAATACTCCTTGAGCCCACCTACCACACGCCTTTTTTGGAAAATTATCCTGACCGCGAAAATCCAAGTCATATAAATCGCATTGACGCCTGGTGGAAGGCAAGTTTAAGCGCGCCTGATCAGCTTAGGCAGCGGGTAGCATTTGCGCTGAGTGAGATTTTCGTTGTCTCAGATGCCAATACGTCACTCAAAGGTGAACCTGAGGGTATGGTTGCCTATTATGACACCCTCTTAAAACATGCTTTTGGCAATTTTAGAGCTCTGCTTGAGTCGGTAACCTTATCTCCTGTCATGGGCGTATACCTCAGCCACCTCGGAAATGAAAAAGCGGATGCAGAGCGAAATATAAGACCTGATGAGAACTACGCTCGCGAGGTTATGCAACTATTCACAATCGGACTAAATGAGCTGAATTTAGATGGAACAGCGAAGCTGAATGATAACAACACCATACCAACATACTCACAACAAGAGATTGCAGGATTTGCAAAGGTGTTTACGGGCTGGACATTTGCATATTCAGCACGCTGGGATAGACCTAGTCGAAATTATACTTTACCAATGCACGCTTTTTCTGATTACCACTCAATGGAAGAAAAAGCATTGCTCAATGGCGACATCATACCGGCAGGCACCGGGCCTGAAGAGTCGATGCAGCAAGCATTAGACAACTTATTCTCACACCAAAACGTTGCGCCATTTATCAGCAAGCAATTGATACAAAGGCTGGTAAAGTCCAACCCTACCCCTGCTTATGTTGAGCGCGTCGCATCGGTATTCAATGATAACGGACAAGGTATTAGAGGCGACCTAGCTGCTGTAATTAAGGCTATTTTACTTGATGACGAAGCACGCAAATACTCTTCAGTGCTTGTACATAGCGGGAAAATAAAAGAGCCGATACTCACAAAAGTGCATTTATGGCGCGTCCTCAACGCCCGCTCAGAATTAAATCGATACTACACGTGGAATTTATCAACGACCTACGGCCAGGGCCCGCTACTTTCGCCTTCCGTATTTAATTTCTTCAGGCCAGATCATGTACCCAATGAGTTACAAGGGCTTGGCTTGGTGGCACCAGAGCTACAGATAGCCACTGATTCCAACATGATTGCGACGACCAATGGCCACTATGGCGACCTTGTATGGCGAATGGCAGAACGAAAGAACACATTAAATCCCAAAACCATTTATATGTATGGGCAATCGGACATCACCATGTTGTCAAACAACGGTCTACAAGCATTACTGGACTACTACAACCTTGTTTATTTTGCAGGCAGCATGTCAGACAGTACACGCTCTGCTCTGGTTGATTTAGATAGCTACTTTGCCCGTAAAGACGCTGTTCATCGAGTAGCTCAGCTACTCTACATGGTATCACTGTCACCTGACTTCAATTATCAAAACTAGGAGTTGCCGCTATGCCATATAGTAATGAGCAATCGAGAAGAGCTTTTTTGTCACTGTGTTTAAAAGGCGGAGCCTCCATTGCAGCACTCACCAGTTTACAATTGCAAGCACTCGCCAGTTCTGCCTCCTCAAGTACTATCAATGACTATAAGGCTTTAGTATGCATATTCTTGCACGGCGGTAGTGACTCACTAAATATGCTCGTTCCCACCTCGGGTTCTGAACGTGTAGATTATGAACTAAGTCGACAAAATTTAGTGGTCACCGAGCCGATCACATTAAACACCACCACGCAATTTTCGGGGGGTGTTGGTCTACACCCGAGTATGAGCGCATTAGAACCAATATTTAATGCCGGTCAATTGGGATTTGTTGGCGGAGTAGGCACGCTTATCACTCCGACCTCACTCGCTGATTACAAAAACAAAGCAGTGCCCTTACCCGGCCATTTATTCTCACACAATGACCAACAAGCCACTTGGATGCATGGTCAAGAAAAGGTTTCTTTGAATACAGGTTGGGGCGCTCGAATTCTAGAGCGCTTAAACCAGCACGCGAGCTTTACCAGCAATATTTCTCTTGCAGGTGCCAATCCGTGGCAAGTTGGTGCCAATACAACTCCCTATGCATTAAACAAAAATGGCATTACAAAAATTAATGCTTTAAAGGGCTATCAGCCCCAAGTGGACCACGTTAAAAGTATTGTCGACAGATTGCTCAGTACTACTACCAACCCAATCCAAGATGCGTATGCAAGCAGGCTCTCTAGTTCAATTTCCAATGTCCAAAACATGAATGCACTCCTTGAACAAGCGCCAACTCTGAACACACAATTTAGCGATAACCCCTTATCAGAGCAGCTTGCAGCGGTAGCTAAATCGCTGAGTATCAGCAACCACACGGGCAATAAGAGGCAAATATTTTTTGTTTCTCTAGGCGGATTTGATACCCACGATGACCAATTAATTCGTCAACCTGCCCTTTTTGCAACTTTGGCAACCGCGTTGTCCGAGTTTCATAGCGCGTTGGCAGAGTTGTCACTGCAAGAGAGCGTAACAACGTTCACCATGTCAGATTTCGGTCGTACGCTTACATCCAATGGCGACGGCACAGATCATGGTTGGGCTGGCAACCAACTGTTAATGGGAGCGGCAGTTAATGGTAAGGAGCTGCACGGTACAATGCTGTCTCAGCAATTAGAAAGCGCAATTGATGTAGGCGGAGGACGGCTAATCCCACAATTCTCTAATGAGCAGTACTTTGCACCGATTGCCAAATGGTTCGGACTCAGTGATATCGAAGTTTCTGACATATTTCCGAATTTAACTAACTTTGACGCCTCGGCACTGCAATTGTTTAGATAAAGGTGCTATCCACTATTAAAATATTAACGCGGAACTTTGTTTGCTTTCTCTGACCATTGGTTTGGCGTCTACTACAGCATTAACAAATGAAGAAACTTTTAATATTGATGACGTAATATTTTTTAAGCTTAGCCAGCCATTACCTTCTAAAGTCGAAAGGCGGCATTGAAGCATTTACGTCAGTAGGCGCAAACTTAACAGATACCAATGTGTCATCAACAACATCTTTGCAGTACTTATTTTTAGTTCGCAGTACAAGCACAACCAACTGTGTTTGGGTAAACTGTTACAGTTACTTGCCAGTAAACCTTGATTGTTGCGCTGTTCATTTGGACGTTAAACTGAACAACATTGAAGCTATTATGCATAGTAATTAACGTAGCTAGGCGTTGCAGCAACCAGCTTGTCATAGTTTTCAGGATGGGCAAGCCCTTTACTTCCCCAATTTATTCCCATCTTGAAAAGCTCTGATTGTTGATCCCGTAATTCGACAATCTCCATTAAGATCTCCTTAGAAGACTTCCCTGTTTTGGCTCCATCATTGATGATTGCGAGTTCCTGTTTGTGGTATTTCTGTGCTTCCTTATCAAAATGCGCTATCGCTCTGCCGATACGATCATGCATTTCTCCTGAATTAGCCGCTTGTTCAATATCACTCATTCTAAACATTGCAATTGGCGGCCCATATTGTTTAATTGCATCAATTGACCCAGCCAGCTTTTCCTCACTGGCAGAATTTATATATTTAACGTATTGCTCTCGATTATCAATACTTGGGGTAGATTGACGACTTCGCATTTGCGGTTTTGATGCTTGCTCTGCTGCAACCTCTGCCCCGTTAGTCGCACTGTTTACATAGCTCGTTTCTACATAGCTGTTTACATACATAAAAATTCCCTCTTGTGTCCATACATACCTAGCAGATATATCAATCTATTTGCCGTGTATGGCAATCTTTTGCTACTTGTCTATATCGTGATGCCGGCAACCAGTACAAAAGCGGTGCTCCCCTTAATATCTAGGCAAATTCCGAACCAAGTATGCCTGAATTGAAAGTTTACCTATCATAGGCTGGTAACGACTACACAATTGCATGCAGTGATGGTGGAACTGATACTTACTACCTAATCTATATATGGCATTGTAAATTCCAGTCCAGTCTACAAGCTGGCACTGAAGGGGGTGATTCAATCTAGCAGAGCCAAGGCTGTACATTGCGGCTCAAAACTTTTATCGACCTGCTCAACTCTCGGTATAAAAAAGCACATGGACACGGCCGCTAGCAAGCGGGTAACTCCGCTCACGACCACCAGCCCCATACCAGCAATATCCATTCAGTAATTTCCCCGCCCTGAGTACGCCATGACCATCAGTCACACCACATACATAAGTATTGAAACCACTTTCATACGACCCTTTTACTAAGTATTTATCAGTTTGTTCGGTCGCGCCGTAGAGATCGATACGCTCTGTTGCCACTTCCCAGCGGTAGTTTTGAGACGCCATTGTCAGAACCTGAAAGCGTTTATTTGCAAACTCTCGACCATACCATGACGTATAACATATACCGTTTACTAAACGCCCCAAAACATGTCCTAAGTCTCGACAGATAAAGACAGTTTCGGTACTAGACGTACCATCATGCTCAAATTTAACGGAAAATTGGGGGATTTGTCTGTTGCTCTGTGAGTCGGTCCAACTGCACTCTTGCTTTTCTACTTGGCGACCACCTTCGTGGCGACCACTATCATGGTGACCACTGCCACCGCATTGCACAAATTCACGACTATGAACCTGCACAGAAACAAGTACAATCGCGCTCATGAACCCCATCATCAATAAATGCTTTTCCATAATCTATTCCTTTATTTTCTCGGTAAAAACACTGTCCCAACCTCGGACTCATCTTGATACTGGAAAAAACATGGCCAAGAGACCACAAAAACATCGTAAATACTCGGTAAAACAAAATTTCACATAGTAAAATCTTGCTTCAAAATATTGATTTTATTAGTCAAAGTGGTGCTTTGTAAGATGCAGGTTTGCTTAACATATTGGGTTAAATTTTGGCTGCTTGCTCAATAACGATGGCATGCCGCTTTGCCAAACGTTCGTGATCTTTGTCGTAACCACCACCGATCACAGTCGCAACAGGTACACCTTTGCGCTGACACGTGGTCAAAACGATATGGTCTCGTTGTTCAAGCCCTTGCCAACTAATATCGAGCTTGCCTAACGTGTCTTCTTGCCAAACATCCACACCCGCATCATAGAGCACCAAGTCGGGGTTTAACTGTTCAATTAAGTCAGTTATTGTTGCTTGAACGATAGATAAGTATTCACGGTCGCTGACATTTGGATCTAGCCCTATATCCAAATCACTTTGTTGCTTTCTAAAGGGAAAGTTCTTGTCGCAGTGAATTGAACAGGTAAACACATATGGGTTGTGTGCCAACATCGCCGCTGTTCCATCTCCTTGATGCACATCACAGTCAAAAATTAACACGTTGTGCACTTGCTGCTCGTCTATTAGGCGCTGTGCTGTGTAGGCAAGATCATTTACCATACAATAACCTGAACCAAAATCGTAATGGGCATGGTGTGTGCCACCTGCCAAATGGCATGCAATACCATTTTTTAGTGCCAGCGTTGCAGTTAAATAAGTTCCTAATGGGGCAGTAAAAGTACGCGCCATCAGCTCTTTTGACCACGGGATCCCTATCCTTCTCATCGCTTTTGGGCACAGTTGGTTGTGATATAGATCACGTACATATTGCTCACAATGAACGAGCTCTAAATCGGAGTAATGCCCTACCGGCCCTTGTTGTAGGTTGGTCTGAATGACCCCTTGCTGTTCCAAGTACTGTTTTAATCTTGCAAACTTACTGACAACAAAGCGGTGTTTCGGATCAAAGCTAAACGAATAGTTTGGATGGTAAACTAGCGGTAAATTAGGATTATACATAAGCAACAACAATATCTGACATAGCTATATTGTTGCATACAACTCCTAGGCTCAGCAGCTACTTTTCCAAATGTGCTAATTAAAAGAAGTATCTGGCAGTGAACAAATGAAGTAAACGATAAAATTGGCAAAAAGTAGGATGACCAATCTGAGCCACAACAACACAAAATCAATCTTCGAATCTCAGTACTTCAGGGGCCCTTAATCATGCAATCCACCTCATCTTATTTGGTATTTGTACTTTGCAAAAGTTCAAGCCATAGCCTTAACAAGGGCCTTAGAGCGTTAAACTCTAGGCCGCAACTAGATATCCTGCTGTGTAGCGTGCTTCACTGTGAAAAAACTTCTGTTCAACTGGGCCTATGGACATCAGTTGCTTGAAGGTATGTTAGTAACCCTTTGCAATCTCGATTATTCACTACGCAATGTAGCTGCATAAACATCAATAACCATCTAGTTGAGATAAAAATAAACGCGCCAATCTCAACTCACCAATTCAAGCAATACCAAAACGCACATACCAACCAATACCCCTGCGGCAATTTTATTGAGCCAAGGTAAACTTTGCGCGTTAGCTAAGTGCTTAGAAACCTGTTTGCCAAACACTGCCCAAAGCGTTAAACAGATAAAACACACCAAAGCGTATACCGTCACAAACACAAATAACTTGGCAGTTTGATTAGGTTCTATAAATAGACTGTTGCCAGCTATTGCACCAAGCCATGCCTTGGGGTTCAACCACATTAATGCAAAACCAGCGCCGAGCCCTGCTTGTGATCCTTTAGCCGCGCCTATTTGCCCATCAGCCTGAAAAAGCCCATACGCAATATACAACATAAAAGCACAGCCTATCAGCGTACAAAGAGTGACTAACCAAGTATGTTGCTGTACCACCCAGCCAAGCCCGAGGCCAGTTGCAACTAATAAAACGCTAAATCCCATTGTCGCGCCAAAAATAAAGGGCAATGTGGCATTGACGCCACGATTTAGCCCCCCAGAAAAAATGATTAAATTAACCGGTCCAGGCGTTATTGACATAGAAAACGCATACAAGCCCATCGCCATGATCATCAACATAATACACTCCATTCTTATGTAAAATTTGAGTGTACATACCTGTTATAACTTTTATTAGATGGTATAAATAGAAATCAGTGTTCTAAAAACTTACTCAATATGATTGATGATTTAAAAAGCATCGCTATCTTCTCTACTGTTGTTGAACAGGGCTCATTTAGAGGCGCAGCGCGAGCACTCAACCTGTCTCCTTCGGTCGTCAGTTACCACGTCACCATGCTTGAAAAAAAGCTGGATACGCCCTTACTGTATCGCTCAACTCGAAAACTTTCTTTAACCGAGCAAGGAGAGCAATTATTGGCGGTAAGTACCAATATGATGCAAAGTGTTGAACAGGGTTTATCAGCTATCAGCGCACAAACAAACGCGCTCTGTGGACGTTTAACAGTGAGCCTGCCAACCGCACTGGTGCGCTCGCAGTATACCCGTGCCCTGGCTGATTTTTGTCAGCGACACAGCGCACTTGAAGTGCACATTAACTACAGTGATATATACGAAAACTTGATCGAGAAAGGCATTGATATCGCAATACGGGTGGGGAGCTTGCCCAGCAGCGAACTCAAAAGTAAGCGCCTTGGACACATTAATCGAAAATTGACTTGCGCCCCTAGGTTTATAAAGCCAGATATGCAAATCAATGAACCAAAAGACCTTGAACGGCTGCCTTGGATAAAATTGGCCAGCCTGCCAAATAAACGAACACTCACCCATCACCAATTGGGCCACCAAGATGTTCTATTTAAATTCCAAGTATCCGTTAATACGGTCGAGGGGATGACGCAACTGTGTAAAGATGGGTTAGGTATTGCAACTCCCCCAGATTATCTGGTCGAGTCAGCCTTGGCGCAAGGAGAATTAAGTGAGTTGCTGCCCGATTGGCATGTATCCCCGATACCGGTATATGCTATTTGGCCAAACAATGTTGCAAAAAAGAGCGCGACCATGGCTCTGGTCGCGCATCTTGCAAAGGCTATAACTTAAAAGAACCCAAGTGGACTTTCGCTATAGCTGACTAGTAGGTTTTTAGTTTGTTGGTAATGATCCAACGCCTTTTTATGTGTTTCTCGCCCTATACCTGAGCGCTTATAACCACCAAAAGCGGCATGGGCAGGATACATGTGATAACAGTTTGTCCATACGCGGCCCGCTTCTATTTTTCGGCCAAATTGATACGCGCGATTCATGTTGCGTGTCCAAACCCCAGCACCTAAACCAAACTCACTGCTATTTGCCATCGCTAATGCTTCGGCTTCGTCTTTAAACGTGCACAATGAGATCACTGGACCAAATATCTCCTCTTGGAAAACACGCATTTGATTGTGCCCTTTCAATAAGGTTGGCTGAATATAATAACCTTGTTCATATTCCGAATTCAGCTGCTCAACTTCTCCGCCGAGTAGGACTTCCGCACCTTCCTTTTTACCAATATCAATGTAGCTTAAAATCTTATCAAATTGAGCCTGTGAGGCCTGCGCGCCCACCATGGTCTCGGTATCCAAAGGATTTCCGCGTTTAATTTGCTTTGTTCGCTCAATCACTTTGGCTATAAACTCATCATAGATATCTTCTTGAACGAATAATCGTGATGGACAGGTGCATACTTCACCTTGGTTAAAATAGGCCAGCACCGCACCTTCAACACACTTGCTTAAAAATTCATCGTCTTTTTCCATGACGTCACTAAAGTAAATGTTTGGTGACTTTCCGCCAAGCTCCACAGTGGATGGAATAATGTTATCCGCTGCACATTTCAAAATGTGTGAACCCACAGGTGTTGAGCCAGTAAACGCAATTTTTGCGATGCGATCACTGGTTGCCAGTGCTTCACCGGCTTCTATACCAAACCCGTTGACTATATTAACTACACCCGCCGGAATTAAATCTTCGATTAGCTCCATCAATAATAATATAGAAACCGGTGTTTGCTCTGCCGGCTTAAGTACAACACAGTTGCCCGCCGCAAGTGCAGGTGCAAGCTTCCACGCAGCCATCAGCAGAGGGAAATTCCACGGAATGATCTGTCCAACGACACCCAGTGGCTCATGAAAATGATATGCGACCGTGTGTTCATCTATTTCGCCAATACTCCCCTCTTGCGCCCGAATACATCCAGCAAAATAGCGAAAGTGATCAGCAGCTAAAGGCACATCTGCGGCAAGGGTTTCGCGAATCGCTTTACCGTTGTCCCACGTTTCTGCCACTGCTAAATATTCTAAGTTTTCTTCAATTCTGTCTGCTATTTTCAGCAAAATGTTGCTGCGGTTTGTCACTGATGTTGAGCCCCAAGCTTCCTTGGCGCTGTGCGCAGCATCGAGTGCCAGCGCAATATCTTTCGCGCCAGATCTAGCGACTTGGCAAAAGACCTTGCCATTAACAGGGCTAATATTGTCAAAATACACCCCATCAACTGGTTTACTCCAATTGCCACCAATAAAGTTGTCATACACTGGCTTAAAATTCACTATTGCATCTGATGTATTTGGGTTTGCATAAATCATAAATGCCTCTTCAAACTTGAAATTGTCGTTTTATTTCACGCGCACTGTTGGCGGTAAACTTATTGTTATTTGGTTGACATTAATCAAAAGGCGGATTAAAAACTTAACTCTGCGTATAAAATGTTTGCGTAGGAGTCCAAACAGGGAATAAAGAATGCTTGATCAACTGAATAAAAAAAGGCAAAAAATCACGTCACTGGTTGAGAATCGCGTACACTTTGCAAGCAATGATGTTGAACTTAGCATTTATGATACATATGAGAACGCACAGCATATCCGGCTTTACTCCAACAATGTACTTTTTTGTGGCATGTTGACCGGCAAAAAGGTCATGCACGTCAACAGTTGTGATTATCACCAAGCATTTTTACCCAATGAAAGCTTTGTACTGGCACCAGAACAAGCAGTCTATATTGATTTCCCGACAGCCTGTATTGACCGTCCAACAACCTGTTTAGCAATAGAAATCAGCAGGGATAAAATCGCTGCGGTTGCAGAACAATTGAATCAACATAACGATAGCCCAGAACTACTATACAATTATCATCCAGAACTGGTGCACAATGAGCATAATGCACAAACACAGCAACTACTGAACCGCTTAACCCATCTATTTTGTGAAAATGCCCCACAACGTGACTTCTACATTGATTTGGCTTTGAATGAACTGGTCGCTCGCCTATTGCAGCAACAGAGCCGAGACCTCCTTTTTCAGCAAGTGGCGCAGTGCAATTTCAAAACCGGTATCCATGCAGCCATAGACTACATGAAACACAACTTATCCGAACAACTCGACATCGATAAACTGTGCAAAATCGCTTGCATGAGCCGCAGTAAGTTTTTTGATCAATTTAAAAAACGCATTGGTACTACTCCCCAAAACTGGCTCCATGGTCAAAAGCTGATGTCCGCGCGCACCTTATTGGAACGGGGTGAAAGCGTAACATCCGTCGCCTTCACCTTAGGATTTAGCCACCCCAGTCAATTGAGCCGAAGCTTTAAAAAAGCATTCAATAAAACGCCTAAGCAGTATCAAACGCTGTTTTTACAGCAACAATCGAATTAGTCTTCGTAGGGGAACTGCTGATGGTACATTCCGCGCAGCTGCATACCCAAATACTCAAAGGTTTTTCTCAACATATCCGTAAATGCGAGCGGTGCAGTTTCGTGTATTGATGTAGACAGTATTGAAAACTGTTTACTTCTCAACTCACGTAATTCTGGCTTAAGTACTTCGTCATCCATAAACTCAGTGATCCTATCAATAAATGCCTTCATTCTGGGTGTGACTGCATACCAATATACTGGCGAGGCAAAAACCACATGTTCAAATTGGAGAACATGTCTAAATAAGGCTCTAAAATCATCATCTTTATTTTTGTGCTCATAGCTATAATCATTGATGACATAATCATCCAGAAATAACGTTTGTGCGTTGTATTCTTTAGCCATTGCCTCCACAGCTACGCCCGTGTTGCCCATTTTTTTTGCGCTCGAATATACGATAATTGTGTTCAATGTTGTTCTCCTTTATTTGATTTGCTGCTAGGCTAAAACCTCAACCTATGTTTAGGTAAAGCATTAATTTGAACTTTTAAAAAGGGGCTAAGATGTCGGACTCTACACCCAGAGATGAGCCACGATTAAGTGTTGGACAGGTGGCTAAACGCGCGGACGTTGCAGTGTCTACATTGCACTTTTATGAAACAAAAGGGTTAATCCGAAGTTGGCGCAACACTGGTAACCAACGCAGGTATAAAAAAGATGTACTGCGCCGAATTGCCGTTATTAAAGCAGGGCAAAAAATGGGCATTTCGCTTTCTGAAATTCAGGAAACCTTAGGCCAATTGCCGCAGAGCAGGACACCAACCAAAGAAGATTGGGCAAATATGTCACGCTTCTGGCAGGCACAGCTAGATGAAAAAATCGCATATATGATGCGCGTCAGAGAGATGGTTGATGGCTGTATAGGTTGTGGCTGTTTATCTATGAAATCATGCCCTATGTACAACCCTGATGACATTGTGGCAAAAGAAAGTAACGGTGCTGTATGGCTTGAACAGCCAGAGCAAGCAAGAGCCGCAAAAAATTGTTATGATAAGGAAAATTAAAAATAGGAACAAGCGAATGAAAAAAACAGCGCTCACAATAGCTGTTGCAGCTGCCCTGGCTCTAGCTGGCTGTACAACAACAAATTCAACTTCTCAATCGACCGCTCCAGTTGTCGCTGAAGCTTCTCAAAATCAAGAGTTTACTGCATTCTCAGAGCAATTCATTGAAGATATGTGGCGTCAATACCCAGAGTTTTCTCTACATGTGGGCTACGGCAAATATGATGATATTATTACCATACCTAATGACGAGTCGCGCGCAAGCAATTTAGCCTTCTCAAGAACGAAACTAAGTCAATTGCGTAGCTTTGATTTAAACAGTTTGAGTGACAATCAAAAAACAGATTATTATTTGCTTGAAAACGGCCTTGAAAAAAACATCTGGGAAATTGAAAAGTTTAAAGCTTGGCAGTGGAACCCATCCAATTACAATATTTCATACGGTTTTGCCACCATCTTAAACAGCCGCTTTAAGTCAGACGAAGTAAAATACAAAACGGTTTTAGAGCGTTTAAAATATGTACCAGAATTTTATCAAGCTGCACAAAAAAGCATCGACACTCCAACCCTTGAATATACTCAATTGGCGATTGCCCAAAACCAAGGGGCATTCTCAGTATTGACGGACGACCTGCTTGACAAAATAGATGCATCAGATGCCCTTACAGCAGATGAAAAAGCACTATTTAAGACTCGCTTTGTCAATGCAAAAACAGCCATTAACGGCTACATTAGCTTTCTAACCGAATTAGAAAAAGACTTAACTGCCAATGGCAATGCGCGTAGCTTCCGAATTGGTGAAGAGTTATATGAAGAAAAGTTTGCTTTTGATATTCAGTCAGGTTACACCGCAAAGACCATGTATGAAAAAGCACTCGCAGATAAAGCACGTGTTACCAAAGAAATGGTTAAATTAACAAACCAGTTGTGGCCAAAATACTTCCCTAACACAGCGCGTCCTACAGATGATGCACAAGCCATCGCAAAACTCATTAAGCACTTATCTGTAAATCATGTGCCAAAAGAGAAGTTTGTTGATGAGATTAAACGCCAGATCCCATTACTTGAAAAGTTTGTTATGGAAAAGGATCTCATCTCTTTAGATCCCGAAAAGCCACTGGTCGTGCGTGAAACGCCGGAGTTTATGCGTGGTTTTGCCATGGCGTCAATTTCAGCGCCGGGTCCATACGACGCTAAAGAAAATACCTATTATAATGTCGAGCCACTAGAGCTGAGAACAGAAGAGCAAGCGAGCTCAATTTTACGAGAGTACAACCACTGGATCTTACAAATTCTAAACATCCATGAAGCTGTACCAGGTCATTACACGCAGCTTGTTTACGCCAACAAATCGCCATCAATGATTAAGACTATCTTAAGAAACGGTGCCATGATAGAAGGTTGGGCGGTATACACTGAGCGCATGATGTTAGAAGAAGGCTATGGCAATCACGAGCCTGAAATGTGGTTGATGTACTATAAATGGAACTTGCGTGTTATCTGTAACACCATTTTGGACTATGCAATTCAGGTCAAAGGGATCAGCCGTGATGAAGGCCTAGATTTATTGATGAATGGTGCATTCCAAGAACGTGCAGAGGCTGAAGGAAAATGGCGCAGAGCGACATTAAGTCAGGTACAGTTAACCAGTTATTACAGTGGTTACCGTGAGATTTATGACTTGCGTGAGCAGCAAAAAGAAAAACTTGGTAAGGACTTTAATTTAAAAACATTCCATGAAGAATTCTTAAGCTACGGTAGCGCACCAGTTAAGTACATTAATCAACTTATGCAAAAATAAAAGCCCCATGTGGGGCTTTGGATTCAGCATCAAAATAAAGCCACAAACGTGGCTTTATTTAATTTCCTACTCTGCTTCTAATCCTTCAACTTGAAATCCTAATTGCACGTTTACAACGCCACTTAATTTTTCAACATCGCTTTTAAACGTCAACAGCGCAGCATTGGGCGCAGCTTGGAAAATTGCGCGATTACCTCGAACGTAAATCAGGTTCAGTCGGTTTGCAGAGGCAAACTCTTTGGCATTGATCAAAGACTCAAGCTCAACAACCAGCTCACCTGTAAGTGTGACGGTCTCATCGGTCGAAACATCAATCAGTGCAGCACCAGTCACCATATCTTGGTCACTTTTTGATGCTGCTAGGACATAATCTTTGCCATTCACGTTAACGCTAACACCGGACGAACTGCTTACAGCCGTCGCTTCATATGCAGGTTGGGCGCTCGCTTGTGCTGCGTATAAACTACCAACAACAGCGAGTAAAGGGATTAATTTAAATTTCATGATACTTCTCCTTAATTACGTCCAAAAAAGCGAATATCCCAAGACTTTAGTACGCCATTTTCAGTATTATTGCGATGAACCATATTGATATTTGGCTCACCTGAGGCACGTGGATCAAAGATGTAAGCTTCATCTTCAGATGCAGTATCGATCACTCGTAATGTCCACTCGCCTTTGGCTTGTTCACCATAGAAGTGATGCGTTAACATCTGAGTATTTTGCATACCTTCATTGCCCAATATCGTACCTGTTCTTGGCGTCATGATCACACTTCGTGTTCCGGACGGAGAAATTAACTCAATCGCTAAATCTCGAGTACTGGTATGGTCGATATTTACGCGAACCTGCACAGCATCCACTGTAAGGTCTTGCGCGTAATGATAATTGCTTTGCACACCACTCAAACGGCCATCTGGAATTTCAACTCCTGCCGTGACAAGCTCTCTGTCAGTTTTTACAAACTCACCTAAGTTTTTATCGTAAAAACGCGCGAGGTTTACCGCTGCATCTACATCGACAGCACCAAATCCATAGAAGTTATGGAATTGATAACCTGCTGCATTAGTTTGCCATGCGTCGATAGCTTGATAGCTCACTTGCTCGCCGCCTGCATCTTTAAATGACAGTGCTACGCCTGGATGATCTGCATCTATACGACGAGATGTCGCTGCCAAGATGTGTCTCACATCTAACCAAGATAACGCAGGGTTTGCCGACATAATAACGGCTATCGCGCCAGCAACATTCGGCGCTGCTGCCGAAGTACCATTTGATCTTGCACTGTAATCACAGTTTGGATCCAGCGGGTGCCCGCCATGTAAATCATTACGCAACCAAAGCGGGTTATAACCAGCATCACAGCCTGATACATCTGTCGTAATGATCGCAGGTGAACTTGTACCATACTGACCGCCAGGCGCAGATACAAATACACTTGAACCCACTGTAGAGTATGACGAGCGCTCACCGTCAGCGTTATACGCTGAAACAACTAGGTTCCAGAAGCTTGAATCCATACGCTCAAGGTTTACATTTTGCAGTGGCAAACCATGGTTATAATTGTCGAAGCGCAGGTAGCCGCGCCCAAATTTGCTATCTGTGAAACTTTGTCTTTCATAGCCATTACCTGCCGATTTCACAAAAATTGCGCCGCGACCACCGTGTGTTGTGCGTGTGATTTCTTCTTGTGCATCTTCGTATGTCTTGAGCCATGGAGACTCTTCGTAATCGAAGCTTCTCGGTGAAGAGAGCGTTCTACCGTAGCTTTGGTTAAAAACACGAGGAAAGTCAAAAGACTGTTTAGCGAAGCCATCGGAATACATACCATGAGACTGCAGCCAGTTAGCCATTGTTTGGTTGCCAGATACTAAATAGTTGAAACCAACTAAGCCAGCTCTTGGCGCAACACCACGTCCACCAATGCCGTTAAAGGCACTTGCAGCAATGATCCCAGAAACGGCTGTGCCATGTCTGTCTGTTGGGCTGCCCGGTGCCAAGTCTGGACTATTGTTTGTAAAATTCCAAGAACCTGGACGTGCATTGTCTCTCAAGTCTGGGTGCATTATTTCCACCCCACCATCGATGACTGCCGCCGTTACTCCTGCGCCCATAATACCCATAGCATGAGTAAGCGATACATTCATATCTTCACCAGGTTTTCCACCTCTATCTGAGAAAGCGGCCTGGCCGGTATTTTTCAAGTGCCATTGCTGGTCAACAAGAGGATCACCGGGCATCAAAGGATACTCGATATTGGCATGTGCATTTGCGCTTAAAGAAGCGGCTACAACGAATGCTAGTTTTGTTATTTTTATATTCATAAATCGCTACTTACTGTTTGTTTTAACAATTGTACCCAAAAACCTTGTTCTCAGTATAAACACAAAAAAGGAATAAAAATAACACTTGAGACACAAAAAATTCACCAAACATTCTTTTTGAATAAAAAATTCAATTATAAAACTCCCTTTATTATTCATATAATTACAACTTTATTATCTCGCTTGACCAAGCAAAACCAGTTACACCTTGTTACATTCATGTGAAACACCCAAAAACATCTAAATATATGAAATAAATACACGTCTTTACTTTTAGTATGTCAACAAGGAACCTTTATGAAACACGTATCAAACTTACTTGGCTGTCTCGCTTTGTCCGCCTCTGCTATTGCAAGTGCATCAATATTTCCAGATCCACAAGCACTGCTCACACACTATTTAGAAGGTAAGCCCACACACGGAAGCGCACCACTTGAAGCATCAATGGGCTATTTTCAACACCATGATGCTGCATTGCGGGATATGCTAAACAGCGGCTCTCCAGAAATTGCCGGCATTTTACAAGGCGCAAGCTATTGCTTTGCTGCCGTTGCCAGCAAGCCCGCTACAAATTTATTGCCAACGCTGTATAGCCAAGATGGTCAGTGTAAAGCACTGTCAGCAGACAGTGTGCACAGAAGCTGGTATTACACAGATGCTCAGTGTACAACTGCAATTGAGTACAAAAATGAGTCTGATACCGAGTTTTGCCTAAGAGAGTTTGATTTTCGTGCAGAGCGCTACGGCAACAGTGAAGACCTCAATTATGTGCAAGATGCATGGATGCCTGGCTATAGCGCCACATTGCCAGTTACAACAAAACCACAAAGCTTTGCCGAGACACCATTAGTACAGCGGACAAATTATAAAACAACCTATAATGAGCGCGGTAGCTGCCACTTGGAAATGCGGGTGTACAAAAATGCTAACAATCACAGCGCGACACCAATTATGATGATCCACGGTGGCGGATGGCTAGAGAGACTCGGCACAGCACGCACAGCAGAAGCGCAAATCGCGCACTTTACAGACGCAGGCTTTGTGGTGTACATGCCATTTTACCGCTTAGTCGAGGATAGAGAAGCTGGGCCTGCATGCAATCAAGTAAACATTGAAGACAGTAAGCAAGATATTCGCGATGCATTTTTGTGGGTACAAGCAAACAATGCAAACTATACAACCAGCGATAAATCGGTGCGCATTACAGGGCAATCAGCTGGCGGTCACATGGCAGTATGGCTGTCTCAGCAATTCCCAGCCAAAGTTGATAAAATCGCCCCCATGTTTCCAGTGCCTGACTTTGCTCACCAACTTAAGGAAGTGCAAGATGGTAGTTATGTTCATGGCTATATTGAAAGAATGATAGCAACATTATCTGGTAAAGCACACTGGCAAGACTTAACTGGCAACGAGCCTGTAATAGTAAACAACAGCTTATTGGAAGCTATTGAACAAGCGCCACACCTCGCACCTGATATGTTTATCAGTCACGGAATGGCGGACACCATAGTTTCTCCAACTCAGTCTCTAAGACTCTGTAATGCATTGGCTGGTAATATTTCATCAGGCCCTGCACAAGCTAATGGTCTCGCTTTCACCAAGCAGTATGCTCAGGTTCAATGCCGTACTGGCAGCGAATTGCATTTACTAGAAAAAGCTGAACACCACTTTGATGGATGTGGCTTAGGTTTGTGTGATGTTGGTGGCCAAGATGGGCTTATCGCAACACAGGCATTATTGGATAACATGATTGAATGGTTGAAATAACCAAGCCCTACAAAGTTTCAATCTCACTGCGCCACAACAGTTAATTTGTGGCAAACAATGATACCAACCAAAGCAAGGCAAATGCCTTGCTTTTTTATACATCATCGCACTTCAACCTAAAATCATCAGCGTAAACCAAGCTATCCACCCGCCAAATAAGCTCAAGCTTGAAAGTGCAAATGCAACGGTACGCTTTCGAATGTTGGTTGAGCGAATATGCTCATAACAATGCCAGTATCGAGACACGACGAAAATAAACGCCAACATGTACCAACCAATGCTGGCGATAGACTCGATATGCAGCAGTGCCAAAAGACAAATAAACAAAATCGGCTGCTGATATTGGTTGTCATAGCTATTCCCATACAGTCGAGTTCTGTCGTTCATTTCATCCTTTAGCACATAATTAACGGCTTTTAGCGAAAGTTCACCTCTTTTTACGGCTGTTATTCTTAACCTTGCTGTCGCTAGCCAAAGCCATAGAAATAACAGAACTAACGCAAAAATGGGGTAATGGATCCACATAGATATTTCCTTTAAAAGATCAGAGTAGTGTCACTTTACAGCAGGCTTCCCGCCCCCTAAAGTGTCACCAATGACAACATTAAAGGCGAAAACGACATGAAGGTAGCGATTCTATGTCAGCAAGGTGTGATGGCCAGTGCACTTACCGGCATTATCGATGTATTGAATGTGGCTAATCTCGTTATGAAAACAACCTTCTACCAATGGCAGATTGTGTCACTGGGTGACGAGTGTATTGTCAGCAGCCAAGGTCTGTCGTTTAACGTGGACTGCACACTGAACGAACTTAATCACTTTGACGTTTTAATTATTATCGGCAGCCAATACCAAGGAGATAAACGCCTCTGGCAGGAATGCCGCACGATAAGCTCCTATGCACCGCTATTGAGTAAAAAGCTAAAAGGCATTTCTGCGCCAACCTTAGTTGCTGGGTGCTGTGGTGTTGCGTATGCGGCAGCGCTTGGCTTATTGGACAAACAGCGTATTACTGCCAGTTGGTGGCTAGAGGCGTTTTTTAATCGCTACTTTCCTGAACTTAACTTAGATACATCACCTATTTATCTGTGCGACCAAAAACTCTATACCGCAGGTGCTGCCCATAGCTATATGTATGTCATGCTCGCGCTCATTAAACAACAAATAGGAGAGGGTATTGCACAGCAAGTCGTGAGCTGGTTGGCGATACCTGAGCCTCAATTGCGCCAAACCGCATTTATGATCAGTAGTGCGCTCGATTCACATAAAGACACCGCTGTTCAGGCTGTTCAAACCCATATCAAGGCACAATTAAAAACGAACTTTACGCTCAATGAGTTGGCCAAAATAGCCTGTGTATCTGGCCGCACGCTGATCCGACGCTTTAAATCTGCTATCGGTATGACGCCATTTGACTATATTCGCTTGCTGCGTCTTGAAAAAACCAAGGAGCAGCTGATTTACTCCAATAAACACTTCGCCGATATTGCAACTTCCGTTGGCTATCAAGACCCACAGGCACTATCAAAACAATTTAAGCGTCATTTTGGTAAATCTGTCTCTGCTTTTCGAGAGCAATTCGACTAAGTGTAAGAAAAGTGACACTCTTTCACTTCATTAAGCCGCGCATATTGAGAAATTGAACTAAGGTTAATTAACATTAAGTTCACAATAAGACAATCTACGTGGCAAAGATAGACAGACTGTACTCTCTAGATATTCTCAGAGGCTTAATTATTGTCCTCATGGCGCTTGACCACACCCGGCGCTATTGGGCCGAAACCCCCTTTTCACCTACCGATTTAGACCAAACAACGCTAGCATGGTTTTTAACTCGTTGGGTCACACACTTTTGTGCCCCCTTATTTATCTTCTTAACGGGGATCAGCGCATATTTGTACGGCCAACAAGTTCAGTCTAAAGCGGTTTTACGGAACTACCTACTCAGTCGTGGGGGCTGGCTGATTTTACTAGAGCTCACAGTCGTCAATTTTAGCTGGCAGTTTGGCTATGATGTGGTTTTTTTGCAGGTGATTTGGGTAATTGGTTGTTCTATGATTATCTTGGCCGGGATGATATATATACCGTTAAATTTGCTCTGTATTTTATCGTTCTCAGTGATCATCACACATAACGCTCTGAATGATCATGCTATTCTAAATTGGCTTGGGCAAGATAGGGCTTGGCTTTGGCATTTACTTCACAGCCCAACCACATTTAACCTCACAGATCAGCTCCAAATTTTCGCTCTGTACCCTTTAGTTCCGTGGTTTGCAGTCATGTCTTTAGGTTATTGCTGCGGCATTTTGTTCAAACTCAATGCGGGCTTGAGATACAAGGTGTTTGCCACGCTCGGTGGGATCACAATTGTTGTATTTGCACTTTTAAAGCTGGGTAATATATATGGTGAGCCTAATTTATTTGTGCCCGATCCCTCATTGATCACGTCTATCATGTCATTACTTAACAACAGTAAATACCCGCCCTCTTTGGTATACCTGCTGATGACAATCGGTCCAGGCCTACTTGTTTTGGCTTCCCTTGAATACGCACAAATACGCAGCTTTTCTCTCAACTGGCTTAATAGTTTGAAAATACTCGGCGGCGTGCCACTGTTTTACTATTTGCTCCATATTCCGGTTATTAACCTCAGTGCACAAATATACAGCCACTTAACCTATGGCCAAACCATAGACTTTTTTAGCACGCCACTTGATTGGCCCAGTAGCTATGAGCCTAATCTCTGGGTTGCCTATATAGCATGGGTAGTCATTACATTAGCATTGTATATTCCTTGCAAATACTACTTGGCGCTGAAACGAACCCACCACAGCCCCTTACTTAAGTACTTGTAGAGCTTGCGGGTGCCATTTTTATATTTGGCACCCATTTTAGAGCCAAGCAAGTCAAAATACCGCACATAAACCAAATAACACTGGCCATAACTGAGAATAGCGTAACCAGATCAATAAACACCATGCTTAGTACCAAGCCAGCAAGACCTCGAATCACGCACAATATTCCAATCACCATTAGGGCCAAATAAGTGAGCGGTAAACGCCGGATTAAACCTGCTCCGGCTAGCGCATACGCGCCACATATTGCAAACAACAAAGAGACACCCACAGTAGCAACAGGTGCCAGCCACGTGCCATGTTTAGCAGACTCCACCAGTATATTTGGGGCCAACTGCGCACGGTAGCATGCTTCTCCCAACCAAATACATGACATATGTGCAACCACTGTCACTGCGGCCATCAAAGCCACAAAGATCAATCCAAGTACCGCTATTTTTTGTTTGTGCATCATGGTAATTTCCTCATTAGATGACCTCATCAACAGCCGTTTTATACCGTTATATGACCTTGCAGATAAAGCACAGCTTCACCGATCACTGTGACGCGCTGGGCTGAAAAGTCGACTTCACACACAAGGTGTCCCCCTCGCGCTGAAGCTTGAAAGGCATGTAATACATGCTTGTCGAGCTTCTTTGCCCAAAAAGGCGCAAGGCCGGTATGAATTGATCCAGTTACAGGGTCTTCCTCTCCGCCATTGGCTGGCCAAAAATAGCGTGACACAAAATCATCATTAACTCCTGGTGCACTCACCACCACATCCAATGGGGCCAACTGCTTAAGTAGCTCGGCATCATATTTAACTTGTTTTACATCCGTATCCGTATCGTAAATTGCAAAATACGCTTGGCGATTTTTCAGTATTTCTTTAGGCTCGACCGATAAGCCTTTTATTAATGCGCTTGGCACATCAGATAGCGGTTCTGGCATTTGCATCGGAAAGTTCATTTCCAACTTCCCATTACTGAGCTGT
Organism: Pseudoalteromonas sp. Of7M-16; assembly: GCF_022347805.1. Taxonomy (NCBI): domain Bacteria; kingdom Pseudomonadati; phylum Pseudomonadota; class Gammaproteobacteria; order Alteromonadales; family Pseudoalteromonadaceae; genus Pseudoalteromonas; species Pseudoalteromonas sp. Of7M-16. The sequence goes on along the minus strand of NZ_JAKRFY010000004.1, from coordinate 65,029 downwards.
GTTACTGTTAAGCTGCCAACTGTTTGTGTTGTAAACTCGACAGAACTGTTCAAGCCTAAATGATTAAATAATACAAACGCTGTGGCGAGTGTTGCATGGCCGCAAAAGGCAATTTCGGTTAACGGTGAAAACCATCGGATCTGATAACTGTTTGAACTACCGCGCACGATAAATGCGGTTTCAGATAGGTTGTTTTCAGCTGCAATATTTTGCATTAACTCTTCGCTTATCCAAGCATCTAAAGGCACAACCGCAGCCGAATTGCCTTTGAATTGAGTACTGGTAAATGCATCAACCACATAAATTGGTAGCTTAGCCACTTTCTTGATTCCTTTGTGTTTAACAGGCTATCACTGTACCCGATTACACTAAGCAAAAATACATAAATCGAGATAAGAAATAAGTCGTTACAAAAGAGAAGAACAACGCATCTCACAGCTGCACATGATCAATCCACAGCGGTACAATCAATTGCAACAAGATGCGAAATAGCAGCAAAGCCATAGGTCGCACATTTCAACTAAAATTGTTTGTTTGATTGAGTTTAAAGCGAATTTAATCACAAGCGTCTTGCAATAAGTATTGGCTGAGCAACATGGTAAATTTCTGCTTATAAAACAAGGAGCTACTTTTTGAGTCGCAGCTTTGATCTGTTGTTACTTAAGAAATAAGTACAATAGAGTAATAAGCAGACATATCGAAAATTCGTAGCAAAGTTTTACGAGACAGTTTCAAAAACTATATTTTCAGGAGTATCTAAAGCGATTTTGTAATTGCAGGGAGATTTGCAAACGTTCTGGATTTGCGGGGCAGGAAAAGTTCGTCGAATAAACAACAAGGTGCAGCGGTTCGCCGCACCTCGACATAACTGATTAAAGTACAGTTACGTTTTCAGCCTGAGGACCTTTAGCGCCCTGAGTTACTGTAAAGCTAACTTTTTGACCTTCAGTCAAAGTACGGAAACCTTCAGACTGGATCGCTCTGAAGTGAACAAAAACGTCGTCGTTACCATTTTCTTGTGCGATGAAGCCAAAACCTTTTGACTCGTTAAACCATTTTACAGTGCCTGTTACTTGAGACATAAATTACCTATTTATATTAAAATTAAAAAAAATGTGTACAGTATCGGAAGTAAATGAGTGGCTAAAATTAGGTTTTATGACAAAAACAGAAACTAACGCAAACAACAAATAAATCAAATATCTTCATACGCGGCGTATAATACACTGAAAATCTTTTTTGTCGAGCATTTTTACCAAAATAGTTCAATTTTTATTCAGAATTTTTGTTGTAGTTTAGACTATCGCTATTTTTAGGCCGCAAAGCGCCTGCGATTCGATGTAACAGTAATTCTTTTTGTATATCAGAATACTAGAACTCAACATCAAGTTTTACATACGTGTATGTTGTTGCCGACGTCGCTTTGCTCGAAAAGGCCCATATTTATCTCGTTCCTTTTTCGAACATAGACTAAAGAAGCCATTCGGCTGACAAGCTCGAAGCTCAGCGCTGCGAGTTATCATTTCGCTGAGGTTTGGCAGCACAGGAATAAAAAGCAAACTCAATGGCACTATCAAGTCAAACGGAAAGTCAAACATAATAGTCATCAAACCTGTCATACACACTACTACCAATAAAACTGAACAGTGCAACAACCAAGTGGCTCTGAGACACCAAGCCCTTTGGCTTCTTTTAGTTAAAATCTTTTTGTCCACAAAGCTATTGCTCCGCGTCAATGCACTGCTCACACTGCCAACACATAATATATTGATTTTGACCCGTCATCGCGTCTTCCTGTTCACCGATAATTTCAAAACCTTGTCGTTGATAAAACGCCACGCTGGCAATGTTGCGTTTATAAACTGACAGTTCCAAATTATTACAACGTGATTTTGCATCTGCGATCAGCCGCTTACCCACACCTCGCCCCTGCTTTTCAGGCAATACAAAAATCGCAGCTAAGGTATTTTCAACCAATGCATAAAAACCGATAATTTCATGGTTATCCAAATACACATAATTATCTGAACTGGGTAAATAGACATGTCTCATGGTATCTTGATGGTCACGCCAAAAACTTTCTGGTACAAAGTGATGGGCTTGCTGGGAAGCTGCAAGCCACACCAGCAAGACTGACTCAATATCTGATGAACGACCTTTTCTGATCATGATATTCCTCACTAACCCATTCAAATTTAATCGCCAGCCCCCTAAGAAACCGCCCAGCTATATTTATAGCTGAATTTGAATTTTTTTACGCTCAGTATTAAAAGCAACGGCGTAATAACGCAATCTTGGATGCTCCACATTCCATAAGTTTAAAAACTCTTCATAAGTTTGTACAACACGCCGCGCCCGTTTTGCATCATTTAAGTACACCAAACGCTTAGCCTCATCGTACCCAACCACCACACGATAATGGCTTTGCGATTTAGGTAACTCCCAATATTGAAATACAATTACCGGGATCCCACTGGCAATGTATGTCTTAACGTGATTAAACAACTGAGCGCGTTTTTCATCGACGCTCTCAGCCCCATCCATTTTTTTGCCTAACTTAATGCTACGCGTCTTGCCATATTGCTCTAAAAACCCCTGTAAATAAGTCACTTTGGTGCCTGGATAGTCGGCCCAATCTCTTGGGTAGTTGTTCAAAATACCTGAGCGAACAAATACCGGCGCATCTTCATAATGATGTAAAATAGACTCTGCTATATCATATTGAGTATAGTGTTTAATGCCCCAATACTTAAAAATCATTTCTATGGTCGCAGGACCACACAGCTTCTTACCTTGCTCGACGATGGGGACATTCAGCACAATTTTTTGCGAGTTTTTTGCTTCATTAACGAAAGAATAGGATACAAAAATTAAAAATATGACCCACTTAACCACTGTCTTTCCTTGATTTTAATCAACACCACTAATTAAAAAAACTAAATAATATCAGTTATAAAATAATTATAATTTACAAATTGTACAGAATAATAAATACAAATACAGAGCGCACAAATATGACAGCTAAAAACCTTCCCAAAAAACTTTAATATTTTTCAACTTAAAGAGTTCTTAGACATAATAAAAAAGCGAACCATATAGGTTCGCTTTATAAATATTAGTCTACCGAGACAATTTTAATATACAACATTTAGTTTTTTCAACCAAGGTGTGACTTTTACGATACTGCTTTTGAATAAAGCCCATCATTTACAACTTAAACTGCTCGACACTTGATTTTAGGCCATGTGCAAGCTCACTGATTTCATGACAAGCTTGTGACGTTTGATTTGCACCTTCAGTCATTTCAACAGCTGCTACATTAATGTTTTCGATATTGCGATTAAGTTCTTCGGAAACCACTGACTGTTCATTGCAGGCCGCAGCGATTTGTGTGCTCATCGCCGCAATGCTGTCAATTTCTTGCTCTATTTTGGTGATTGTGTTGCTAACAGTCTCAGTCTGCTGAACACACACATCGATGCCCTTTTGGCACGTTCTGGTAGCTTCACCTGTCTCTTTTGATTTCAATTGCAAATCGCTCACAATTTCGACAATCTGAGTTGTTGAATCTTGCGTTCTTTGCGCTAATGAACGTACTTCATCAGCAACAACTGCAAAACCTCGTCCCTGTGTACCAGCGCGTGCTGCTTCAATTGCTGCATTTAATGCCAGTAAATTCGTCTGTTCAGCAATTTCTCTGATAACGTCAACGACGACATTGATATTTTGCGAGTTTTTCTCGAGGTTTTCTGCGAGGTCACCCGCTCGGGTTACGGTGTCTGCGACACTCGAGATCTGTACAATATTACTTTTAAGCGCAGCGCTCCCTTCACGTGATTTCATGTTGGCTTGATTGGCCGACTCGGCCCCCATTTCCGTGCTTTTAGCAACTTCAGATACTGCTGCTTGCATTTCAGTCATAGCAGACGCGACCGATTGCAACTCATTTTGTTGATTTTGCATACCTGTGGCATTTTGCGCAGAGATCATATTGACCTCTTCCACTGCCGTCGTTAACTGGATAGCGCTGTCATTAATCTTAACCACAAGACTATTGAGCTGCTCGCGCATTCTCTCTAAAGAAAGAAGCAATGACCCTAGCTCGTTTTCACTTAAATCGTGTGTATCAATTCTTGAACTCAAATCACCATTGGCGATATTACCAGCCAAATTCTTCGCCTTTTCCAATGGCTTTCTGATTGCACCACTGAGCACAAAACAAATCAAAGCGATCATCACCGCTGATATCAAAGCACAAATAACAATCACAGTGATCACGGTTCCAACAGCACGGACCGCTGATGTTTCTGCTTGACCAACATTGTCGCTGTTTATTTTGCCAAGTTTAGTGAGCTCTTCCATAGCATCTGAAAAAAAAGTATAGCTATTGAGCACAATGTCGTTTGCCTTAGCAACATTTCCACTGCGCACTAATCGATTAAAACTCGCCGTCGCTGACGCATACTTTCGCCACGCGCGCTCAAACGCATCAAACTGAAAACGCTCTTGATCCGAGACGTTCAATTTACTGTAAGCCGATATTTTACTATTAATACCTGACTTTAACTTATCTAAAGTGACTAACCATTCATCCAGTTCTGGATGGTTTGGGTTTGTGGCAACACCAAATTCATCTTTTCTAATGGTGGTCAATTCAATTTGCAGATCTTTAACGATTTCAACTGACGGTATACTCGTTTGTACTATGAATCCAAGGTCTTCGCTGATCCCCTTTAGTCCGTTGTAAGTCACAAGGCTTACACCCAAGAAGACCAAAAATACCGACGTAAAGCTTAAGCCGATCTGTTTAGAAATTGACAAGTCTTTTAATGCCATATTGTGTTTATTACATCCCTAAGTTAACAATGACTGAAATATGCTAAAACCAGTAAAAGATCACGCTCGTGATCCTTGAACCGGTTCTATTTAATTCGATTAAATGTGTTTTTTAGTCACAAAGACTAGTGGTAACTGCGTTTGGTAAGGCTTGCAACTTTGATAGGCCACGTGTCACGTCGCTAGCTGCTTGAAAGTGCCTTATATATTTAAAAGCCCCTAAAATACAAAGCTCTAAATTGAAGGCGTATTATAATGGAAACAACAAACCCTTGGAATAATTTAATCATTAACAATTGGTTTTTTATGTTATTAAATTATTATATATGACAGTTATCTGATCATAAAAAGGTCAAAAACATTAAATTTAAATAAAGAATTTTCTATTCCCTAAAATCTCTTTTGTCACATTTAAAAATTAAATGAATAGCACAACCTAATAAATATTACTTTAAATTTGCATATTCAACTTTCGGATATCGCGAGTAAAGCATAAGACTTCTGAACAAAGAACGTTTTCTTTTAATTGTCTACTCCTCTCTATACCTCGCAAGCTCCGCTAACAACCATTCACTGCTTTTTATTATGGGTTTATTTTGACAGTGTATTTGGTAGTGCTTGCCAGAGAGACTACTTTTTGTTGCTGCCAACCGTATAAAGTCTTCCGCTGAGTTGATATCATCTTGATAATAATTATATTTTTTGTATATATGAGCTTTTGCATCTTGAGCACTATGTATTGTGCCATTGCGCTCATACTGACAATTAGCAGCTTCAATAAATGCGAGTAAATGCTGTATTTCAGTACTCATCGCGCCAAACGCTTTCAGTGAGCCAAATGTAAAAATAATAAAAATAGCTGATAAAATTAGCTGCATTTTAATCCTCAAAATAGTAAAGATAGGTACTTCCCAGATTAAAATTAAGACGTGCCACAGAGGGAAAAGGTTGCATTTGAGGTTGTAATTTTTTTGCTCAAACATCCAATCCAAAGAAGTAACGCAGCGAAAGCGCTGCGTTACCCTGATGAAGCTTCAAAGAGTGTGTTACTGAACAGACACAATGCCTGTTTTTGAATTGTAAATGATTTTACCCGGTGCCCCAGAAGCATAACCATAGTGGCAGCTACCTTTGCTTGCTTTTATCACCTTATATTCACCAGCCTCGGTAGAAAAGTACCACTTGGTACTGCCATCTGCTTTTTTTCTGCCTTTGCCATTGCGATTAAGTGTGTATTGATGCTCTAAAAAGTTGTTCCACATCCGCGCGCAGCGGTTGGCATTGGGGTTTTTAGTAAAACGATTGTGTTTGTTTAACTTGTCTTTCGACTCAACAGGAAACCCTTGATCATTAAAGTTAAAAGTACCGTCTTTAAAGCCCGCTAAATTCGCCACCTTGTTGCTGTTTCCGTTAGCTAGCCAGAATAAATTGGCCTTGTCGATCTCTTTTTGGAGCGCGTTTGCTATCACAGGTAAAGTATCACCACAGCCTTGGACATAGGTTAAATCGGCAATGTGCGCTGGACCGTCCATGACGTAGGTTGCTTGGGCAGTTTGTCCGTCCAGAGTATATATTTTTGCGTTTTCACCACTATTTCTAGCAGAAACATAGATAGTGCCATTTTCGTCAACCGCTAAGCCTGACGCCCAGTGTAGGTTGTGCTCACCAATTTCATTTAATGTCATAGTTGCTTCATCAAGAACGTATAGTGCCTTTGCATTTAGTACATATACGAAGTTACCATCCGCTGAATACGCTATATCACCATGAGCAAAATCGTCATACGTTGCGCTGTCAGACTTCATTTTTCCCAAAACTGTTTTTTCTCCAGTTGTTAAGTCAAATTGGTACATGTAAGTCTGGCTGGTCGCTAATAAATAGTCTCCCGATGGAGAAACCGCCGAACGTTTGATCGGAAAACTGGTTGTATCAGCAATTTCACGTTGCTGCATTGATTGCATATCAAACTCATACAACTTAGACGCGTTTGTGTCGCTATCGATCCGCTGCATGGTATATAACTTCTCACCTAGTCCAGCAATATTGCTCGATGCAAATGTAGCACCTGGCACTTCTCTACTAACCTGAGCATCAGTATCTATGTGATATATTGCACTGTGACCATCACCCGAAAACCTGTCAATCGCAAAAAGTCCGTCTAAACAGGTGTTTTCATTCGCAAACACAGAAAAGCTTGTCGCCAGAGATAGAAGCGCTACCCCAAACTTACTAAAATATTTGTCTGTTTTTTTCATAAACACACCATCAAACATTTCTACTACCTTAGTATTAAGCAAAAATCGAACCGTTAAAATATTTGATTCCACAAACCACTGAAGTTATTAATGTTAAATTTTTTTCTTTGTATTCGTTGCCATCTAGTCATGAATTAGCCACAACAAGCATTTATGTGTCAATTTCACGTCCTTAGTTCGTGAATTCGATATATGGTGACTTTTTAATTTTAAGTTGTTGAATTGGTTGAATAGAAAAGTTCCAATAAATAGTTGACCGTAATATTGGAACAATGAAGTCAGTATTTCTAAAATGCGAAAATTCAGTAAGCAATTTTCTGTTTTGCAATTTGCGATTCGCAAAATAGAAATTTTTCTCAAAATGCAAAATGCGCCAACCTTTAATCTCAAAACAAATTAGCTTGCCCAATTGCGCTGACTTTAATTGGCCCCCTGAGTTAATTTTAATTGTCCCTATATCGTCTACAAACAGAGTTGCTTAGCTACTCAATCTAAGCTACCTAACTCAACCCAATATTAATTAAGGACAACCATGAAAAAAATAGCATTGCTCTCGACCTTTCTCGCAGGTTTTACGGTCAGTCACACTGCTCTAGCGCTGACTCAGCCAGAATTGAACCAGATCACTCAGCAAATTGAAAACAGACTATCAGAAGAAAAAATCACTGGAATTTCAATTGCTGTAGTCAAAGACAATACGCCATTAATGTTGGACGGGTTTGGCTTTGCCAACATCCAAACACAACAGCCCGTTACGTCAGATACCCAATTTAGGATCGCTTCAATCACAAAAACCTTTGTTACCCTTGCGGTTTTAAAGCTCGTTGATGAAGGCAAATTATCTCTTGATGACAGTGTGTACAAACACCTATCGGATTTTAGACCCAAAGTATTGCCAAACAACAGTGATAAAATAACTGTACGTGACTTGCTTACCCATCAAAGTGGGATCCCTTCAGGATGGTATCGAGGTGATGAGCCAACGACCACGCCAGATCAAGATCTAAATTCACTGGCTGAGTTGCTAAGCGATGAATACTTGGTTTGGGATCGCGGCACAATCTCAGCGTACAACAATAATGCGTTTGCCCTCGCAGGTTTGTTAGTCTCAAGAGTTAGCGGGCAAAGTTGGCAAGCATACTTACAATCAGAGTTTTTTGATCCTCTCGGCATGGACTCTACTTTGAGCCATCTGCCAAACGGGCCGTTACCAACAAAGATGGCTGAAAGTTACAGCGGCACACAAATTGAGCCAAAATATGCAGCACTAACCACCCCAGCTGGTGGCATGATCTCTACTGGTAATGATATGGCGCGCTATATGCAGGCAATATTGGATAGCTGGAATTATAATAGCCATGCAATTTTGCCCGCATCTTTGATTAAGACAGTTCGCAATGTCCAAAATGATCATGTGAAACTTGATGGCGACCACCAAATGGGACTGGGCTTCTTCATTGAATCATATAACGGCCATATCGCTATCAAACACGATGGTAGTTATCAGGGCTATGAAAGTTCAATGTACATAGTACCTGAATTAAACTTTGGCGTGTTTGTCACAACTAATAACAGAGTAGGTGCAAGCGCGGTTGAAGACATCGCCAAAGCAGTGACGAGCATGGTGGCTCAACAGTCACCAGGACCGTTCGAGCAAACATCAACTCCCCAATTAGATGAGTCCAGTAAAACGCTGGAAGCGGGTGCTTATGTGGGCACAAGCAGTGTATTTATAGAGCAAAATCCAAGTGGCGAGTTTAGTGTTTTCTCTGAAGGGTTCGGCTATAAGCCGCTCAAAAAAGTAGCAGCGCAAACATATCAAGTTCAGGGAATAGACTACGATATAAAAATAAAACCGACCGAGGCCATAGAGGGAGTCCGCTTTCTTTATGACGGAAAGGATTACGCGCACGTATTTAGCAAGCTAGTTACTACGCAGTTAACCCCGGAGCTTGAGCAGTTACTTGGGTATTATCAAATCCAATCCGACAACCCGATACTCGGCGATCTTATCTTAGAGTACGCGCCAGAGTTGCAAGCCTTGGTGCTTGTCTCGGTTAAGTATGGCTTTACTCGAACAGTAAAGGTAGTGGGCGACAACTTACTTCAAGTACAAGGGTATGGAAGAGGCATCGGTACAGTGTTTGACTTTAGCCAACCAGGAAAGTTAAACGGACTTGGCTATCAGTTTAAAAAAGTACCAGCACCAATTAATGCTAAATAAACAAAGCCACCCTCTATAAAAAAGGACCCGAAGGTCCTTTTTTTACTCTATGTTTTCAATGGCATCGAAATATTGCGCTATCATCACGTCTGTCAGCGCAGGCATTGGCAAATTGAGCTTTTCCAACGACTGCCAAGTTTTACTAGCATCAATTGGCGCGAAAACACTCGACTCGTCTCTATGACGCTCAGCTGATACTTGCCGCATATCATCAGTAAACAAATACTCTCCTGTGATTGCTTTTCCTGTTTCTTTGAGTGCAACCAATGCCGCGATAAAGTCCTCGTAACTGGTCAATGATATAGGTGCTTCAAGTACTTTGTTGCGCGCGCGTACCAAATCAACAAAATAGAGCTCTCGAGAGTTTGATAGGTGATAGACCGGTAATAGCTTTGATTGGTATACCAAGGTGCCAATGGCTTGTGCAACATAGTTCACAGGTATAATACTCGTTTGAAAACGCTTATCATCAAAACACAACCCAAGGTGTGAGGTCAGTTTCATCAGCATGGTTAGCCACTGTTCGTGGTCGCTTAAGCCCGTATTTACACATCCAGATATTAACCCCAATCGAATCACACTGATGTCAAAACCACGTTGTTGTGCTTGCTTAATAAGCAACTCCGAAGCCCATTTGGTGGATACATATCCCTCACACGCGGTGTGATTTTGTAGCTCCAAAGATGCTAGTTCATCTGCAATTTCTCGCTGTTTAAGTACCGCGGTCGTTGAAATGTGCAGTAAGCGCTTAGCCTTTAGGTGCTGCTGTAAGGTGATCAGTTCTATCGTACTATCAACGTTGGCAGGTTTCATTTGCTCAAATTGTGCTAGGTGATCCATGTACGTCGCCGCATGGATAATTAAATCAACCTGCTCGGCAACACGAGTATAGCTTGGCTCACTCATACCCAACTTTTCTTGTGATAAATCACCCACAACAACATTGATCCGGCTTCTAAATTCGTCACGCCACAAATGAGCCTGCTTTAAGCTCTGCTCTATTCTCGCTTTGCCATGTATGCCATCTGATGCTCTAACTAGACAATAAATTATTGCATCGGGAGCAGTGAGTAACTGTGCCAATAAATAGCGTCCAACAAATCCAGTGGCACCCGTTAAGAATATCGTTTGCGCTCGCTCTACATCAGACTTGAGCGGAGATAAATGTACAGGCAATGTAAATTGCGAAGGCTCAACAAAGCGCTTCGTTTTGGGTTTGAACTCTGACAACTGCCGCACGGTTCTGTGGCTATATAATGACCGTAATGAAAAGGCTTGCCCGGTTAAGTGTTCAATCTTGTGTGCCAATTGCATCGCCAACATAGAGTGTCCACCCAGTTCAAAAAAGTCATCATCTATACCTACTTTAGGCGCTCCCAATAGTTCCCTAAATAAAGCGCAAAGCCGTAATTCAAATTGATCTCTTGGTGCAACGTAACTGTGCTGCGACTCAAAATGTACTTTGGGCAAGCGACTTTTGTCCAACTTTCCATTTAATGTATATGGAAGGTTATCAATTTGAATGTATTCACTGGGGTGCATAAATCTAGGAAGCTGCTGCTCTGTATTGCTGCGAACACCAGTGAGTGAGAGCTGTGTATTAGTGCTACAGATATAAGCAACCAAATGTGTGTGACCGTGGTGCTCAACATCAACAACCGCAACACTTTTAATGTCTGCGTTTTGCAATAAAACGTTTTCTATTTCACCAAGTTCTATTCTATATCCGTTGATTTTAACTTGATTGTCATTGCGCCCAAAGTATTCAAGATTTCCATCATATCGCCAGCGTACCAAATCCCCCGTTTTATACATTTTGCCATCTTTACTGTCACTATACGGATCAGGTAAAAAGCGTTCATTTGTGAGTTCTAGGCGATTTAAATACCCGTCCGAAAGCCCCTCTCCAGCTACATAGAGCTCTCCGACCACCCCTATTGGCACTGGCTTTTTATTGTTATCCAGCACATAGACTTTGCGCGAATTAGCAGGTTTACCAATAGGTACATTCGTACCCGTAAACCCATGACAAGAGTGCGTCGTCACTATGGTACTTTCAGATGGACCATATCCATTTATTAAGTATTCAGGGCAACACTCAGATGCCTGCAGTTTAGCAACAGTATCACTATTGGCAGCTTCCCCACCAAAAATAAGGTACTTTAGGTTCGCAAAACAACTGGGGTCAAAACTATGTAGCCCATCAAATAACGACGTAGTTAGCCACAATATCGTTATTGATTCACGCCGCAACAATGCGCGAATATCCTCGAAACTGGGTTGCTGTTGCTCGGGAATAACCAAGGTTGCGCCATGACATAGCGCGCCCCAAGTTTCAAACAAAGCCATATCAAAATTAGGATTGGCCAGCTGGACCAGCCGATCTTGGGTGGAGAATTCAACATATCCGTTATTTTGGATCAGAGACACCACACCACGATGAGATGTTTTCACCCCTTTTGGAGTCCCCGTTGTGCCAGACGTGTAAATCACATAAGCCAATGCATCAAGGTTTGTAACTGGCGCTAGATTATGGGTTAAGCTGTGCTTACTCATTACTTGCTGGTAAATAACGAAATCGCAATCCAAACCGCGGATCTTATCTACATGTTCATCGCAGGTGATCACACAAAGAGGCTGACAGTCCTGCAACATAGTGTCAATTCTGTGTTGTGGATAGTCCGGAGACACCATAACCACCGCTGCACCTAATTTCAGGACTGCCAGTGCACTGACAACCATGTCGATACCGCGAGTTTTTAATACCGCAATATGTGCCTGCTGCGGCCAATGGCCGCGCTCAAAACAAGCCAATAATTCGTGAGCTAGCTGGTTTGCCTGGCTATTCAATTGATGATAGCTCAGTGATTCACCTTTAAACCTAAGTGCAGTTTTCTCTGGACGAATATTGGCTTGCTCTTCAAACAAAGCAGGCAGCGTTAAATGGCGCAGCGGCGTTGAGTGCTCTGGCCTACTCCATACATCTAAGAGCAACCTGTGTTCTTTTTCATCTACGACATTGACCGTACTGAGCCTTGTACTTGGCTGTTTTGTAAACTGCGTCAAAACGCGCTTATACATTTGTGCAAAACGCGTCACCGACTCACACTTAAACAAAGACGCTGCATAGTTCCAATCTATTTCGATCTCTTCTTTACTGTCATCGATAAGTATGGTCATGTCGTACTTCGCTGCCGTATAAGCACGCAGATGTTCAAACGTCATTCCAGAGGGCAGATCTTTTTGAGCTAAAAACGCTTGTACGCTAAACAACACTTGAAACAGAGGAGCGCGAGATGCATCAAACTCAGTGTCCGTCGCCTGTACAATATCATTGAGTGGCAACGCCTGATGCTCACGCACTTCAGAGACACTGTTAATTGTCAGTTGAAGCAACTCTTGCAGTGAGACATCGTCATTTTGCAACACAACTCGGATCGGTAAGGAGTTAACAAAAAAACCGATTAAAGACTGTGTTTCAGATACATATCTATTTTCAAATGGCGTACCAATGATCAAATCATGTTGCTGAGAAAGTTTATGGCTCAGAGCAAAAAAGGTGCTTAACATCACATGATATAGTGTTGTGCTATGGGCTTTCGCACTTTGCCTAAGGGCTTGCGAAAGTGACTTGTCTAATTTGATGTACTGACTCTTACCTTTGTAATCAAAGCTTGTCTCCCTCGGCGCATCATAGGGCAATAACAAGGCATCATTTCCAGCCAAATACCTTTGCCAAAAAGCGGTTAAATCCGCTTTTGTCGCTCCTTTAAGCTCTTCACGTTGCCAACTGGCATAATCTCTATAGCTGATCTTAAGTGGTAATATCTCTCCTTTACCCTCATAAAAATATGTCAGCTCATTGAATAGAATGTTCAACGACCAGCCGTCAATCACAACATGGTGAATATTGAGCAGTAATTGTCGGCTGTGCGTTTTTTCCAATAGCACGAACTTAACAGGTAGCCCCTCACTCAAGTCAAACACTTCATTGGCGAAATACTTGAGTCGCATTTGTAACGCTTGTTCTGAATCTACTTTTTCATGGTGCAACGTATACTTAGATTTAGATATTTGAGGGTATACTTGCCGCCCATCCTTCCAGCGATATTGGGTTTTTAAGATAGTATGTCGCGCAGCGACTTGCTCAAACGCAGACAAGAATTTATCGCAATCAAATTCGGGGCTTAGCTCAAACAAAAAAGGTGCGTTGTAAGCACATTCGGCTTCCTTTATTCCTTGAATAAAAAGTAGGCGCTCCTCGGCATATGACAGTTGTTGCTCACTTGCTTTTGTAATAGTGAGCGCATTTTTAGGCCGCGCCAAACGAGAAATCGCAGCAATATTTGGATTGAGTAATAACTCATTGAGGGAGATCTCCAGTTGCAACGTTTCTCTGCAAATTGCCAAAATACGAAGAAACATCAACGAGTTTCCTCCCAATTGAATCAGATCGTCCGCGATACCGAGGCGTTCGACATGTAATACTTGCGCAAATAACTTACATAGCTCACTTTGCAAAGGCGTGATTGGTGCCACGTATTGTGCTTGGCTTTGCTGGATAAACAACTCGATGAGAGACTGCTTATCCACTTTACCATTTAGGGTCAGTGGTATTTGAGTTATAAAGCAAAGGTTGCTCGGTATCATATGCGCAGGGAGCTCTGTGCTAAGGAAATGCAGCAACGCACGCTCACAGTTTGCATCGTTTTTATTATGTGACTCATCAAGCTGAATAAAACTTACCAGCTTGTGTCCATTTGTAGCCTTGATGGCAAATGTATGTGCTTGCTTTATTTGTGGCAATGTCACAAGCGTTTGGTCTATTGCCTGTAGCTCTACTCGATACCCGTTGATTTTCACTTGCGCATCTCCTCGACCAATAAACCGTATATACCCTTGGCTATCAATAAAGCCCAAATCGCCAGTTTTATACACCCGCAGAGGTTTACCTTCACTGTCCATCGAGACAAACCGTCCCTGCTCTTGTGCTTTGTTCAAATAGCCTAATGCCAGTCCTGCGCCCGCAGTAATAATCTCACCCGCACAACCATGTGGTAAGCGCGCCCCTTTGTCAGACACAATGGCTACGGCAGTACCATTAATCGGCAGACCAATGGGCAACGACTGGTCACTCGGCCAAGTTTTTGGAATCAAAAAGGTGCTCGTGAATACGGTATTTTCTGTCGGTCCGTAGGCATTTACAATTTGTATATCTGAATTGTTTTGATACACCAGCTTTACCTTTGAAGGTAATACTACGTCCCCCCCTACCAGTAACTGATCCAAACCAGAAAACAGACAAGGATCAATATCTACTAAAGTGTGAAATAATGCAGCTGTTAAAAAACAGGTATTAACCTGCGTGCTAAACAATGCGCCTAGATTTTCTGGTGTTACATATGCTTCTTCAAGCATATAAAGACAGCCACCGTTTAGCAGCGCCCCCCAAATTTCAAACGCAAAAGCATCAAAACTCTGATTGGCAATACACAACATGTGGGTGTTGTCATCAAGCACTGTAAAGTTGGGATTAATGACTAACCTCGTGATCCCTTGATGTGAACACACGATCCCTTTTGGCTCTCCGGTCGACCCCGAAGAAAAGTTGATGTAAAAAGGGCTATCAGCCGCTAATTCTACCCCTCGATAGGCTTTATCTGGACGACAGCGCAATTGCTCTAAGCTAAACTGCCTACAAGCCAATGTGGTTTTGACATCAGGACAGATCACCGCCTTAGCGCTACTTTGTTCAACAACAGCGTTTACTCTTTCTTTGGACTCCTTCGCAGAGATAGGGATATACACAGCCCCGGTAAACAATACCCCCGTTATTGCCAGCAAAAGCTCTAAATTACGAGGAAGGATCACCACAATACGGTCCCCTGCTTGCACACCAGCTGATTGCAATGAAGCTGCAATGTTTTCTGCCTGCTGCTTTAACTCTCGGTATGTAAGCTGCTGCTCTTGGCAGCGCACTGCTATTTTATCAGAATAAAGCGAGGCAACCTGAGTAAACAGCTCCAAAGCACTTTTGCCATCTTGATAGCCGTTTTTTATTGCTGAAAATTCCGGGATACAGGTAGGCTCTCCCATAAGATAAGACGCAAAGATTTCTGAGATAACTTTAACGGACCGTTCACTTATAAGCTGGCTATTCCAACGCCATGTGAAAACGATTTTTTGATCTAAAAGCCGAACATCAATACCTATCTTTTGTTTTTCATTGAGGCTCGGTGAGTAATGTTCCATATCCTGTAAACCCAACCACACTACTTCACATTCTGAGTCTAGATTGTGGGTGTTCAGTGCGACTGTATCTAAGTATCCCAGCTCAATGTCTTGACGATATAATTCGGTAAATTGCTCAAGCGTTAATGACTTTCCCTGTGCGGTACTTCGGACAGGATATACTTGAAAACCAAGGGCTGAGTCCTCGGGTAAAGACACTTTTATTAGGCCATCAGCTTGACCAGAATAAGTTGAAAGTGCCTGATTCAACGCATAAATAACCCGGCTTTGTAACTGACTCTGTGCTTGTGTTGTGCTGGCTTCTGGCTGTTTTAAATCACTAAATTGCCAGTATTGAGTAAACATTCCTCGCTGCTCATCCGGTAAACACATGCTATGTAGAACCATAGGCTCATACCCACACAATCGCGCTCGCCAATGAGTATCTTGCAACTTAATGTAATCAATTAGCCGCTGTTCATATTGATTTATCAGTGTCGATTGTTTGTCGGTGAGAGGAGTGTTTGACTTAGTGACAAGTCGCTCGTTTTCAAGAATCAATTCAATGCCTGATGCATAGAGTTGCTTTAACACATTTTTAGCTTTCATAATTAACCACTACGTTATTTTCCTTGTTAATTTCTGTCCATTGCCGATTAAGGAATGAACACCTCAATATGCCAACACATTAAAATGATAAAATTTTTGCAACAAAATAATAACTGTAAGATTTCAATTCAATTGAGCGGATCACGAGGTGGTTTCCTGATGAATGCTTGATGAGTAAACAAACAGGTTTATCAGAACAAGCTAGATTGGCGAGAAGTTGGCTTATTTGGGGAGAGAAAAAGCTTGAAGGGAAAAAATTTGGCAATGTCGCATATTTGCTACATTGCCAACTGTGTATTTAACCGCGCTGCTCTAACAAAGTAACAACACTTTGCTTGAGTTGTTTTCGACTAAGGCATATTCCGCCTAGAGCAATTGTCATCACAATCGCAACTGCTTCGAGGAATAACATCAAGTCGTTAGGTCGATATGCAAGGCCAAACCCCTGCTGATAAATTTGACCAATGAACAGATAAACTGAAGCCAATGCACATGCCACAGGTATCACAGTTAATATTGCCCACTCTGTGATCAGCATATTTCGCCCTTGCTTTTCTGTTAGGCCAAAACTTAACAGCAAGCCGTTTTTCAGTTTGTCTCGCTGCAAGTGTGTTTGTATAGAAGCCACCACAAGCAAATTGCTCATTATTGCAATGAATACCCCATAGGCTAACGTTAAGTACATAAATGTCTGCACGGTATTGCGTACTCTTGAGATCAATTCTTCGACCCGTAACATACGAATACTAGGGTGCGCTTGCCAGATCTCTCCTAAGTTGTCCAACCCAGATTGGGGTAAATCAACGCTGCCCATATATAAAGTTGGCTCACTCGCTACGGGCACACTATCCTGATGAACCACAAACCAAAACGTGATCATGTCCGAGCCAGAGCAATAGTGATGTACTGAAGCAATATTAAACTGTTGACTTTGTGAGCCTACCTGCAAGGTCAGCACATCTCCTAGTGCAAGGCTCAACTCGTCGAATACCTCCTGCTCCATTGAAATTGAAGGTAAGCCTTGTTCACCCAATGGCTGCCACTGCCCACTGACAACGCTGATATTGTCAGGCTGACTTATTTGCCAATGTAAATTGATATCCCGTTCAAGACGCGTTTTGGAGTCACTGGATGGCGCGTCGATTTGTGCCAGCAATACATCATTCACATGGGTGACTCTCGCACTTTGAAATGCTTTAAATTGCTTAACTTCACCGCCATGTTGTTTGGCAAATTGAGAAATTGCTTGTTTTTGAGTGGAAGTAGCTTGCGTGACAAAGACATTACCTTGATCTTCAAACAGGGCACGATCTAGCACTCGATTTACATCTTGACCAACTCTCAGACACAATAATAAAAGCGTTGCGCTGAGCCCCAGAGCCAAAATTTGGATAATTTTCACACTCATCCGCTGCTTCATTAAAAGCAATACAAATGCAAACACGCCACCTCGATCAACCAAGCTGCGATTCGCAAGGCTCAATATTCCCCAAGTTAATGCAAGTAATAAAACTAGACAGACTCCAAGCCCTGACAATAACAGCCCAGTCAAAACCCAATTGTCAGTATTAAGCAAGACTACAGCCAACAGTGACAGTAAAGGACACAAGCCGCTAACAATAAATGTAACAGCGCCATCTTCTCGTTTTTCCAATAGGTCTCGCACAGTGCTTTTAAGTAATTTAATCCAGTTAGGAATTGTCAGAAGACAGTAGAGTAATACACTCATTAGCAATGCATGACCTATTCCAGTCACTCCCCACATTAGCTCAAAAGTCTCGAATACATTTTGCTGGATTAACTGCTCAATGAAAGTCGCACCAACCATTGCGATTAACAGGGCTGGTATAAAACTTAGCAACAAAATGCTGACCATTAATACCACCACTAGCAGAGGTACTTGCTGGCGTTTCACGCCATTGGCCAACATGACCGCCAACACCCCTTGTACTGGCTCTATATGACTTCTTTGGCTCAACCACAGACACAAACAAGTCAACAACACAATAATAAAGCTGATCAGACCCATGAAGTTTTGTACCCTCTGCCATGCATGTGCCATTGGATAGTTGTTTAGCAGTTTGCTGGTAACCTTTAAGTCTGCGCTAGCGGTTTGCAGTTGCTTGAGATGACTTAATTTAAAATCACCATGGTGATTGACTAAGATCTGACGATCTTCTGGCTGCATGTTAAGTGCGACCAAGCTCAGCTGGGACACCAATGCGCGCCTATCGCTACTATATCCTTGAATGATCCTGTCTGGTTCATTTAGTAAAAGCGCGCTCACAACCAAGGTTTCACTTCCCAAACGGATCTCATCACCAATGCGAACATCAAGGGCTCGTGCTAGGTGCGGCTCTAACCAGATCTCTCCGACTTTAGGCCCTTTAGAAACCTGCGATGTAGTTAGTTGTTCATTGGTTGAGATAGTCACCTGTCCAGTCAATGGATAAGCGTTATCAACCGCTTTTAATTTCGCATGGCTATAAGCACTGCCTTGGCTTAAGGTCACTTGGTAACTTTGTATAAATGTCTTTGAGCTAGCATGAGTTGTCACCCATTGCGTTTCAGAATCGTGCCAATCTCGAGTGACTGAAAGCTGAGTATCTGCCCCCAACATAGTTTGCAAATTGTGATTAAGATATTTATCTACACCTTGTCCAAGCAAACTTGTCAGACTGAGATACAAAAAGAGTAAAGCCAAGCTGAATAAAGTAACAAGGTGCTTGCCTTGGCGAACTTGCAAAAGAAATATTTTGATAAGCATTATACTAGCGCGGCTCAAGCTAAGTTTGGACTCGCGCTCGGCATCTATGGTTTGCGCGTCAATCATAACTTTAACTCTCCACTTTCTAGATGGTAGATTTTGTCTAACTTTGCTGCCAAATTCAGATCATGAGTAACCACGACCATGGTGGTGCCTGTCGACCTTGCCCCATTTTGCATATGTGAAAAAACCTGCTCAGCAGTATTTTTATCTAAGTTGCCAGTAGGCTCATCCGCAAAAATGATTTGAGGCTCGCTGCAAAGTGCTCGTGCTATCGCTACGCGCTGCTGCTCTCCGCCACTAAGCTTGGTAACCGGCTGATGCGCTTGTGCTTCCATTTGCACGAGTTTTAGTTTCTCAAGAGCCTGTTGCTGCGCACTTTTCTCACCTCGTAATAATAAAGGCAACGCTACGTTTTGCAGCGCATTTAGCTCTGGCAGTAAGTGAAAGTGCTGAAACACAAAGCCCGAAACACTGTTAATTTCAGCAACATCTTCATTCCTTTCTTGATAGCTGATCTCCCCAGTTTGCAGCGTCTCAAGTCCTGCCAGTAAGGAGAGCAATGTTGACTTCCCTGAGCCTGATGCCCCAACGATAGCAATCTGCTCTCCCGCCTCTACAGACATTGAAACCGCTTTTAGCAAGTGTAATGGCTCACCATTTACCAACTTAATGGTGTGATCTAATTGACGTACGTCTAACTTAACACCCATGTCCACTCCTTAAATACATTCGTTTTGATTTTGATAAGTGGAGTTTGCGTAAAGACATGTGAAATGGCTGTGAAATAACCGCGGCTTTTTTTGCAAAAAGGATCAATTCCACAACTTAGCAATTAACTGTCAAGACATTGAACTGACATACGAAAAATAAAATTACCTAACAAAAAGCTTCTATAAAAACCAAATACAAATAAATAATTTCATATAGTAATAATTATTTATCGTTACCTCTTGTTACAAATCATTATTTGATTTATTTTCTCTACTTGGAGAGTCAAGATATTGAGTTGTAAGCTCATAAAAAAATAGCTGCAATAAATTAAATGTGAATGGACATACCACATTTAACTCTCTTAAACACAATTAAAATAAAATTAAGGAACCAAAAATGGAATGGTACATATCCGTCTTAAAGAGTTACGTGGTATTTAATGGAAGAGCGAGAAGAAAAGAGTATTGGATGTTTGTTTTATTCAATTTAATTTTTTCTGTTGTAATCGCCGTTTTAGATGGCGTGCTTGGCACATCATTTCTAAGTCTTATTTATGCTTTAGCAGTACTTATTCCTAGCGTAGCAGTCTCCATCCGCAGATTACATGACACTGGTCGCTCGGGCTGGTGGGTTCTAATAAGCCTATTGCCACTGATAGGTGCAATTGTGTTACTTATTTTTGCAGTACAAGAAGGCGATCAAGATAGCAACGATTACGGCCCCAACCCAAAAGGTGTTGACCAAGCCTTAGCCTAAAGTTATGCCGCGCCGTTTGCTATTAATATGCAATTGGCGCAGCCAAAATCGCACCGTAAATAATTTTAACCCATTATAAAGCAGCGTTTCCCAACTCCTGCCATTAAAATTGCATTAAACTCCATATAATCTTTTTTTGCCCTCATAAAAAATAAAATATTGTAAAAACAAGGATTTTCAGTGCTTTCTTGTTATTATGTTGCTCATAAAAACTTGCGCAGTACCGCTGCGTAAAGAGTGTCACCTGAGGTTTGGAGTAATACTTGTGTCCTATGATGTAACTTTTCATTGTATTTCAAAAAAAGAAATTCAGAGATATGTTTTTGATATTTTAGAACACCCGGGAATGTTGCAATCTAGAGCAGCAGAAGTGAGTTCAGATAGCGAAGTTCAAGAGCAGTTTCTTGAATTATTTAATGAGTTTATTATTCCTTGGTATATGAATGAATCGACCCCGTCCGGTGACCCGATAACGGCCGAAAATTTTGCGGCTTATTTCTCATTTGCTATTGCCAGTGTCGCAGGTTTTCTGCATCCATATTGGTATGCTCGAAATTCAGCTATCTGCTTCTTGGCCGAAAAAATTCCTTCTATACACACGCTTTTCCAAAGCTTTTCTGCTCTTGAAAACTCTCCGCTCGCTAAGTTTGATACCGATACATCCATACTAATGTCCGGTAATTACAGTGCAAGTGGAGTATTACAAAATGTCGGTACTTTTAAAGGATGGGTTCTGGAAAATCAAAACAATATTGCGGAGCTTATCGATGAAGACGGTTTAGACTCATTGTTGAGAGCACTGAATTATTGTATCGACAACGGTTTATATCTTATTGAGGCAACAGAAATAGTTGTTCCAATATCTGGAGAGTGTCAATCAAACTATGGTAATTTGAGAGCACATTTTTTAAAGAATATAGATTCGCCAGCAGTGCCCAGAACAACTCGCTCAGATGAGCATTCCACGAACAGTTGCAAAAAATGTGGCAGTGCCATTGGTTTCATCGATGTATTTAAGGCTGGTTTACCCACAATGATTACATGTGGTAAATGTGGAAGTTATGCAAAATTCAATATCAATCCGTATATTGATTACCCTATTCTCATTTGTCTACTTATTGCTTTCGCAGCCATCACTTTTGTCAGCGGAGACTATTTAATCACCAACCAAGTGTTGCCATTCAAAGAAAAATATATCTTCGCTGGCACAGGCATCACTTTTGCGGTCATTTTTGAGATATTGTTTGGCGTTTGGCTATTGAAGTTCAAAAAAGTTATTGGGTAAACATCACTCATACAACTGGAAATTTTTTACTAAACACAAACAGGCTAAGGCAAGTGGGGTTTCTCTTATCGCAAACCCCATTGTTTCACCTTGACTGAAAAACAAACGCCACCATGTAAAGATTCTATCGGCACATAGTGCGTGGTATAATCTGCCTTTATTTCAAAATAGATGATACTTGTTTTGTCTCAGCCTCTTTTTTCTAGTTTGTCACTTTCAAACGCCCTATTAGATAACCTAACCTCTCTTGGCTATACGGCCATGACGGAAATTCAAGCTCAAACACTGCCTAAAATCTTGGCGGGTAAAGATCTTATCGGACAAGGAAAAACAGGCTCAGGTAAAACTGCTGCGTTTTCACTTGGTTTACTGCATAACCTCAACGTAAAACGTTTTCGTGTACAAGCGCTCGTTGTATGTCCTACTCGAGAGCTGGCAGATCAAGTTGCTGTCGAAATTCGTAAACTCGCCAGAGCTATCCATAACATTAAAGTTCTCGCTTTATGCGGTGGTGCTCCGATGGGCCCTCAAATAGGTTCATTGGAACATGGTGCCCATATCGTTGTTGGCACTCCAGGTAGAATTGAAGAACATTTACGCAAAGGCAGACTATCTCTGGACGAAGTAAACACTTTCGTATTGGATGAAGCTGATAGAATGCTCGAAATGGGTTTCGAAGATGCCATTAAATGCATCCTAGATCACTGCCCAGCTAAACGACAAAACCTGCTATTTAGTGCGACCTACCCGCCACGAATAGAGCAGCTAGCAAAGCATATTATGCAAAACGCTGAAAAGGTCACCGTTGAAGCAACCCATGATCACAGCTCAATTGAGCAATACTTTTACGAAGTACAAGATAACGATGCGAGACTGGCTGCTGCGCAAAAGTTATTACTGCAATTTCAACCAAGCTCCGCGGTCATTTTTTGTAATACTAAGGCTGAATGCCAATCTGTTTGTGACAACCTCAAACAAATCGGATTTGACAGTGCCGCCCTTCACGGTGATCTAGAACAAAAAGACCGAGATCGCACCCTGGTGCGATTTGCAAACAAAAGCCTGACTATCTTGGTTGCCACAGATGTCGCCGCCCGTGGTATTGACGTCGATCATGTTGACATGGTGCTTAACTATCATATAGCACACGATCCAGAAGTGCATGTCCACCGAGTCGGTCGCACTGGGCGTGCAGGAAATACAGGAGTGGCATGCTCTTTAATGAGTTACAAAGAGTCCCACAAAGTTAACGCTTTGGAAGATTACTTGGAGCAAACCATTGATCCGATTAACCTACCGAGTGACGATGTGTTTAGCAATCAAATTGCACGAGCTCCTATGGTTACGTTGCAGATTGACGGTGGGAAAAAAGCCAAATTAAGACCAGGCGATATCTTAGGTGCTTTGACTGCAGACAAATCAATACAAGGCACTCAAATCGGTAAAATTAAAGTTACAGCGATCACCTCGTATGTCGCCATTGAGCGTAAGCTCGCCAATAAAGCCTTGAAGATTATTTCAGAAGGAAAAATGAAAGGTCGTCAATTTAGGGCAAGAAAAGTGACTCAATAACCCTCAGTATTTAAAGTGATACGCCGCGGTGGTATTATCCGGATCGCGTCGTATCCCTATTATTTATAAGTCTTTACGACTCAAACTCGTTTATCTATCAATGATAAAACACGAGGATAAACTGATATTAAATAGGAAATTGAACAAATAAATTATTAAAATCAACCCCTTTTCTTATGCAAGTTTTGCAATTGCAAACCAACTACTCCCAGTCATAAAATAAAAACAAATATGCAGTAGAGAGTTTCATGGTTTTAGATGCCACCATTTTTTTGTTATTTCTAAGTGCCATCGGCGCAGTCAATTCGTTGGTTTTGAGCATTTACTTATTCAGATTAAAACCCCTCAATCTCGTGAATAAGTTATTAGCTGGTGTGGCCTTAATGATTTGTATTCGGATGAGCCAACCTATCTTCTTTTACCTAGACCATAGTAAAGCCTTCTTTCAACTGGGCTTAACAAGCTATTTTTTGGCCGCCCCCTTACTGTTCGCCTACGTAAAACAAACTTTCAAACTGAAAACGTCAAAAAACATTAACTGGAGAATTCATCTACTCCCCCCAACTAGCCTTGCTCTTATTATTGGAATAACTTGGCCATATGATTATTATACCTTGTTATGGAGTGCACATATTTCCACCGCTGTTGGATATATCTGGTTTGGCTATTTATTTGCATCTTTACTAACCATTGCACCGGCAGTAATAAACAAATCTTTGGATATCGTGGTAGATCAAAATGCTCGAGTTGCCATCGTAGTCATATGCAGCACTACAACACTTTGGTTAGCTTATATTTTTAGCACCTACACATCCCTTTTTGTTGGCATAGTATGTTTTTTACTATCTACTTATCTCAGTTTTGAAGCCTTAATATCAAAGAGATTCAATGCAAAAAAGGAAAAATATGCCAGTAAAAAAATACCGCAAGATTTGGCGGCCCCTATATTATCGCGGCTAGAAAAATTGATGAACGAAGACGAATTGTATAAATGCCCGAACCTTAGTTTGTCTCAGGTTGCAAATCGATTAAATATTTCTGTTCCACATCTCTCGCAAGTTTTAAATGATAACTTGGGCGTGTCTTTCACATCCTATATTAATCAGTATCGAGTAACACTGGCAAAACAGCTTTTATGTAAAGATACAAACATAAGTTTAAAACAAGTATCTGAATTATGTGGCTATAATAACCAGTCAACATTTTATATAGCATTTAAAAAGTTTTCTGATACCACTCCGGCTAAATATCGAAAGAAAGCCAAACAATCAAGTCCTACCAAGTAAATATGACTCAGGCTGTATAAACTCATGATTAAAATCAGACACCGACAATGAGCATTTTACCTTGTGCCATCCCCTCTCGTTCACAACAAAGATCAATACGGCTATCTAGCGGATAGTTGTAGAGCATTTCAAGTTTAGGATGAAGGCTATTGACACATTTACAACTCCTCACAAACAAACTCATTTTGCTTTGATTATCTAAAAATGCGTAGGCTGTTTTTGCTAACGCCTCTTTACACGCATTCATAATCGGCTCGTTTATTTGATTCAAATGAATCGCTTTTTGCGCTTCCCCCTCAGGGATCACTTCAACACTACTGGCCAGAACACACGTGGCATATACATCAAGCACACAGATCACGCGCACTTTCTGGCTGCCTCGCTCAGCATATACGACCATAACGCAAGGTAATTTACTTTCATCCAAAGACTGAGAACGAATGGGTTTTAGTGTTAATGACGCATTGATATTTTTTTGCATCAATCGCTCTAAGAAATCCGTTTTAGGTAAAGCAAGCCCTTCTCGAAGCGGAACTTCTTGTTCTACCATTAGCTCTCGGACTTCAAGTTCCTGCACTATTGGCAGCAAAATTCCGCGCAGTTCACTGTCAGCAAAAGGTTTAGATAGGAAAAATGTACAGCCCATCGACTTGGCATGGTTAATTTGCTCTTCCTCATCAACGGTCGATACCATGCCCACAGGCAATTCAGGGTACGTTGCCCTAACTTCCTTAAGTAACTCAATACCCGACTTATCTGGCATATGCCAATCGGTTAAAATAATATGAGGTTGCCACAACTCTATGCGTTCAAGTGCATCATCAACACTATTTTCGCAAGAAATAAATAATTTCCGATACGTAAACTGCTGAAGTGCGCGCCTGATAATTTCGCATGTCGCATGGCTATCATCAACTATCAGAACTTTCACATTCACCTCAAATTTAAATTTTCCTATTCAGTATAGGCAGAATTTCACAGTAAAACTAAACTTATCTTATTGATAATCAATGAAGCGATGAATAGCTGCTATGTTGCCGATAGAAGTTTACCAATACATTGCCTTAAATTTTGGTCTGCTAATTTTAGCGGCATGGTTTTATGTTTTGTTATTGATTTTAAGGGAGTTTAGACAATTTGCAGCAGTATTTATGAACGCCAACTCAAATAACTCCGGATCTGATGAGGTGGTCGCACTATGCAAAGATTCAGTGGAGCGCGCCACGCAGTTCAATCAACAACATGAACAAACCATTTCTGAGCTTTTACACGTACAAGCAAATCTAGAGCAGCAGCTTGCACAAATTCGCGCCTCCACCGCAGATCATATAACCAAAGAAGAGCAAGCTTCTATCAATGAGCTCAATAAAAAGCTCTCACGTTCCCACAAACTGATCAAGCGCCTTAAAGGTGACTTAACCATCAGTGGTAAAAAACTAAAATACGCTAAAACAAAATTGGAAGATCAATCCCAATCAGTGGGCAGCTTGAAGCAAGAGAACAGCAATTTACACAAAGAAATCGCTCAATTGAAAACAGATATGAAATCGGTTCAAGTCAGTGGAGAATCGCCAAATGAACTTGAGATCCAAGCGCTAGTGCAACAGTATGAGCGCCAAATTGCCGAACAGAACCAACTTATTGACCAACTTTCCGTCGATTTACCAGAGCAAAGCGACGGGGTTGACGCCAAGGCCATTGAGGCTGAACTACAACAAGCCAAACAAAAAATTAAACACCTGACTAAGGAAAATAAATTCATCGAAAGTCGTTATCTAGAAGCGGTTAAGAAAGCCGACAATATGAACAACTAAGCATAGTGTTGAACCCAAAAAATAAATAATAGGCAAGCCTGCACTTGCCTAAACTTAGTTATGGTAACATCAAGTACGATTGATGATTACCTCTATATAGAGATCGCATCACCTGACATTACTTTTAATAAGAAAGGTGTGAAGCCCATGATCCCAACCAACATCAATAGTGTCAGCACACATAAACAACCAGCAGCCAACCATTTTACCTTTTGACTTTGCGTCTCACTGGCAAAGAAATATAATTCAGCCATCGCTAATGGAACAATAAAGCAACCAAAAGTCCACATTGGGAAAAACGGGTCGCCAAACGCGGGAGCAAGACCCATGGTTGTGCCAGTTATTAAATAGCTAAAGACACCTATTCTTAAGATCCACTGCGCATTTGATACCAAAAATAAACGAATTGCCCACTTTTTATGATTTCGAATATCTTTTCTAATCGCCGTTTTAGCGCAAAAATAAGTAAAAGTGAGGATCAATATACCATTGATACTGGTGCCAATTCCGTCAAGCGTGATCGGGTGTTGATCTCGGATCCATACCAAATAGAACCCAGATATCGATAAAGCAAACACGGTTAACAAATATAGATATCCATTTATTTTGTGAAATTTAGGAAAGTAGCGACGCATTTGCGGCATCAATTGCAATGCCCCACCAAACGCCACAACCCCAGCCCCAATTGCGTGTGCTGCAAAAGCTGCGTTACCGGCAAAATCTCCTGCTTTGTAAGGCGTTTTACCAAACACTTCCCAGACGTTCCAAATCTCCATATTGTTGTTGATGACTGAAAACCCATAGAACGCGATAATGTAGTAAAAGAAAAACCATTGGCCCGCCAACACAGCCAGAAACCAAAAGGTCGTTGAGTATTTTAACCATTTACTAGCCCATTTTGAGCTTGCTTTATTACCTTGCGCTATCGGCGATTGCGACGCACCGTGCGACATATTTAATGATGTGTTTTCCATTGTGTTTGCCCTCATAACGTTGGAATTGAGGGCTATTTTGCAGTGGTTAAGGTACGAGTGCGCCCGAATGGGCCGATTGATACGTTTTTGTAGAAAAACAACAAACTTATAAAATTATAAGCTTTAAAAACAAATAGATAAAAATCTAAAAATAGAGAGTTATACGATGACTATACTCAATTAAAACTTTTTAACCGCCAAAATTAATCACCAAAAGCCTTAAAAAGTACAACAAGATTGGAATCACAAGTGACGTTTTGTAATTAGGGCAAGGCACGAAATTGACTAATGGAAACGGAGCCAATCAAGTCTCGCCAATAAGTATGCATTATTTTCCAAACACCTTGTTTGCCGTGCTACAAGAGGTGCTTAGATTTTCGGGAAAAGATGTTTAGTTAGTAACTACTTCAGATAACTTGGGCTAATTTAACAAGAAACAATAAAGCGCAGTGTTGAGATACCATATCAAGATTCAATAACCGGCCTGCTAAAGCCGAAGCTCCTATGTAAGGAGACAGCTTCGCGCTGCGCTGTAAAGTGCATATTCATAGCACACGGCCGCGCTTAAGAGTCATACTCAGATAACTGAACTATCTTAATTTTCAATTGTTCATAAAAAAGGAGCCGTAGCTCCTTTTTCATTGTTTATCGCGCCCGTTTGTTACTCAGCACACTGACCAACAGCGCCGGTAAAAATGTCAGGCTGAGCAACATCGAGAACACTATGCCGCACAATACGATAATACCAACACCTCGGTATAGCTCTGTGCCGTCTCCTGGTATAAACACCAAAGGTGCAAGACCAAATAATGTGGTCGCCGTCGACATTAATATCGGCTTAAGTCGCGTTGCAACCGCCTGTTTGACTGCTGCAACAACTTCCATGCCCTGATCTACAATCAACTTTCGTGTTTGGTCTACTATCAAAATAGGGTTATTAACCACAGTCCCCAATAAAATCAGGAAGCCCAACATGGTGATCATATCAAAGGGTTGGTGGAATGGTGTCATTCCAAAGTTTGCCAGCAATACATTAACGCCATTTACGGAAATTAGTCCCAGTAAGCCTCCAGCCATACCCAATGGTACAGTGGCAAGAATAAACAATGGGTAACTCCAATGCGTAAATATCGCCACTAACAATAAGTAACTCAGCACTAAGGCCACAATAAAGTTGCTCGACAACGAGGCTTGTGTCGCTTCCAATTGATCGGCTGCGCCACTGATAGAAACCTTAGTCCCTTGCGCAATTTTTCCCTGTTGCCAAAGTGTCGGTAGTAACTCGGTACGCACAATCTCTTCGGCGGTTTCCAACGCCACATCTCGAGGTGGGATGATATATACAGTCACCGTTCGTTTGCCATCAACACGGCGTAAGCTATCACTGTTTTTACTTTCCACTAAGTCAGCTAATGCACTCAGTGGCAATACATCTCCAGATGGCGTGACAATGGGTGAAGTAGCCAATTGCTCAATGGTTTGTTTTTCTTTTTGATGACTGAAAATAAACATATCTATTTTGTCATCGTTCAAAATAAACTCATCAACATACGCGCCGTCACTCAGTGACGAAATTGTATAACCAAATTCATTTGGACTGATCCCAAGCTCTGCGAGCCTTTGCCATTTGGGTTTAATTTCTATAAGCGGTTGATCTAGGCTAAGTGCCCGAGGATCTGAGTTAATTTGCGGATTTTCAAATGTTACTTGAGCTTGCTCGTATACTGCTTCAGCTGCGCGATACAAATCCGTTAAGTTGCTCCCTGCAATATCTACCGCGACTGCGCGGGTGCCACCATCATTACTTGAAATAATTGAGCCCCTAGCAGAGAAAGCACGCATGTTTTCATAACTTCTAAACTTAGCTGTAATTGCATCCATCATAGCCTGAATATTGTCTGGATCAGTCGGTGCACTTAAGAACCAAATACGGCCTATTGATACTGACATCGAGTAGTAAGCCAGTGGCGGCATATCTGTCTCGCCCTTATCAAATGCCTCACTGGATGCATTAATATGGCCATTAAAGTAAACGCGCAGTTCATCACCTATTTCTTTCATTTCTGACAGGTTATAACTTGGCGGCGCAATCATCATTGAAAACGCTTTAGGTTCTTCGCCTTCTGGTAAATATTCAGCCGCGGGCATTAGGGCGTATGCAGCACCGAGTGTTACTACCACAAAACTTGCAGTGATGGCGGTTGCTCTGGCTTTTGATGCCACACAAAAAGACACCAATGCGAGCCAACGCTTTGAAAGCGTGACTGTTTTCATCTCGTCTTTACGATTAGGCAAATTCGCCAATGTTGTCGGTACAATAAAAATGGCCACCAGCATAGAGGCAATAATTGCGGACGATACGGCTATCGCAATATCGGAGTAGAGCTGACCTGCTTCTTGTTGCACAAATAAGATAGGCGCAAATACTAACACTGTTGTCGCTGTCGAAGCCAAAACCGCAGGCCAAACCTCTTTCACACCTTTAATTGCAGCGTGTAGTTTACTCGTGCCACGTCTATTAGCTTGCACTATGGCTTCAAGCACTACGATGGTATTGTCGACGGTCATACCAATAGCAAAGGCCACACCAGCGAGGGAAATAACATTAATGGTGCGGTCAAAAAGCGTTAAACCAAGAAAAGCTGCAACAGTACAAATTGGTATGCCGATCACACCAACCAATGTGGCACGCCCGGAGCGTAAAAATAAAAACATCACCAAGGTTGCGAGTAACGCACCTAAAGCCAAATTAGTCCATACATTTTTAAGTGAGCTTTCAACATATTGAACATCGTCACTCATTAAGATCAGCTCTAAGCCATTTTGTGCTAGCAACTCTTGATTAATTTGCTCAATCACTGGCAGCATTTGCTGCTTAATATCAATAACATTTGAGCCACTTTCGCGACGTACTGACAGCCTTAAGGTGCGCTCACCATCTGAGTATGAAATACCGCGTAATTCAAAATGGTCTAGCGACACAACGGCAACATCTCGAAGCTTAGTGATCACCCCATCTCGCTCAGCAATAATCAAATCATCAAGCTCATTCAGCTGTTCAAAACGTCCAACCATACGCAATAAATAACGACTTGGGCCGCTTTCAATATCGCCTGCCGATGCGTCTCGATTACGCGAACGGATGGCATTTCTTAAATCAGTTACACTTAACCCACGTTGAGCCAAGCGACTCGGATCAACATTAATTTGTACTTGTCTAGCTGCACCGCCGCCAACACCGACCTCTGACACACCAGGGATACTCTCCATTCGCGGTCTTACGAAATCTTCGGCAAAATCTCTGAGCATATCGACGTCTAAATCAAGCGGGTTCCCGGTTTGTGGTTTTAGTACAAAATGCATAAATGCGTTGGAGGAAAAAGAGCTCGAATACAGCCTTGGCTGATCGACGTTTTCTGGGTAGCTTGGTACTTGACTAAGGGCGTTGTTGACACGGATCAAGGCGTCACTGACATCAACACCAAAAGGAAACTCCAGTTGGATCCGTGCCGATCCCATTTGAGAATAAGACACCATACGTTTGAGGTTTGGCAAACTGCGTAGATATCGCTCTTGCTCAACTAGGATCTCTTTTTCAACATCTTGCGGGGTTGCACCTGGCCAGCCTGTTTGAACCGTTATGGTTCTGACTTCAAGGTCGGGGATCATCTGTACTGGAATTTTTAACGCTGTCACCAGCCCCAAAATACAGATAATCAAAGAGATAACGGCAACTAGGGTACCGCGCTTTACGGCGCTTTCAATCATATCAGCTAGTCCTTATTCACCGTGATCTCACTGCCATTTTTTAACAGTTGAACAGCAGTCATAATAATTGGTGCGCTCAGTACTGTGCTATCTCCTGAAACAACTGAAATAAGTACTTGCTCACCGCGCTGCTCTAGTACTCTAACCGTATGCCGAGTAGCAGAGTTTCCATTGGCAACAAAGACACTCAATGCGCCATCTGGATGATATTTAAGTGCCGACTTTGGCACCCAAACCGCTTGAGTGCCTGTACTGGGCAATTCAAATTGCGCTTGAGCCGACATACCCGCAATAAACGCTTCTTGCTTGGGTACTTCAACGTGAACAACAAAGCTACGAGTTTGCTCATTAATGACCGGTACAACTGCTTGCAGTTTAGCTGCGATTAATTTACTTTGATCGTGATCTGGCTGAATAACTAATTCATTTATCTTGTTGTTTGAAAAAGCATTTATATATTCTTGAGGTACCGCGACTTTGAGTCGTAAATCGCCTGCAGAAACCAGTGTTAAAGTATGCGTCTGCGTTGTAACCCATTCACCTAAATCGACATCACGCTTCATCACAACGCCGTCAAAAGGCGCAAATAGAGTTTGTCTTCTTAGCGTTTCTTTATCCATTGCTAAAGCAGCTTTTGCTTTTGCTAATGCTGCTTTTGACGCAGCGACATCAGCACGGCGCTCTGCAAGTAAAGTCGGTGCCACAAATTGCTTTTTAGACAGTGACTCTACTTCATCAAGTTGGCGTTTAGACTCCAAAAGCG
The DNA here is from genome assembly GCF_022347805.1 of Pseudoalteromonas sp. Of7M-16. Taxonomy (NCBI): domain Bacteria; kingdom Pseudomonadati; phylum Pseudomonadota; class Gammaproteobacteria; order Alteromonadales; family Pseudoalteromonadaceae; genus Pseudoalteromonas; species Pseudoalteromonas sp. Of7M-16. The sequence continues at coordinate 33,175 of NZ_JAKRFY010000004.1, read as the reverse complement.
CAACATCAGCGGACTCAACCGAGGCTTCACTTTGCTCCAATCTCAATTTTGCCAATGTCGGATCTAGTTTTAAAAGGGCTTGACCGCGCTTAACTACATCACCTACTTCCACCAACAATTCGTTGACAACGCCGGCTTCTAAGCTTGCAAGTGTGGCATTTTGTTTCGCTTCAACGGTTCCGCTCAAAGTCAGTTTATTTTTATACTGAAGATCCTTGGCTTGAAAAACCGCAACTTCTACTGGCGTGCTCCATGTTGATGTTGACCAACCCGCAATAACGGATAAAGCAACAGCGGATATAAACGCAGGAATACAACGCATTTTTGCACCTCAAATGATAATTGTTTTTAAAGAAGATACTATGAAAGCGTTTTACAAACGCTTAAATTGCGACAAACCCACTAATCTAACAGATGATAATCTCCAATTTATCCAATCATCGGAATATTAGTGCGCCCACTAATATAGCTCCTCGATATGTCAATTTCCGTTTCTAAAAGAAAACAAATGAGTTCTAGAGGTGCAAAATATCGTAAGATGGTTAGCTAATTTCACCTGAAAAATAGCTAACTTGCATTTAAAAACGCGTAGAGAAGTTAGGCGATGACTAAGCCTACCTGATATGGGGTTAAATCAACTTTTGGCTAATTTCTCCCAGCCCATTTTTCAATTTAACATTTGCCAAAGCGCCGTTAACCATGGTTAAGTTAGGCGATTGATGACTGACATCAACATCATACAAGACAGGAATTTCGAGCTCCCCCAGAGATTGCTGTAAAGCGATTAAATCATCGTAGCCATCTCCACGTGCCACTTGAGCTGCATTTCGGCCGATTAAAATGCCCGAAGCATTGTCAAATGCTCCTTTGAGTTTCAAACTTTGAAATGCCCTAAAATACTGTGTCGGTGTTAGCTCCCCATTCTCAAAATAATATATGACAGGATCCTCTCTATTTATTAGTTTTTTATGGGGTAAAAAATATTCAGAGCCATACAACACCATATGCGTATCTATGCACCCACCGATTAAACGGCCTGTAAATTCAACTTCATCATGGTACGCATTATTTAATATTTTCCACTGGCTTGGTTCTGACAGATTAAAAGCAGCTGTCGGCTCTTTACTATAGTCTGCGTGGCGTCGTTCAAAAAATTGCGCAGCTGTTTGCTTGAATTCACCTCCAGTGGGGGTGGCCAAGTGCTCGAACACTCTAGCTGTTAATTCGTCTGTTTGATTTAGCCCCAACTGCATTAAGTTGGTGCAGTGGCAAGTTGCCCAGCCTAGTTTGCAACTAATTGAGGTTAGAACTGTACTGATATCTGAAAATCCCATAAGCCATTTTGGTTTAGCTGTTTCCAATCGTTGCCAATCTAACTTGGGTAATATATCCATCGCAATTTCACCACCCCAAGGAGCCATAATTGCATCGATACTATCGTCGCATAAAAATGCCATAAGCTCCGCTACCCGCGCTTCAAGTGGAGCACTGACATGCAAATTATCTTCTCGCAAGCATTGCCCTTCAAGCACTTCAAACCCACGATTTTTCAGGTCTTGTAAGACGATATTTAACCTCGGGTGGCAAGGTGCAGCAACACCCGACGAAAATGCAGTGACAGCAATTTTGCTGCCTGAAGATAACGGAGATGGATACAACATTTGAATTCCTATTGCTTGTTATTAAAAATGAACACCTAGCTCAAATTAATTAATAAAGCCAACATACTGAGTTTTAAGAATATACGCAACTTGATATTGGATATTTCGGCGGGTCAGTCGTTGCATCTATTTCAACGCTATTTTAACAGCTCCCTGACAACCAAGCCGGGTCTGTAACTTCTCATCTGAATTTTGTAAATGAGCAAAACACCGACAACTTTTTCTCCTCATTTGAGCAATTCAACTGTACGAATTTCATCCATTTACTATGCTTACTGAACCCAATACTGATTCAGAAAACCTGCACAGTTTGTATCGTGTGTTTCGGAGGAACAAGAACATGTTTTATTCACGTAAACGGATGCACCTTATACTCACTTGGGTGTTAGGTATATCGATCACTGGCTGCGGGGGGGGTGGTTCTGACAGCTCCCCTTCCACACCTTCTACGCCAAGTACGCCGCAAAATAGCGCACCTACAGTCACTATCAGTGGTGAAAGTTCAGCACAAGAAAAAAAAGAAGTTACGCTCACAGCACAAGCCTCTGACAGCGATGGCACAGTAAGCACATTTGCATGGCAAATTGTTGCAGGACCAACAACAACGCTATCTAATGCCAACACAAATACTGTCACTTTTACAACCCCAGATATTTCCGAAGACACCACAATGACCTTACGCGTCACAGTTACCGATGATGACAACGCATCGGCGAGCGCTGACTTCAATCTCAGCGTCGCAAGAATTGTGAAGTCCGTAACCATCACAGGGCTTGTTACAGACGAACCGATCCCCAACGCGGCACTAACGGTATACGTAGGAGATCAAAGTTTTGAACTTGCAGCTGATGCCACTGGTACTTATACCTATCAGCTCGATGTTGACGAATCTATGGTAAATGATTTGGTGAGGATCCGGGCCAAGGGCGGTAGCACACAATCAGACGTCGAGTTTTACACTCAATTACCAAGTTTTTCGGCGATTGAAAGCCAAGCCGGTGAGGATGGAATCTTAAATAAAGATGAAAACTTCGGTGTAAACATCACTAACGTCACAACCTCTGAATATGCATTAATAACCCGAGAAATCGGCATCCCTGAAACCGAATCAGCGCTCAACAACGTACTGGTTGGGATTGACGCGGATGAAAAGCTCACACTCGCCGCACTGATAAAAATTGTGGTCGACGGAGAAGGTGATAACCAATTTAGCCTCCCTTCAGGCGTAAACTCTACTTTTGAGCTCGTGTCTTCGCCAACTGCCGTCACAGAGTTAACAGACACCATAAATGATAAAAACCCGACACTAATTGAAAGCACTAAGAACGACATTAAAGAAGATGGTGATTTAGTTGATAATAGCCAGTCAGACTTTAATGGCGCCTACTTAATTGGCTCTACAAAAACCTTTACGCCTAGGCTAGTGGAATCAACTTTTTTTACATTGCGGTTTTTTGAAGCCACATTTAATCAAGACAATACCGGTACATTTACCGACTACACCAGCGCTGATATGACCTGGAGTCAGGATGACAAGGGCCTTGTTTCACTTACTTTTTCTCCCGGTGCCATGAGTATAATCTACCCATGCAAAAACAATAATGGCGACTTTTTCGATTGCCAATACAAATACAAAAGCGCCTCGTTCACTGTATATGATGAAAGCCCAGTTGCAAAAGCCATCAGCATCACCTTTATTGGCGATGAATACTCCATTGACAGCGAAGGTAACGAAACCTTGCAAAACAGTGATGTCAGTCGCGCAGTAGATCTTTCCATGATAGGGAAAAACCAGACTATCACACCTGTTGCGACTAACTTCAGTGGTACTTGGTACATCGATGATCTGTTCGACTCAACATCAGGAGGCTTCGCCAGCAAAGTGACCTTTAATCAAGATGGTACTGGTATGGCACAAATGCGAGCAAACACCAGTCGAGCATTCACTTGGTCAATCACTGGTAATATATTGGCCATTACACTGGCTGCAACAGATGAACTTACTGCAAAAACCTTCAATTATTGGCTAATCAAAAGTATTGAGTCTGGATTCCAGTTTTGGGCGACCACAGATAAAACAGAAACAGAAAAATACAGAAGACGCTTTGGTTTAATGATGCCTGAACAAGAGGTTACATTAACTGAAAGTGATATATTGGGCCGTCTTAGATCATACTTAGGTGTAGATTATGCATCGAATGGTTTTAGAGATAATTACATTAATGGCACGTCATATTCAAACTTGGTAGATCGATACTACATTTGGAGTATATCTGGTAGGTCGCTAAATTTCATGAATTACCAATATAACTCGAGTTACAACGTTGTGCGCCAATGCCCTGAAAATGCCACTAGTGATATGTGTAAATTGTATAATCACATGCAATATGAGGTTATCAGCACACACGGCGATATCTGGTATGTACGGAGCCAAGACTCCGTTATTAGTGGCACTGAGGTGGAACATTCATACATTACGAAGTTAAGGAAATCAGCCTCAACGCTCGATAAGTTTGAGTATTACTGGCTGAACAGCAGCATCTTATTTTTCATTGAAAATCAGCAAGTTCTTTCTAACTGGTTTTACACTGAAACGAGTGAAAATGGTAGCACTAGTCGAAAAGTACTACTTAGTACCGATGATGTTGCTGATTACTCTATTGCTGATGGCAAATTACGTATCGACCAAATGGGCTCAGTAGGTGTTACTGAAATCCAAGCATTTGATAGAGATTACTTAAAAGTGTGTGGTTACTTTGAAGGCACCACTTGCGAGCAAGGTGAGGTGAGAAACCTCTATTTTGATTTCTCGACCGCGTCACGAAACAATCAAACCCCACCGCCAGCGACCATGCAATACGCCATAAATGGTGCTTGGTATCAGCCTAGTTCACCCAACTTTGTCATTATCATCAGAGATGGGGTTTGGGTACATATGGAAATAGATACAACCAATGATCCAAGCGGCTCTACCGGCATGGAAATAGGGTCACTCAGCTGGGATGAAACCAGTAAGGATCTCTCTGTTGATTTAGTCATCGACCAAAACGGCGAGTTTGGCTATGACCCCAGTTTATCGCACAAAGCCAGCGTCGAAGGCAATACGATGACCTTGGAGATCTCTGGTGAATCACCCGTTGTGTTTGAGCGGTTGCTTGACGAAAATGAACCCAGAGTTGGCGGTTTCGTAGAGTATCCACTTACCACCAGTAAAATTTGGGTGTCGGTATTTATGCCTGACAACAAGTTTTTTGAAGCAGAGTATGACCCAGCAAACTCTGACGGCCCAGGTATCAATTATGGCTCTTATACATACAATACCGATACTGGCTTGGCCGAGCTAACTTTTGAAGTGAATCAACTCAATACTGATGACGTGTCATTCTTTATGCATCAGGCAGGCCCTGATGTCATCCACTGGAAAGACAATGAAGAGTTAGGTGCTGTGGTGCGCACTAAATCGAGTAGCGACCAACCTTACTTTGACAGCATGAAAATTAGTTATGAGCGCTTTGCCTTAATTAATGGCGATACCACCAGCTATCTCGACTTTAAAAACGACGGAACGCTGGACTTTGTAAGCCAAGGTAAAAACAGGGCATTTACGTGGAAAATTGTCCTTGGGCAATTGCATTTACAAGCCGTCACGCCAAGTGCCGGGTTGGATGTGGAAGCGTATGTGATCACACCGACAAGCATGCTCGATGATGGTTGGAATGTTGACGTGATAAAACTTGAACACCCAACTGACTTTACTGACTCAACGAGCCCTGAACATCATTCAAGGTTTAGTGGCAGTATGCGCAGATAACGGCACAAAACATAGTTAGCGCAGCACTGGTGCTGCGCTAACTAAAATCAATACACAAAGGTATATTTATTGCTTAATTTTTCATAGTTGCGCAGTCGGGTTGTTTACTATGAAATTGACACAGGATGAGTTAAAACTACTTCATGAAGTTGTCGAAAGTCACAAAAGCAGTGAAGGTGAACTAATAGGTAGTGATGAGTCTTTGCCTGCATCTGAAGTCAAAAGGCGTCTTTATCAATTGTGGTTGGTTGAGCCGCTTGCTTTATACCTCGCCCATAACCAATACGCAGCAATAAAAGCGCTCAATATTCAAAGTGTTTTACAGGGTGATTTGGAGGATGAAAACGCTGCCAAAAATCAAAAAGTGACCACACTATTAGCGCTTATCAACAAGTTACCCGAAATTATTGATACCGGTAAATGCCCAAGAAACTGGCGGTTTTTCCCATCGCCTACCATTACGTTGGCACTCACGTATCCAAAAATTACCTGCCCAATCCAAAGCTTGTCTTTGTCGGGGGCCTGCATAGCCTCTTTTCCATTAAGCGGCAGAGAGCATTTGCAGCACTTTACCAACAAGCACGCATACTTAGAACTTGCGGACAATTTACATATTCATGTGTTTTTGGAACGCGCGATCGCGAGAGATGAGCATTATATTGCACTACAGTTTAACCAACACACTCGCGACAACCCTATGTTGAAGCTACTGGTGATCAGCCATTTTTTGCAGTCTCAAATATAAATATGATTGCGGCATGTTTATGCCGCAATCAACAAACTGGGTTGATATCTTAAAGCGTCTGATACAGTACTCTGGCAGCCAACAAAATGAATGCAGCGCCGAGGACCTTAGATATAACACCTTGTTTTGAGTTTAAATTAAAGCGGTCATTGGCAGATGATGCAGCAATCGAAACAAAAATAAACCAGATAGCGTCTATGATAAATACGGTAAAGCACATTAAAAATGCCACCGCAAAAGTCATCGCCTCTGGATCTATAAACTGAGAAAACAAAGCAACAAAAAAGATAGCCGTTTTTGGGTTAACAAATGCAACCGTAAACCCTTCTTTTGCCGCAATAAACCAATCTGTTTTTGCCGCAGAGTTGGTACTTGCGTCGTCGCTAGCGGAAGGTTTGCTGGTCAAAATCTTATAACCCAGATACGCCAAATAAGCAGCACCCACGTATAACAACGCAGTGTAAACCGCAGGAAACTGCGCAATCAAACTCGCCAGCCCCAGCACTGACAATGCCGCATAGCTACCAACACCCAACGCATGTGCCACACTCGCAGATATACCTGCGCTTGGACCACTATTTATGCTGTGTTTTAGTACAACAGCCAAACTTGGTCCAGGTGACATAGCGCCTAATGTGCAGATCAGAGCCAAACTGAGCCATGCTGATAATTCCATACTTACCTCCAATAAATGCAGGCGGCGAGTTTACCTAAATTAGCGGCTAGGTGTTAATAAAAAATTGCCAAACACCGCTGTTTTTCAGATAAATCTAACTACCCTGCTTATCAGAGCTCGGAATTGGGTTGCATGCAAGGCTGAGTTAGGTCCACTTTTGCAACCAAATTACTAATTGTGAATGACGAAGCCCATATACATTTTGGTACATTTTTTAGCTCTTTATTTTTTTGAAAGCTGTGTACGATAAAACTTCCATAACACGGAGGAAAACACATGTCTGACAATTTAGAAACCTTTAAAAGTCACGCAGTACCACTAGGTAAATTATTACTCCAAAGCTTTCCTAACGGAGCAACCCCAACATTTAGCACCGTACACCCCGACGCAAATTCGCCCACTGAGCAACAAGAAAACGCACTTAAAGAAGTCGTACACTTCTTTGTCAACGAAAAGCTTGCTCGTCAAAGTACGGTACAAATTGCACAAATCGTCTTAACCAAAGCCGGACTCAAGTTTCTTGGTCAAGAACTAGAAGCGTTAGATCTTAACGACAACTAATGAAAAAGCAGCTCATTTACCTGCCACACTAAAAACAAAGGCGCAGCTTACTTGCTATTTGGCTGCGCTATTTATTCACCATATCAGTCAATAAAAACAATCTTTTAAATGGCTTTATATGTAGCCTAAAACATAAGGCTTGTTACATATCACACTTGTAGTTCTAACTTCGAAATCCATGAGAAAAAGCATTTATTTGCTGTGACATAAACACTGCTGGCCGAAATAAACCACAACCCCAAATGGTTGAAACTAATGATCAGCAGAGTATTTGAGGTGCTCGTCTACAAGTAGCTTGTTTGCATCGTTCTATGCTCAGGATAATAGATTCAACTTATCACTCATCAAGATTGTTCGATTGATAGGCATCATTTTAAATAAATATTGCATGGCAAATGCTCGAGCAGTCATTCCATCAACCTGTAAACAACGTCCCTATTTAAACCCACTTAATTCTGATTAAAAAACAAGCATAAAGAAAAAATCCAGCATGCGATTTATTGGTTAGCCCAGCATAACCTTAAAAATCAATATTAATAACACTTAATCAATCTAAAAAACCGCATAAACCATAAAAAAATTTGGATGTTTTTTATCCAACCCAGGTGTTCAAATATTAACCACCATCATGCTATTGTGTTTTTGACCCCAATAAAGGTCCATATAAATTAAAATATCAATATAAGGATTAATAAAATGAATATAAAAAAAATTGCTTTAGGATTTTCTCTCGTTCTCAGTTCAAATATCGTTCTTGCTGGTGGTGGGCAGGCCGTTAACTGCCGTATGGAAAATACTGGTTATCAGAATGTTTATGAAGGACAAGTAAGTTGTTTAGCATCAATGCGTAATGGCAGGCTTGTGAAGTTGGAAGATTATATTTTCCCAACGGTGCATAGCTCGGTTACGATAAACAGACTGGTTGGAAATGAATTTCTAAATTGTACTGCAAAAGTACCTTTCTCACATGTACAGCCCATAACAAAAGAAGTATGTGACTATACACCTTATGTGAATGTATCTGCTCGTCAGTATAGTGAAGGCGAAGCTGTTTTTGAAATTAGTGCCAATGACAAAGATGGGCACATTCAATCCAGAGACGTTCGCATTAACGGGGCCTCAGTTAGCAGTCACTCAGATAGCATCCAAGTATATGGCGCTGTTGGTGAAACTTTCTATCTAACAATTACGGTGACTGATAATGACGGGTATTCTAGTTCCTCTTCAGCAGGCATAACTATCAAACGCTTTGGAAGTATCAATCCTTTATAACCAATAAGCGAGCTTAAAACCTACATTTATAGTCAATATGCAGCTTCCATTGATATAAATACCAACTTGAACTCTGTCAGCGACCTTGCAGAGTTCTTTTTTTCTGCCTCAAAGTAATGATAGTTTATGCCTTATTATCAATACTTTGAGGCATAAGTCTGGGAATCATCTAATCAATAGATAACTAAATAAAAATCACATCCTCCGGGACAAGTTCCGCGCGTCAAATACTAAATATACCTTTATAGTTCGTCATCGAATACCAAATCTATAAAGGTAGATTGCGAATAGGGATATCGCTGACGAACTGTGCTTTTTTACAATCAACATAGTCAAAATGTCTCCCCATCTTCCAACTTAAAAAGGAATTTACAGGTGTTATTACTGACACTCCCTGACACTCCGCTTTGCTTTAATTACTGCATCAACAACAAGGAGCAACTACCATGACTCAAAATATCATTGAAATTGTCACATTTAAGTTAAACTCAGGCGTCACTATCGAGCAGCTATTAGAAAAGAGCGCGGCATTTGAGGAGTTTGCCGAAAAGCAAAAAGGGTTTATTTATCGTTCGTTGGCCCAGCAAGCAAATACTGATACATTCATCGATATTAGCTATTGGGAATGTATGGAAGACAACCAGCACATGCAACGTGCTTTTGAAGAAGTTGAAGTGTGCAAAGCATTTTGTGCGCTGGTCGATAAAGAGTCTGTTGGCATTAGCCATCATGGGATACTACAGCAAAGCGAGTGTACTGCTTAATTAAACGAAGAGGTAAATTGTGCATAAATCAGAGCGACTATTTCAGCTGGTTAACCATTTAAAAGGACGTAAAGTGGCAGTCACAGCCAAGCAACTGGCTAACAGGTTGGCAGTGTCTGAGCGCACAATTTACCGCGATATTCAAAATCTACAAACATCAGGTGTGCCAGTCGAGGGCGAAGCTGGGATTGGCTACCTTATCAAAGATTGTGATCTGCCGCCGATGATGTTCTCCCCTCAAGAGCTGCAAGCTCTGCTCATTGGTAGCCGAATGCTGCAAGCATGGACGGATCCGCAATTAGCGCAGCAGGCCCACTCTGCCATCGCAAAAATTGAGGCGGTGTTGCCACCTCACTTAAAGCAACTAAGTGACAATCTGCCGTTTCTTGCAGTCGGTTTTACCCATGCAGAAAAAGATCAAAATCACAGCCAAATGATACGCTCCGCCATAGAATCTAAGCACCAGCTTTGTTTGAGCTACCAAGATGCGAAAGGCCAGCCGAGTAACAGAACTATCGAGCCATTGGGCCTTGTTTACTGGGGCGGAAAGTGGACAATCATCGCTTTTTGTTTATTGCGACAAGCGTATCGAGAATTTAGATTGGACAGAATAGATAGTCTTGAACAAATCGATGTGCAATTTGAGTTTGAGCAAACTAAAAGTATGGCCCATTACATCGAAATCGTCCGTTCAGAGCAATGCAAAACTTAAGTTGCTCAGTTTTTCTTCTTATAAGACCTGTAGCTGCCGCATTAAACAATGCAACAAAATTCACATTAAGAAGCAAAAACAAAACCATAAAAACACAATTTAAAACAATAAAAATACCCACCAAGCACACAATAAAAACAAATAAATAAATCGATAACATAAATTAACTTTAGCAACTTTTATTAAACGCAAATGAGAGTTGTTATCATTTGCCATCACTGTTAGTATGCGCGCTCTCTGCGAATAAACAATCATATTGCGAAGTTTGGAGTGTAATATGCAATTCTCTCGTTCACTAAATTCAAAAAGTGTTCTGGCAACAGCTGTTAAAGTTGCTTTACTAGGTGGTGTTGTGGCATCGGCGCATGCTGCTGACAAAGCCCAAGACGATATTGAGCGCATCAGCGTTTATAACAAACATAACGCACTGATCTTAGAATCAGGTACTGCGACTAAATCAAACATGGCGTTGATGCAAACGCCAGCGGCAGTAGTCGTTGTAGATAAAGACTTACTTGACTCTCAAACAGCAAATACGCTGCAAGATGCAATTAGAAACGTCAGTGGTTTTACTCAAGCTGGTAATAACTATGGTATCGGTGACAACCTTGCGATCCGTGGTCTAGGTGTAAACTACACTTATGATGGCATGTACGGTGGTGCAAGTCTTGGCAACAATTACAACCCAACTCGCTCTATGACAAACATTGAAAGCATGGAAGTACTTAAAGGTCCTGCAACGGGTCTTTATGGTATTGGTGCGGCAGGTGGTGTTGTCAACTTGATTGAGAAAAAACCACAGTTTGAAGAAGCTTACGAAATCAGCACAAAAGTCGGCAGCTGGAACACATATGGCTTGATGCTTGATGCAACCAACGCCATTACTGACGACTTAGCATACCGTGTGGTGCTTAACCACGAGCGCAGTGACGGCTACCGTGATCTACAACAGGACCGCGATGAAGTCTATGCAAGCCTTAAGTTTGAAGCGTCGAAAGACCACTCACTACTATTTTCAGCAGCCTATATCGATGATGCTGTTCAGGTAGATTCAATCGGTGACCCAGTACGTATCGTAAACTGGGATAGCATCAGTGGCGACCCAAGAAAGCTAACTGGTGCAGACTTGCCAAATGAAAGTAAGTTTACAACTGACGAAGATGGCAATATCAATTATTTAGGGATCCAGCTTACTGAAGCGCAGCGTGAACAACTAGCTGCTTCTATCTCTACAAGTGACGGCCTAAGACCGATTGATTTAGGTGACACAAGCCTAGTATCTCCACTTTCAACACCAAATGAAGGTAAAGAGCTGCGCTTTAAGCTTCGTCATGATTGGCACTTAGGTGAAGAGTCTACACTGACCCAACAAGTTTTATGGCGTCAATATGATTCAGAGCTAGTACGTCAAACAGGTGCATACAACTATGTTTATTGGGATCGCTCAAATAGAACACACGGTTCTATTATCAATGCGGATCCGCGCGCACCACTATTAACAGAAGATGGTCAGTTGCACCCATATGCTGCACGTCGTCAAGAGTACCGCCGCGCAATCTCGGATGAAAAGACGTGGCAGTACTTCGCGGACTTACAACTTGGTTGGAGCTATGGCGACATAAGTGGTGAGCACTTGTTCAGTGTAAACTACGAAAACCGCGATATGTCATTCAAACAGTGGTCTGCATATGACGCAGATGGCACTAAGTCAGACAACGCGATCCCTTATATCCTAGATATCCGCAACCCTAACTGGGGTACTGGCGAATTTATGGATTACGATCCAATTGTTAGAAGTAACTATGACAAGTCGCTGACAGCATACGGCATCAGTGCGCAAGAAGTACTTTATCTGACAGACGCGTTAACTGCGCGCGCAGGTGCGGCGTACACAACCATCGAGCAAGAGTATCAGCACCTAGGCACAGATCGTGTTCAAGGGATGAAGCCGGAAAATGATACAGATGACTCGGGTATGACTTATACATTTGGTATTAACTACCAGATCCTGCCAGAGCTATCAGCATTTGTTAATGTTGGTAAAGGTCGCACAGCATACGGCGTACTGTCATCAATCTCTGATGGCGTTGATACACCTAACCAGCCAGACTCTGAATCAGAAACACTTGATATCGGTATTCGATTCACAGCTTTTGACGAAGACCTACTAGGTTCAATCGTAGTGTTTGATACTAAACGTACTAACTTGCGTTACGGTAACCCTGATTACGATGACCAAAAAGGTCCTGAATTTAATGCGGGTATTCCTGAATTCAAGTACGACAACAATGAAACAACTAAGGGTGTTGAGCTTGATCTAAACCTTGCATTGGCTGAAGCGTGGAAGTTAAACGTTAACGCCACATACCAAGACGCTGTGTCTGTTCGTCATCAAGAATCAGATCCTGAAAAAAGAGAGTCTGCTAAAAAAGGTGTCCCAGAAAAAATGGCTGGTGCTTGGCTAACACACACGTTACCGCAAATAATGGGTGGCGACCTTGAGGTTAGCTTGGGTATGCACTACACCAGTGAGCGCACAGTAAACCACGTTTCTTTCGGCTTACCGACTGCGGTGATCGACGGTTATACTCGTTGGGATATGGCTGCGGCTTACTACTTTGACAACTACCATTTCCAACTTAACATTGAAAACTTAGCTGATGAAACTTACTACAGCAAAGCAATGTTCTTAGGTGGTTTACCTGGTAACGAACGCAACGCTAAACTGACTTTCAATTATCAGTTCTAAGTAGCGACAACAAAAGGCGGTAAATTGCCGCCTTTTAACTTTTCCAATGACAACAAGTTAAATTCGCAAGCCTCAAACCTTACCAAACAGCACCGTTTTTGCTTCCTCTTTCTAAAACAACACTTAAATACGCCTAGTTACTCATACATAAATACTCATCCGCTGTCTTGGTCTATAAATTGCTTAACTAACAGAGTGTTAATTCCAGTTTTGCCACCTTTAGGCAAAGTTTCTATTTCGCTTTCTAAGGCTCGGGTATGAATAGCATCTCAACGTTAAATCAAAATCGAATTTTTCAAGCTCAACAAAACACAGCGCAACATAGCATTGAAAAACATGCTCAGTTCGCCTCTTTGATGCAAGATGCACTCAACCCCAAACCAACTACCACCGACCCGGACCTCGTGATGCCCGTATCACTCAATACCAATTATGAGGAAATATCGGAACAAGCCAAAGCCTATTATGAACGTGCACTAGAAAACGCCAAGGAATACGTTAACCCCGATTTAGACGAGCGCTCGCAAGCAATTCAGCTTTATCAAGAAACCACAATCGGGATCATGGATATGCCCATTGAAGTTGAAATTGAACAACATGAGATTAACGAAGCGCTTCTATTTGGTAGTTTGGGCATCGACTTTCTAAAATACAAAGAGTTAGGTGTGCGTATTGAAATGCTCGATCTGATGGAGCAAGACATAAATAACTCCACTGAGCTACTTGCTTCAGATAAAGAAAAGCTCATTGCAGTGATTGATGAAAAACGCAGTATGCTTGAAATGCAACGTGAAGAGATGCTCTCTGGCACCTATATTGAGGAAGAACAGGAGCACAGAAAAGCGCTACAAAAACGTTTTGATTCTATCGACTTTAGTAAATAGTCATCTCGTCAACAATTGCCACATTACAGCTGTAAAGTGGCAATTGGACAACCCTCTGATCCGCTGATCTGTTGTTAATTTTTATTGTGCATCCAATTATTAGCCTCCATTTTATTACCACTTTTATATTCATCCATGTTGAATAATGCGCTGTTTTATATATTAATGTTTTCCGGTTTACCTTAAATAACAAACATATAACAACACATATGACGGAGCAATTCTAAACTTATAAGTAGTGGTATGATCATAGAGGTGCGTATGATTAAAAAGTTTGTGTTGGCCGTCACTATTCTCGTCTTTGCTAGTTTTGCTTTTTGGCTGTATCAAGACTTAACCAATGAGGACCGTAAATTTGCGGTGCAAAATAGCGCGCAAGCGCAAGCTAACCACTTACTGGACTTTAAAAGCCACATATCTCAAATAAAAAGACCCCAAGAGTATTATCAATTTCCTATTGCTGTAGACGGTATCGGACCAAATACCAGCTTGTACTCCGGTCCCAATCAATACCCATTTTACTGTATGTCTAGAGATTCCTTGCTTGGTCAGCCTGAAATAGACAATCATCAGGCGCTCGGTATACCTGTATATAAAGACGATAAAGTCATCGGATACAGTAAAGATTGTGGCGTCAAAACAAGAATTAATTACTATACATTGCTCAATAACAATAAGGGTTTTAAAGCTGTAAAAATAAACGATTTAAATACTGCAAAACAAACTAAAACGCCTTTATTTAGAGTCGAACAAGGTACCATTAACCGCTTTATCTATACGATCGTCATGCCCATTGAAGCCGCTGAAGTCGGTGATCGGCTTGCCAAAAGTAAATGGAACAAACGCCTTGTTTATCAATTCAATGGCGGCTCGGGGATTGGATTCAGGCAAGGCAGACAAAAAGCAGCGCGGGTCATGACACGACAAGCGCAACAGTTGCTGGATGGTTATGCCGTTATTAGCTCAAGTGGAAACAAAACCAGTTATACCTATAACATGCTATTGGCAGAAGACACTGCGCGAAGAGTGAAAAAGCAATTTACAAGCCTATATGGCAACCCCCTTTACACTGTTGGTGTGGGCGGTTCTGGCGGAGGGTTAGCACAATACTTAATTGCACAAAATAGCACTGGTATTCTTGATGGTTTGATCCCACTGTACAGCTATCCAGACATGATCACCCAAACCGTTTACGCGCTGGACTGCGATCTACTCAATAATTACTTTACCTTCAGAGCACAAGACAAAAAGGCTTGGCGCAACTGGGAGAGGCGCCGACTTATTGAAGGAATGAATGCCATTAACGGATTCCCACAAAAAGGCGGGTTTTTGCAGCCGATTAATCAACTCATGTCTGGATTTGTCCCAAGCTTCCCCAAAGGCAGTAGTGAATGTATCAATGGTTACTTTGGCCTATCGGCCTTTATCAACAACCCAAGGCAAGGTTTTATTAGAGAGCACTTTACACAATACGTTGTAGATCAGACTAACTGGAGTTATTGGCAAGACATGTCGCATGTATTTGGGGTAGATGAACATGGGCTTGGCCTCAGTACTTGGGACAATATTGGTGTTCAATATGGATTAAATGCACTCAAGGACAAAAAAATTACGATTGATGAATTTTTACACCTCAATGCTAATATTGGTGCTTGGAAACCCCAACACCAAATGAGACAAGAGGAAATAGTCTTACCTCTCGGTCACAAATTGCCAATCTGGCTCACTTTATGGGGTAACCACAATATCACCACCCCTATTGACGACATCGCGCCGAGACACAGCGGCTCAATTGAAGCCATGCAACAGGCCTATCATTCCGGACAAGTGTTTATTGGCGAAATCGACATACCTGTAATTGATGCGAGACACTATCTGGAAAACGAATTAGATATGCACCATATGTCTGCCTCTTTCTATAGTCGTTTACGCATTGAACAAGCGCGTGGCCACAGCAAAAATCACATTATCTGGGTTGCGCACAAAGATTATAACCCCACTAAACAAGCATTCGATATGATGGACGTTTGGTTAACTGAGTTGCAGTCTTCGAATACTCACGATGTACTTGGCGCAAAACCGGACGATTTACAAGACAGCTGCTTTGACCGAGATGGCTCTGTATTGGCGTCTGGTCAGGGCGTTTTCAATGGCAAATGGAACAATAGTGTAGAGGGTGCATGCCAAGCCCGTTTCCCTATGTTTAGTACAAGTAGAATTGAAGCTGGGGGTCATTGGGATGGAGCTATGTTCAAATGCCCGCTTATGCCAGTGAAAAAAGCCATTGAAAGCGGTGTATACGGTGCCATTGATATGTCCAAATATATGGATGATTTAAAAAGAATTTTTCCTCAAGGGGTATGTGATTACAATGGTGTAGATATGGGAATACCACGAGAATACATTTCGAGAAAAAACAGCGCCAATGAGGATGCTGAGTTAGGTTCAAACACGGTATTATTGACCAAAACAAGGAATTAAAATCAACCAGATATACAAAGTAAAGGCGGCCGAAAATAGTGACGTGCACTGATAGTATTATATTTGTCAGGTAGATCTTTTTATTTATTCATATTTTGGTCAATTTCCCTCATAGATTGTCGCAACGTGTGAATTGGTGCTTTCTCGGACAAAAATCCAACAGGCTTGCGCTTTGCTTGGAGCCCGCGTCAAAATTAACTCACAGATAAAATTAAAGTGCCAATGTGAATTTATAACCTAATGTAAATTATCATATTTTATGTTTTTATTATTGCTTAATTTAAAAATCCATTTTATATTCATATTGTTCCAATAAAGTGAACTAGATTTTTACCTGAACATGGAAGTTCAACTTAACTTCTCTGCATCACACCTAACATGCGATTAAATACGCAACAAATTTAAATTGTATAAAATTGTTATGTTGTATTTTAGTTTGATTAAAAGAATACTAATATTAGGTACACTTTTTAATCACGGGTACCAATATGAAACTAAAATCGTTCGCAGCTTTACCCCTTCTTCTTTTAGCAGGATGCTCCACTGAAACCACAGAGTCCAAGGATGTCAAAACAGAAGCCATCTGGGCCGATATTTATGTTACATCGCAAGGTAAAGATAGCCGTGTTATCGCAGAGCTCAATGTCAGTGGCAGAAATGGCAACAATATAAAGCTATCAGACAAAGACCGACTTGAGGCCAGCGCGGCAGGTGTTACTAAAGCTCTAGAAAGAGATGACGACTTTTTTGATATTGATTACCGTGCTGTGTTCAATATTTCCGAAGAAGGCACCAAATATACTGTGACCCTAACTAGGGATGCTGTGGGTGACGCGCTGACGACCACGCTGATTATGCCAAAGCCATTTACGATTATTACCCCTCAAGAAAATCAGTCTTTTCACAAAACAGATACACTCGAAGTTAGCTGGACGGATAGTAAACAAAATAACACCCAACTTGATGCAAAACTTACGATAAGATGCAAAAAAGATGATGGCAATGAGGCCAGTGTTGTTGAAAATTATATCGATACCAACGATGACGGTAGTTTGAGCATAGACTTAGCATCACTTGAAGGTCTCAATGACTCTGTACTCAATAATAAAAAGTCGTGCGAGGGTGAAGTATTCATGGAACGCTTTAACCACGGTACGTTAGACAGCCGATTCGCTGACAGCAGTCGAGCACGTGCGATACAACAACGTTATTCTAAAAAGTTTGAAGTTCGCATAAATTAGTCGTAAATAAAGTTCCTGAGCCCGAGTGTAATGTATTCCCACAAGTATTTTCATCGGGCTCTAACACACTACATGATGATTTCAATACCTGCATGTCACATGGCACCTCACCAAATACAATTATGCAACTGAAATCCCATGAAAAACTCTCGTTCAAATTAAAGCTATGACCGATGCAATGAGTTGCGGTGAGGTTTAGTTCCTGTCCCATTGTATAAAATAGCTCTAGAAGCAACATTAGGTTGATCAGCTTGCTATTTTAATCGCACCGCTACTCAAAACAGACCATTGCAGGTTGCTTGGCATTCTTTTGATAGCAAATAGTCACGCTTGTTAACTTGGTTTTATTGGTCAACCACGGGTAAACATGAAAGACATTGAGAGGTATCTATTTTTCGAAAACGCAAATATACACGCTTTCAATAAAGACAGGATGATTGAAGGTTTTTGAGTATTTTTGAGCGTTTTTATTTTTTAGCAGATAGGCCAAAGCAAAAAAAAGCCTATTCATTGAATAGGCTTTTCCACTCTATCTAATTATTGCTGAGCACAGTAGAGTCTCGCAGTTGAATTACAAGTTAGGTAAGTACTGCTCGACCTCCATGAAACATAAGTCTCACCTATATGGCCAACCCTTGCACCGACATTGACTGCGTATTTATCCCAAATAGGCGTACTTGTTGATGAGAAAGACTCACAAGCATTCCACTTATCGTTATCTCCCGCTGGCGTCATATTTGTCCATGCATTTCCACCTACCTGGCTGCCATTTTCATCAAGATCGATTGGAAGACTCAAGATGGCCGAAGGATCAAAGAAGGACGACCCTGGTGCAACAATTTGTCCGTCAACTCGATAATACGTATGGTTAGAGCTAATATCAGATGATGCTAGAGATGCCCCCACATTTAACAGTGCTTTATACGTCCCTGCAGGAGCCACACTACTTGCATCCGCTGCTGCTTGGCATTTAGCATCCGCACCAGAGCGACCTCCTAAGTTACCATCAAAAACTTGACTGGTCGCAAAGACGACTTTTACATTCTTCGGCGCATTCCCTTCAACAAAAAGGGCCCAGTATTCCGGATGGGTAGTTGGTTTAATATCTAAGCTATTTGGCACATCTTTCAATGCAATATACATATTGCCAGTGAAGTTTACTCTTGCAACTTCTCCGGCTTTGTAGGAGTTTGCCACATCCCAAACCAATTTCGCGGGATCAAATCTCACTACATTTGTAACCGCAGTATCAAGATCTGTCTTGTTTGCTTTTAAAGCAAGCGCTGAGTCGACCGAAGATTGGTTTGCTTTGCCCGCCAATGCAGTGTCCATATCAGCTTTATTTGCTTTTAATGCAAGCGCAGAGTCGACCGAAGCTTGATTTGCTTTACCCGCCAATGCAGTGTCCATATCCGCTTTATTTGCTTTTAAAGCAAGTGCTGAGTCGACCGAAGCTTGATTTGCTTTGCCTGCCAATGCAGTGTCCATATCTGCTTTATTTGCTTTTAACGCAAGGGCTGAGTCGACCGAAGCTTGGTTTGCTTTACCCGCCAATGCAGTATCCATATCCGCTTTATTTGCTTTTAAAGCAAGCGCTGTGTTGACCGCTGTTTGGTTTGCTTTATCAGCTAGCGCTGTATCCACATCCGTTTTATTTGCTTTTAACGCAAGCGCCGTGTCTACCGCAGATTGGTTTGCTTTGCCTGCCAATGCAGTATCCATATCTGCTTTATTTGCTTTTAACGCAAGCGCAGTGTTGACCGCTGTTTGGTTCGCTTTGCCTGCCAATGCCGTATCAACTGCCGCTTGGTCTGCTTTGAGTGCTAGTTTAGAATCCAATACAGTGATATCCGCTTTTGCACTTAGGGCTGTATCGAATGCAGCTTTATCTACTTTTGTTTCAAGTAAACCTGTCACAGTAATGCTGTTTGCCTTTGACTCTAAGCCAGAAGTAAATTCAGCTTTCGTCACATAGACAGTCAGATCTGGTAGGTCCGCTTTTAGTGCAAACTGAGACTCATCGTAACTTGCGCCCTTAGCTAATAGTTGCCACGGCTGTTGCAGGTTACCTTGAGGATCTGTTGGAGGTACAGCGACTGTATTTTGCGTTGCAATATATGCACTGCCCATGTAGGTGATCACATCACCAGCGACAAACTCAGTAACCAAGTTATAGCCCCCAGCAATAAACTGAATGCCCGTATCGCCTTTAGATGCAAATAACGCCCATTGTGCTGATGCGTCTTTCGGAGGCAAGTTTGCTTGCTCGCCAGCAGGTACCGCTACTTTTGCAATATAGGCACTGCCTTCATAGGTAACAACGTCGTCCTCCGAATAAGCGGCAGCTGAAGACCAAGCACCTACAACTTGTAGGCCTTTATCACCCTTCTGACCTTTTTCACCAGGTTCACCTTTTTCGCCTGGCGCTCCCGGTTCACCTTTTTCACCATCTTTACCATTGGCACCATCTTTACCATTTAGGCCATTCGCACCATCTTGACCTTTTTCACCCGGCTCACCTTTTTCGCCCGGTGCGCCCGGCGCGCCCGGTTCGCCTTTTTCACCCGGTGCACCTTTTTCACCATCTAGACCATCTTTACCAGCTAAGCCTGAGCCAACGCCATTGAATAATAGCAACCAACTGTTGTTTGTATTTGAGGGAGGAAGGTTTGGCTCATCACCTTCAACTACCGCCGCGATGGCCAGTCGAGCAACATAGGCGTTATTTTCATGAACAACAACATCATCAACTTGATAGGCTTCTGTCGCACTCCAGTTTCCTTTGATGCTTAAGCCGCGATCACCCTTGTCGCCTTTATCACCTTTATCACCTTTTTCACCTTGAATACCTTGATCACCCTTTTCACCGGGGATACCTTGAATACCCTGTGCACCTGGGTCGCCTTTGTCACCCTTCAGGCCTTGTAAACCTTGGTCACCCTTTTCACCTTGGATACCTTGCGCTCCTGGAAGACCTTGGATACCTTGAATACCCTGCTCACCTTTGTCACCTTTTTCACCAGCGGCGCCAGGCTCACCAGGAATACCTTGGATACCCTGTTCACCCTTAGCACCGTCTAAGCCATCTTTACCGGCCAGACCAGAGCCAACGCCATTAAACAATAACAGCCAACTGTTATTGGTGTTTGATGGTGCTAAATTTGGTTCATTTCCTTCAGCAACCGCAGAGACTGCGATTCTAGCAACATAGGCATTGTTCTCGTGTACAACAATATCATCTACGCTATACGCATCTGTTGCACTCCAATTACCTTTGATGACAAGACCACGATCACCTTTGTCGCCCTTATCACCTTTTTCCCCTTGAATACCCTGAATACCCTGCTCGCCTTTTTCACCTTTCTCACCGCGAAGACCTTGGATACCTTGGATACCTTGAATACCTTGGATACCTTGAAGGCCAGCATCACCTTTGTCACCTTTTAGGCCTTGCAAGCCTTGGTCACCTTTCTCTCCTGGGATACCTTGGGCACCAGCTTCACCCTTGTCGCCTTTGTCACCTTGCAGGCCTTGCTCACCTTTTTCACCTTGGGAACCAGCATCGCCTTTCTCACCTTGCAGACCTCTTTCACCTTGAAGCCCTTGCTCACCTTGCTGACCTTTAGCGATCAATAAAGTCCAAACTCCAGGAGAGGCGATTGGTGCCAAATTGATGCCTCCTTCAGCAGGCGCCGCGACTTCAACAACAGAAATATATACACTGCCTTCAAAAGAAACTACATCGTCAATGGCATATGCAGCGCTGCCACTCCACTCGCCTCTGACTTGTAAGCCTCGGTCCCCTTTTTCACCTTGGATACCTTGAACACCTTGCTCACCCTGTATGCCTTGTTCGCCCTTTTCGCCGGGCACACCTTGGATACCTTGCTCACCTTGGATCCCCTGAATACCTTGAATACCCTGGATACCCTGCTCACCTTTTTCGCCCTTTTCGCCTTTCTCACCAGCAGTGCCAGGAGCCCCCTGTTCACCAGGCACACCTTGAATACCTTGCTCGCCTTGTTCGCCCTGAACGCCTTGCTCACCTTTAGCGACCAATAAATTCCATACGTCTGGCGCTGATACTGGATCAAGATTTGTCTGCTCGGCTTCAGGGGCACTAATTGCTGCTACTGCAATATAAATACTTCCACCAAAAGAAACGACGTCATCCACTGCATATGCCGCAGCATCACTCCACGCACCTTTTACTTGCAGACCTTTTTCACCTTTCTCACCTTGGGCGCCTGTATCACCTTTTTCACCCTTTTCGCCAGCGGCACCTGTGTCACCTTTTTCACCAGGGGCACCTGTATCACCTTTTTCACCCTTCGCACCGGGTTGTCCATCAGCACCATCTTTACCATCAGCGCCATCTTTGCCGTCAACGCCGTCTTTACCATTAATGCCGTCAATACCATCCGCACCGCGCAGCCCTGTAGTGTCTCCTTTCCATTGACCATTTTCGTCAATGATGACATTACCACCAACGGAAACTGATGTAGCATCAACCTCACCTTCGACTTTACTGGCTACATCTGCGTAATAGGCACTTGGGACTGTATCAATGCTCAATCGCGGCGACATTTCCGTATCATCGCCAACCGTGATCCCTAGCTCTAGATCTTTGTTTTTAAAAATAGCTGCATCAATCGCATTGTTTTGGCCAAGTCTGATTGAGTAAGCGCCATCTGTAACTTCGACTGTTTCCGTTGACTCCCAAACAACCTGATCTTGTGAATACAATTTAAACGTCATAGAAACTGTGCCATTCACAGCTTCCTGAGTATTTGAATTAGTCAGTGTACCTTGGTGGTTAAGCTGAGCGGCAATTGCAGGCACGGAGATAGCGCTCACAGCTGCAAGTGCAACTGCTATCGCATTTTTAGTAAACATATATTCCCTTTATTCTTTAATTTAATTAATTCGTTGCGGCATTGGACAAGCTATAGTTTTCAGAGCTTGCTTTTTTTGTGACAATCGACACTGTCGCGGCTAAATCATGGGCACCTGAAGTTGTCTCTTGGACTCGGCTACTACCTAATTTAGATTGCTTAACAGTATGATCTGCGACTCCTTTATCGGGTTCTGGGGTCGGCTTTGGATCGGGCTTAGGATCCGGCTGAGTAACAGGTGATTTTCCTGCATCATTTGATGCTTGGCCACCACCGCCTCCACACCCAGAAAGGCTAATACAAGCGAGTAGCGTCAGGGCGAGGTAATGTAGTTTATTCATTTTCGTTGTTTTCCTTTAATAAAATAACGTTCATCAATGAACTCGGTACTTTCAAACGTGAAGGTGTATAAATTCTTGCTATTTACTCTCGTAACTTCCCTCCCGTGTTCACTGATAAAGCCTGAGTATTGTTCGGGTTTATAGCTAGAGCACGTGCTTTGTACATCTCAGCTTTATTATTAAGTCCCAATTGAGCTGAAGCCTCAGCGGCTCGGATCAACATATATAAATTGTATGGATATAGTTTGATGGCATGTTCTAAGCTTTTTAAAGCTTGTTCTGCGTTACGCTCTTTTATTAAATACAGGTCAAACAACCTCAGCGCAGCAAAATAATCGTGCGGATTCATGTCAAGTGCACTTTGTACTTTATCCGTATCACCGATACGGTAGCCCGTAGAAGTTAAGTTTCCTGACACTGTTTTTAAAGTAGACAAATAGCCTAAAAAAATAACTAACGGTAAGCATAGGAATACTGGTTTTATTCTAAAACTCACCGCACTTTTTATGAAAAAGCCTCGTCTGGAAAGTAAAAATGAGAATAAAAGAATAGAAAAGAACAAGCTTACTGGGGTTAAAAACACAGAGCTAAACATCGAGTGGAAATACAACGAGAATACGGCCATAAAAATCCAGGCATCTATGTAATCTCCCTTCAACAAATTATGAAGTGCCTGTATAAAAACCAATCCGAAAATCACTAAGAACAAGCTACCACCAATAAAGCCCAGTTCACTATAGAACTTTAACAATATGTTATATGGCGTTCTTAATATACTTAGCTCTGTAATATAAGGGGAAGACTCTTCCGTACCAGCTTTTGCATATTTCTGATGAATGTATTCAAAATTATTAACACCAACCCCATATGGATTATCTTTAATCATATCTATGGTATTCAAAAACAGTTTATCTCTACCTGTGTCTAACGATTGAATTAACTTGAGTTGTGTTTCAAGCTTTGAAAAACCAAGTTCATCAATGGCGCTATAGCTCACAACAGCCCCCAAAAATGCGGCTGAAATTGAGAGATACTTAATAGGCACTTTTTTTGTTTTAAGCAAAATGACACATATGACTATTATTTCCGCAAACAATAAACCGAGGATAGTGCCCCTAGTATTTGACTCCACTAACAAGTGCATCAGAAATGCTAAACTGATTAGGCCAAGCAGCAAATGAGGGAGTGATTTTCGTTTGTTGTAAATTGATAAAACAAGTATTGGGATCCAAATGTTTAACACATGTCCCAAGTAATTGACAAAACCGATAGGCGAGAAGTTACTACTCGAATAAGCATTGCCTAGCCAATACCTTTCGTAAATAGTAGCAGCACTAAAAACAATAGATGCATAAAAAACACCATCGGTCATTACGCTCAATAGCTTTTCCTTAGAAAAGGATGAAATCAATATATATATCGATAGAGTAAAAGCTAAAAATCGGCAAATAAATAGCGCAGACTCAAATATATTGGGAGCCCAAGCTAAAGTAATGAGCATGTATAGAGCTAAAAACCCGATTGCAAACCCTATTACATTAAGCTTAATAGAAGGCAAAGAACGAATTGCATAAATAACTAGCAGAATACAAAATGAGTCAAAAACCACCCATTTTGGATAGTTGTATTGATAGTAAAACCCCTCAAAATGTACAACCGAAATTACACAGGAGAATATAACCACCAACATTTTTAAAACTGCTGATTTCGATATGTATGAATCATTAAAATGAGTAAAATTCACGTATCGGTACATTAATTCCATTTAAAAACATCAGACCACTTTAAATTAAGTGAGTTTATACACTTTAGTGAAATTAAGATCAACAAAAAACAATTTAACTGGCATATATATTAATCTTTTCATTACCAAAACAAAAACAGGAAAAACCATAAAAAAATTAATAAACAACCCAATAAGCATGCTTAATCTTTTAAAAACCAAATAAAACAAACAAATTAATAACATTTCAGATACAACATTTAAACTATAGCTTTGTTGTCACTTATCTAATAAAGAGTGGAATTGAAAATGTAATTTAAAACTGGTTAAAAATCCCTCTAATTAAAGCTAGGGATTTCAAAAATGCTATTTAATCCGAGACATTAAGCGGAAGTGCCTTTATATCCCATTGCTTTGCGCCGAGAAAACTAGAAGTACATTGCTGAGATAATAAATTTTTAACAAGGTATAGAGATAAGTTGACACACCGCCACCTCTGCTGGAGCAGTTTTTAGCAATGCCAATTAATGATAGTTAGATTGATCTTAGGAGCAACCAAGCTTGTTGCTCCTATCTGTCTCACTTGTTTAGAATTGCACGCCAAGAAATAGCGAAAATTCATTGATTTTATTTTCACTTATATCAAAGTGGCGATATTGAATGCCCGCTTCAAAGTGCTCACTAATTTGATAACCCAGCTCGGCACCCGCAAATGCGTTCGTTTCACTCGCCTCATAGCTTTGCAAAAATCGATTATCACGCGTACTGGTTATTTTATATTCCCAGTCAAATGCACCAACAAATACTTCGCTTTTAATACTATGCCATGTAAATAAATCATAGTTTACTTGCACAGTGAAGCCCTCAGGCAGCACAGGCGCTATTCGTGATACCGCAGTATGCGCTTCTCCGGGTGTCAGACTTGCCCCTTCAAAATCAACTCGACCTTGTCCCAAGTCGACATACCCAATACCAACATGCCAATTAGGCAATAATTCGAAATAGCTACTAACGGACCATGACGAACTTGTATCGTCGATGTTTTTTACTTGTAAGCCTGAGTTATTGTTGTGAACCCTCTCACTGGCTTGCGCTTCTCCTAAAGTGCCCTTTAACGTCCAAGTGTCCGCATAAGCAGTGCCTGGAAGTAAACAACTCATCGAGATCAAAGCAAAGCTAGGCAGTATGGTTTTTCGTCTTCGTATTACTAATGCAGAAAGTATCACTATTAGTCCCCCTCCTAGGCTACCTGACGATTTATTTTCAATATTAACGGATTTATACGCAGTTACCGTCACCTGCGCTATTCCTTGTGATATTGCCCCCTTGCCATCTACTACTGTGTAAGTGACGATATCGACACCTTCGTAACCTGATCTAGGTGTATATGTGATAGTACCATCATCATTAACACTCACGGAGCCATTTTGCGCAACAGCTTCTATGATAGAAAATGCATCACCATCCGCATCAAAGTCGTTATCTAGCACATTAATTGTGATCGCAGCTTTGTCGGTTGTCGAAGCTTGATCTAGTTTAGTAGTCGGTGCAGAGTTCACAGCTAGATTCACGGTGGCAATACTACTTGTAGTACCACCTTGACCGTCAGTAATACTGTATTGGATAGTAGCTAACCCTACAAAAGTCAGTGGCGGCATATAGGTCAGCTTATTGTCTTCTATTACCACAACACCAAAGTCGACCGTTGCACTTGTAATAGTCAAAGTATCGCCATCAACATCTGAATCGTTTGCCAAAACATCAATCTGAATTGCCTGACCAGCACCAACTGTTATTTCATCAGATATTGCAACTGGCAAGTTATTACCTGTGTTAATTACTGCAACGCCACCTGGATCAATAATACTGCCATTTGCGATCCCATCATCATCGTTTGGACCACCATCCACAATTTGCAGTTTTACACACCAGTGCCCTTCAGCTAAGCCTTCCTGCCACACATCATTACCAGGAGGAGCACAATAACCAGGCTCTCCAAGCGAAGAAAATATTTTATTTTGCTCATCAACTGCAAAATCGACCCACTGTTCACCTTTGAGCTTGCGGTATACCGCATTGACAGGTATCGGATTACGCTGAGGAATAACAATACTGTAGCTATCTCCTGCTTGCGGCAGTCCCACTGCGATAAAGTCAAACAATCCACCAATATTTATCGCACCTGTATCCTCTTGAATCTCTTCAGGTAAAAGCTGTACTCCGCCAGTACTATTTTGTGCAATTGTTACCCCTTTTCGGATACATACACCAGGTTCGCCCTCAATTAAAAATTGCGAAGACTCTGTAACTTGCTCCTGCATTACATTGCAATCGGTGATCGCATCCTGATAGTCGGGAATACCATCATTGTCCGAATCTGTATGACCTTCCTCATTGTCCGGAATTAGATCTCCATCTGTGTCTTGGGCAGTCAAGACAGCCAATTCCGGCACTACTTCTAGATATATTTGAGCAGTGTTGGAGAGGCTTGGCTCTCCATTGTCCGTTGCAGTAATCGAGATCCCATATACACCTGTTGTCAAAGCTTGTGGCGAAAAGACAAATTCATCAGTAACAGTGCTGATATTTTGCAATTCAGAATTTAAAGGCTCCCAAAGCAATGTCACTGTATCGCCCAAGTTAGGATCTGTGACCTGTGCAGTAATGGTCACCAATTGTTCATTCGCCGTTACCGTGGTGCGTAATTCATTATTTTGAAGGGCACTTAACTCAATATCAGGCGCTACATTGTCCTCGACGATGGTGATTTGCGTTGTGAACTTGGCGCCTCTGTTCAAGGTATCATCTAAGGTAACTATGATAGATTCGTTACCTTCACTTTGCCCGTCTTCAAATATGCTGAATGTGATATGCCCTTCAATTCCTGATTCAATTGTGACCGAGCCACTAGACAAAGTATGATCTGAGCTATTAGCTGTGCCAGAGACAGTAAAAGGCACTTGGACAGGGTATCGAGCTGCCTCACCATTTAAGTACACACCTAATGTAAAGCTCTGTCCTTCCGAAAGCTGAGCATCTTTAGCCAAAGAGATAAGCGGGTTGACCAGTACGTTCTGAGTTGCAAATGTACTCAGGCCATTGCTGTCTTCAGCTCGCCAAGTCGCTATGTGTCTACCAGGAGGAAACAGTAAATTATTGTCGACTAATGACACGCCAATGACGTTGCCGTTGCTGTCGGTTGCTGTCGCATTGCCTAAATTCACTTTTGTAAATAATGCTGTCGCATCTATAGTCACATCAGCTGGCACAGTGATTGATGGTGGCGTGCCCTGCGCATCATTTCTATTTACCGTTAGCTCGGCGACCGCACGACTAATTTCACCTGCTTCATCTTTAATTACATACTCAATGATAACGACACCATTAAACGAATCCTCAGGTGTATAGATCAGTTCACTTCCTTGTACCTGTACGCTGCCCACTGACGCTTGTGCACTCAGTAATGCAAGTGAGTCGCCAATGTCTACATCACTGTCGTTATTCAAAACAGCTAAGCGGTATGTTCCCGCAGCCTCATCAAAAGTTTCTTCACCATAGTTATCATCTTGAGCCTGAGGCGCATCATTTATATTGTCTATGGTCATTACCACTGTCGCGACATTCGACAATGCCCCAGCCATATCCCTCACGGTATAAGTGAAGCTATCACTCCCCACTTCATTAGAGCTGGCGCTGTAGACGATACGCCCCATTCCATCTATGGTTGTTTGTCCCTTTGTCGGCGGCGTAATCACGGTCACCGTTGATACATCAAGTTCGCTGCTGCCATCTACATCCACATCATTACCCAATACATTGACAGCAAAAACCCCCTCTTCATCAAGTGCAGCAATATCGTCATTGGCAACTGGTGCATCATTGACCGCATTTATTGTGAGTGCGACGGAGGCTGGCAAAGAACTTAACCCTTCACTGTCAGTTAACGTATAAGTGAAATTGAACTGACCATTTTGATCCTGTGCAGGGTCGATTTGCAAGCGACCGTCAGCCAATATTGATACGGTTGCAAAATCAAACGTTCCGCCATTTTGCAACGTGATATTCGCGCCATTAAAACCGTCGTCCTCGACGTCATTATCGTTGCTCAATACATCGAGAATAACTTGGGTATCTTCTCGTGTATTGACACTGTCGTCAGCCGCAATTGGCGCATCGTTCACTTCACCAATATTGATAGAGACAATGCCCAGTTCAGATACTGCACCATTGCTATCAGCAATGGTGTAAGACAAGCTGTCGGAGCCTTCTTCATCTTCAAACGGCGTATAATCTATGGCTCCTGCTGAGCTGTTAACTACTGCACTTCCTTTGACAGGCTGAGCTACCAATGCTATCTCGCCTGTGGGAATACCATCTTCAATATCTGTGGCAAATGCTCTTACATTGATACTTGTTTGCTGCGCATCTTCTTCAATATTTGCATTGAGCGCCTGTACCTGAGGTCTATCATTTACGGGGGAAATCACGATAGATACCGTCGCTTTCTCCGAGTTATTTGATGTTTGATCAGATACAATATAGGTAAATAGGTCGGAGCCATTTACATCTAAGTTGGGCGTGTAAGTCGCTACACCATTTTCGATTGAAACAGTACCCATTGCTGGCTGATCAACCACGATTGCCGAAGAGGCCACTATGTCTCCTTCGGGATCCGAATCATTGTCCAGCAAGTTGATGGTAACCGCCGTGTCTTCACTCGTTTGCGCATTGTCGTCTTGCACGATAGGTGCTTCAGAAATCGGCGTAATTGAAATATTTGCGGTGACAACATTAGACTGTGCCCCAAAACTGTCTTGAATTCGGTAAGTGAAATTATCGCTTTGTGTTTCGCTATCATCATGCTGATATGTAAAGCTACCATCTGCACTGACAGTTAGTGTGCCGAAAGATGGCTGGCTGATATCAACAATCGACACAAAATCGGCGCTATCAAGGTCGTCGTCGAACACAAAGCTACTGCTGAGCAAGCCGTTGTTAGCATCAACAGCCAATGATCCCCCTTCATTGACGTTAAAACCACGGTTAAGGCCAACAGGTGCGTCATTAGTATTGTTGACCGCGATGTCAAAGGCCGCCAATGTCGCTGACACTTGGCCATCACTCACTGACACAGTAATGTTTGTGTAATTGCCGACATCAGGATCTTGGGGTGTACCAGTAAGTGCGCCTGTTGAAGAGTCAAAACTAGCCCAAGGAGGCGCATTTTGAATACTAAAACTCAACGTGTCGCCATCAATATCTGCCGCGACAGGTGTAAAGCTATACGCGCTGTCTTCGTCTACAGAGGTTGAGGGTATACCGCCAATCGTAGGTGCATCGTTGGTATTACTGACTGTTATAGAAAACGCGACCAATGAGGTTGTAAGCTCACCATCAGATACGCTGATCACAATATTGTTATACACCCCAACATGGCTATTCTCTGGCGTACCAGTCAAAGCTCCCGTTGTGGTATTAAAATTAAGCCAATTTGGTCTATTTTCAATCGTAAATGACAGGGTATCGCCATCTTTGTCGTCCACATTTGGTACAAAGGTATATGTGCTGTCTTCATCTATCTGTTCACTCGGCGTACCTGAAATTTCCGGTGCATCATTAATGTTATTAATGGTGATATTGACTGTCGCAAGGTCTGAGTCAACTTGTCCGTCATTCACTTTAAACGTAAAGCTGTCCGCACCAAAGTCGTCTTGATTACCCGTATAGGTAACAACACTGCCACTTAGTGAGTAAGTGCCCCTAGTTGGTTGGTCTACAACTTGGTAGGTCAAGCTGTCATTGTCGATATCCTGAGCACTCAAAGTGATAGCAACGGTGCTTTCTTCATCGACGCTAACTTGTTGACCTGTCACTGTCGGTTGATCATTAACTGGGGTTACGGTCAAAGACACATTTGCGGCTTGAGAGTCGTCGGTGCCATCATTAGCTACAAAGGTAAAACTATCACTGCCGTTAAAATCTGACGTTGGGGTATATAACCAAGTCGTATTTGACTGCTGGACTAGTGTGCCATGAGAGACTCCCGTCAACACACGGTAACTCAGCGAATCATTCTCTTGATCTGTGGCATTTAACGTCACACCTAAACTGGCATCTTCATCTAAACTAAGCGCTTGAGCCTGCGCCACTGGAGCGTCATTAACAGGGGTCACCGTCATAGTGACCGTCGCCTTATTTGATATAGCTCCCGCAGCATCTTGGACTGTATAAGTAAATGAATCATCGCCAAAGTAATGCTCATTTGGCGTATAGACAATAGCACCTTGTGCGTTTACAACTACCTGACCGAATTGAGGTTGGTCAATGACCGTAACACTGGATAAATCAAAGCTATCATTGTCATCGACATCAGTATCGTTACCCAGAACATTGACTTCAAAAGACCCTTCTTCTTGTAAACTCGCCGTATTGTCATTCGCGACTGGCGCATCATTGACCGGTGTAAGCGTCACGCTGACTGT
Organism: Pseudoalteromonas sp. Of7M-16; assembly: GCF_022347805.1. Classification (NCBI taxonomy): domain Bacteria; kingdom Pseudomonadati; phylum Pseudomonadota; class Gammaproteobacteria; order Alteromonadales; family Pseudoalteromonadaceae; genus Pseudoalteromonas; species Pseudoalteromonas sp. Of7M-16. Next base: position 2,177 of record NZ_JAKRFY010000004.1, on the reverse strand, counting down.
CGCCGGATCAGACATCAACCCTTCACTATCGGTCAGTGTATAATTAAACGTAAATACACCGTTTTGATCAGCGACAGGTGCGATATTTAACTGCCCATCCGCTTGAATCGTAACCATTGCTTTAGCGTAGTTTCCAGCGCCATTCCCTTGATCTTCAAGTGTTATGTTAGCGCCATTAAAGCCTTGATCTTCAACATCACTATCATTGGATAGAATTGACAACGTGGTGCTGACATCCTCGTCGGTAGTTACGCTATCTCCAAGTGCTACCGGCTGATCATTTATTGCACCTATGTTGACCGTAACGGTCATTGGTGCAGATATACCGCCTGTACTATCTGCCACTGTATACGTAAAACTATCAGTACCCGTTTGATTTGCGTTCGGTTGATAAGTAAACGTCCCTTGCTGTTGATCTATTACTACGGCACCTTTGGTAGGTTGTGATGCAATTGCTAGATCACCTGTTGGCATACCATCTTCGATATCCGTCGTTTGAGCACGCACTTGAAGCGGATCTGAATGAGTATCTTCCGAGGTATTAATCACTAACTCTTTTGCCACAGGCAGATCATTTTGCGCGGTAATAGTCACCGATACCGTTGCAGTATTAGAGGTATTTTGCTGGGCATCTTTGACTGAATATGTAAACGAGTCACTGCCATTCTCATTGTTATTTGGTGAATATGTCGCAACCCCATTTAATATCGACACAGTACCTTTTGTTGGAGCTGTGATCACGGTCGCTGAGGATGCTACGATATCCTGCTCTGGATCGCTGTCATTGGCCAGCAGGTTTATGTTTCCTGAATTGTCTTCTGTTACGGTGAGCACATCATTGACCGCCGTAGGCGAGTCGGCAACAGGCGTCACAGTGATTGACACGGTATAAGTATCAGACACGGCATTGGATGCGTCTTTGACCCGATAAGTAAACTGATCTGTGTGGTTTTCGCTGCCATCATGTTGGTAAGTAAAGCTACCGTCCACATTTAGCGTTAACTGACCAAAGGACGGCGCTGAAACTTGCTCTACTGATAATGTATCACCACTATCAGTATCGTCATCGGTTGCGGTACTCAATAAACCCGCTTGCGCACTGATACTTAGCAGCCCCGCTTCCTCTGTTGAGAAGCTAAAGGCAGTACCGTTCGGTGCATCATTGACATTAGTTACTTCAAGATTAAAGCTCATTAAGAAGGCTGTGTCCGTTCCATCACTCACGGAGATCAAAATACTATTGTACTGACCTACATCTGAATCCGCTGGGGTGCCAGAAAGAGCTCCTGTGCTCGTATTGAAGGTTAGCCAATTGGGTAGATTTGTGACGCTGTAGGTATGTGTATCTTGTTCATCAGAATCAACCAGAGTAGGGATAAAATTATATGCTTGTCCTTGTGCAATGGTATTCGCAGGCTCCCCACTAAGCGTTGGTGCCACGTTGTATTTCTTGGTGACTGTATCAGAGATAAGGCTAGCACTATTTCCTGCCGCATCTGTGATTATAACTGCTAACGTCAAAGTACCTTCTGCTAAGTTACTGACATTAACCGCGGATACCTGAGCAGTAGCAGCATTAATATTCCCATTGCCCGTAACAAACTGATTATTTGAGTCTGTAACGGTGTAGGTAAATGAGCCTGTTCCCTCTAAACCAGTTAACGTAAAACTCAATGCTGATTCATTATCACGGTTGATCAATGTCTGGTCGATATCTACTGCATGCCCACTTGGAACACTGGTATCAACACTCAAGGTTAGTTGCTGGGCTGCGGTATTGGCATTACCTGCACTGTCTGTAAATTTACTCGCATTAATGTCTAACGTAGCATTGGTTTCTGTATTTTCATTGGGTGTAAATACAACACTATATTGCGTACCAGAACTTGCCGAAAAATTACTTAGGGCGCCACCAGACACACTGATATCTTCGACAGAAAAGTCACTGCTGGATTCGCTTAATGTAATTGAAACAGTCGCCGTTTCTCCGACTTTCAGCGTAGGATCAGATGCGCTGAACGTCGTTACCGTTGGACTTGTAGTATCTAACGTACTGCTGGCAGTCACTGCTGTGGCCCCATTGCCCGCGGTATCCGTTAAGGTCACAGATAAAGTCAATGTACCATCATTGAGGGCACTTAAATCCAAGTTGGATAGCTGCTGACTGGCTGACGTCA